>PLDO01000457.1 GCA_003136215.1 Bryobacterales bacterium
GCATGCCCCACCCATGCAGGCATGCAGCACGACCTGGTGGGGCAGGCGGTTCCGCCTGCCTCTGGACAGACCGGGAGGTCTGTCCTACTGGATCGGGATGTCGACCTGATCGTGATAGGCGTTCAGCGTCTGGAGAGCCAGCGGCAGGTTGCCGGAGGCCTTGAGGAACTGGGGCAGGGTCACGTTGAGCTGGTACAAGCCCGGATATCCCGGGGCCAGCCCCTTGAAGATGACCGTCGCCTGCTCGCCGCCCACGTAGACCGCCACGTCCGCATCCGCGGTGTAGAGGGTGTTGGGGTTGCCCGCCGTGCCGTCGGTTACGGCGGGAGTCACCGTGCCCAGACCGGTGAGATAAATCAGCACCGTCTCTCCGCCGATGGCGGGTTTGGCGGCGTTCACGATGCTGTAATCAGCGGCGTGCAGGATGGCGCCGCCGCCGCTGCCGGATTGGTCGAGCGTGTAGATGCCGGGCGCGGTGGCGGCTACCGGCACGGTCACGGTGTTGGAGTTGACGCCGTTGTTCACGACGATGGTGGCCGTGGGGCCGGTGGTGGCGAACGGCACGAGCACGTTGAGTTGGATCGGGCTGACGTAATAGATGGGCGCCGGCTTGTTGTTGATGAGCACGCTGACACCATTCAGCGAAAGCGGGTAGGGAGGCGCGGCCGTCTGGTTGCTCTTGGCGAGGCCGGTGCCGTACAGCGTCACGAATTCGCCAGGAGAAATGGGATTTCCCGCCGGCGCCGAACTGGCGGCGTTGACCACGCCCAGAGGGTTGAGGAAGACGCCGGTTCCGGCCAGCGCGGGGGTCTGCACTCCGAAATAGATCTCGTAGGCGCCGGGATCGTTCGCGTTGATGGCAGCGCCGGCGAACGCCTTGCCGGCCGCGCCGAGAGCGACTTGGGTGAGATCGACGGTTCCGGTGCCATCGGCGCTCAACGTGTAGGAGTTGATCCCGGTGTAGTCGAAGGCGCCGGCGCCGAGCGCCTTGAAGCGTTTGCTCCACGTCAGCTTGCCCAGCCCGCGCGCCGCCACCGCGCCCGAGTATCCGTACACGGCACTGGAGTCGATGCGCAGGCCCGCGCCCCAGAAGGTGCCGTTCCAGGTGGCGTTGGTGGCGCCGGAGAGCGCCTTCACTCCGATTACGATATCGTGGCCGCCGGCCGCGGTGGAACCGCCCAGCACGATGTTGCCGGTGGCCGAGAGGTAGAGCGTCCGGCCGCCGCTGAGCAACTGCGCATTGTTGGCGGCACCCACGGTGAGACTGCCCAAACCATCCACGCCCATCGTGTAGGTGGCGCCGGTCACCTGTTGCGTCAAGGGAATTCCCGCCGAAATGCCGGCCGCGTGGCCGTACACGGAGAAAGCTTGAAGGGTTCCGGGCGCCGACTGGCTGAGGGGAAACTGGGTGCTCCGCATGTTGGCAGTGGAGCCGCCGGGAAATTCCAGGCTCATGCAATTATAAGGTCCGGCGAAAACCGCGCCGCTGGAAGGGGCTGGGATGGCGACAAACAGATCGTAGGTATTGTCGGTGGATTCGGTGCTCGACCCGACGATTGCCTCGGAGGCGAAGCGCACGTTAATTTTGGCGCCGGTGCGCAGGGGGCTGTCGAGGGATAGGAAGCCGCCCGCGTCCAGCGAATAGACGCCTTTCCCGGTCTGTGAAACCGCCGCATTAATTCCGCTTAATTGCTGGCCGATATAGGTGTAGCCGCCGGCGCCATCGAACGTGATCGAGCCCATCAGAGTGCGCGGGTCCGTCAAACCGGCCGGGTTGACGCCATCCGTTCCCAAGGAGACGTGCCGGAAGTAGTATTTCCCGCTTAAGCTTTGATTATTCAGGGTTTGCGCGGGGCTCGCCAGCACGCTCAACAGCCCCGCCAGAACCACCCCACCCCACCCCGCTGGTTTAGTCATGCTGTCATTATGAACCCGGGCCGGGCCAATTAATCGCGCTGGAAAATTTATTGGAACTCGCGGCGAGTCCGGGGGTTTACAATACCATCAACAGCAGCGCATGCCTTATGCGCTCGGAGGATTCCATGTTTCTGCCCAGGTGGTTTTTATTTGCCAGCGGCGTAGCTGCCTTCGGTTTATCCGGGATACTGATCGGCCAGACCGATGCGGCACCAGCCACCGATTCCGAGCCACAAGTCAAATTCGCCGAACCCGACTGCCCCTTCTTCGGGCCGGATCGGGAACGGTTTTTCACCGACGCCCTGCGGCGCGCGTCCGGCATGCCGCAGCGGCGGTTGAGCGCCACCACGGACGCAGTGGGTAAGATGCTGGGCAACCCTCCGGGCGGCAGCCGCACCTACAATTTCGACCAGACGCATATTGCCGGGTCGATCGATTCCTACATCTTCGCCGACTTTCAGGCCAACGGCATTACGCCAGCACCCAACACCACGGACTGGGAGTTTGTGCGCCGCATCACGCTCGACCTGACGGGACGTATTCCCACCCCCGACCGCGTGCTCAGCTTCGTCGCCGACACGGCTCCCGACAAGCGCGCCAAGCTGATCGAAGAGCTGCTGGCCAAGCCGGAATGGATCGACAAGTGGACCATGTATTTCGGCGATCTGTATCTGAACACCAGCAACCGGGCGAGCACCAGCCTCAACCGGTTCCCGCAGGGGCGCAACGCGCTTTACGCGTGGATCAAGGACGCCATTACCAAGGGCAAGCCATACAATCAGATGGCCACCGAGCTGATCTCGGCCTCCACCGGCAATACATATAATGATGGCCCTTCCAACTTTCTGGTGGGGTCGGTGGTGACCATGGGGCCGAGCCAGGACATCATGGACCAGATGACGGCGAGCACGTTCGACGTCTTCCTGGGAATGACCCACGTCAACTGCCTGCTGTGCCACAACGGCCGCGGGCACCTGGACGCGATCAGCCTCTGGGCATCGCAAACCACGCGCTATCAGGCGTGGCAACTGGCGTCCCATATGTCGCGCACCAGCACGGCGAAGATTCCGGTGGACCCGAGCAATAACAACATCTACTATTGGAGCCTGCTCACCAACCAGAAGAACTTCACCACGGATTACACACTGAACACGGTGACGGGCAACCGTCCGGCGCGGGTTGCGCCCACCGGCTGCAAGGCCGGACAACCCTGCTACACGGTGCCGCCTCAGTACATCCTGAACGGCACGTCGCCCAAACCCGGCGAGGACTATCGCGCCTCCCTGGCGCGCAACATCACCGGCGACATGCAGTTCGCGCGCGCCACGGTGAACTACCTGTGGGCCTACTTCTTTGGCATGGGAATGGTGGACCCGCCGGACACGTTCGACCCGGCACGGCTGGATCCGGACAATCCGCCGCCCGCCCCGTGGACGCTGCAGCCGAGTAACGCGCGATTGCTCAATGCCCTGGCGCAGCACTTCATTGCAAACAACTTCGACCTGAAAGCGCTGATGCGCGAGATCGTCAATAGCGAAACTTACCAGCTGTCCAGCCGGTACCCGGGGCAGTGGAGCGCCGCCTGGGAACCCTACTTCGCGCGCAAGTTCGTGCGCCGCCTGTGGGGCGAAGAGATTATCGATGGCGTGGCGCAATCGAGCGGCAGCTTTCCCTGCACCACGGTGACAGCGGGGGCATGCACACAGGCGGGGTACGCCGTGACCGGCTGGAGCGAGCTCAACATGGGTTATCCATCATACGCCATGCAGTTTCCGGATGTGATTAATACCAACGGCACCACCAACGCTTTCCTGGACAGCTTTCTGCGCGGCAACCGGGACGATCAGCCGCGGCGCAGCGACGGCTCGATCCTGCAGGCACTCAACCTGATGAACGCCAGCCTGATCGAGGGCAAACTGGCCCTGACCGGAGCCACCGCGAGCCCGCTGGTTGTGGCCAGCGCGGGGCTCAACAACACCGATGCAGTCAACCGGCTCTTCCTGACCATCCTGTCGCGTTACCCCAGCGCCGGTGAAATGAGCACGGCGTTAGCCAGCCTGCCCACGGCCAACGGCACGGCGCGCAACAGCGCGATCCAGGACCTGGCATGGTCGCTCTACAACAAGGTCGATTTCGTTTTCAATTACTAGCGAGGGCTTGACGTCATGAGCAACGAACAGGAAAAAATCAATCGCTGGTTTCAGAAACACCCCTGGAATCACCAGGCGTTCTTCAATCGCCCTCACGCCACGCGGCGCCACTTCCTGGAACTGGTGGGGACGGGCGTCACGGCATCGTTCCTGGCGCGGCGCCCGGCAAAGGCAGCCGACGTGGCTGCCGCCGGGGTGACCACCAAGAACACGGCGCAGAACGTAATTTTCATTCTGATGGCCGGCGCGCCCAGCCACACCGACACTTTCGACTTCAAGATGGTCAACGGGGTGACGCCGGCATCCTTCGCCCCCGACACTATCAACGGGCTGTCCTTCCCGGTGGGTCTGATGCCGAAACTGGCCACGCTGGCCGGGGATTTCGCCATCGCGCGCAACGTGCAGGCGCACGCCGTGGTTCACTCGGTGTGCCAGACCTGGGTGCAGATCGGACGCAACCCCGCCGCCTCGCTCGGCAACATCGCGCCCAACATCGGCAGCATCGTCGCCCTTCAAAAAGCGTCCGAACGCCTGCCCGGCCACGTGCTCCCCACGTTCCTGGCGCTGAACTCCGATGGCGCGGTCAGCTCCGGTTATCTCGACGCTACATACGCTCCGTTCAAAGTGGATCCGACCACCGCCGGCCTTCCCAACACCACCAACTCGCTCGGCCAGACGCGCTGGAATGAAATGTACACGCAGATGCACGCCGAGGACGACGCTCTGCGCGTCAATTCTCCTCTGGGCCAGCCCGTCGAAGATATGGACAACCTCTACACCTCCGGCCAGGGCCTCATGTACGATCCGACGGTCCAAAGCGTGTTTACGTATTCTTCCGCCGATAGCACCCGCTACGGCAGCAGTTCTTTCGGCAACGCGCTGATCGTCGCCAAGCAGGCCTTAGCCGCCGGGCAGGGGACGCGCTTCATCCAGGTAACCGTCGGCGGCTGGGATATGCATGTCGATATCTACTGAGCAGCCTCGAATAAGAACGGCACCAACATTTTCAGCCTGGGCAAGCAGTTCGACGCCGGAGTAGCCGCGCTCATCGGCGATCTCCAAGCCGCCGGCATGCTTGACTCCACTATGATCGTCGCCCTCGGCGAATTCGGCCGCACCCCG
>PLDO01000177.1 GCA_003136215.1 Bryobacterales bacterium
GGCCTTGCCGTCGCGCACCAGGCCCTTCCGGTACACGATGGAGATGGGCACCTTGACGCCGTCGCGCGCCGTCGCCCACAGGCGCTCGCTGGTGTATTGCTTCGGGTCGTACCCGCCGGGCACTTCCTGCTGTTTCAGGAGCGTCGATTTTCCCGTGCGGGTATCGTAGTCGAAGATGGTGGAGGGCGTGATCATGCTCTGGTAGTTGTAGCGGTAGGTGGTGGATTCGTACTCCGGCGTGCCGCCGGGAAAAACGGAGTAAACGGGCTCGGGGAAGGCGATAGGCGTCCAGGTTCCGGTCTTGAAGTTGTGCACGCGCAGGTGGGCGAGGGCCTGCGATTTTTCCACCGACACCGCGAAGTCCTGGAACAGATCGATGCCGTCGATGCGCACTTCGTCGCGGTGAGCCAGGAAGACCTTCCAGTTCTTGCGCGCCGGGTCGTTTTCCGGCGCGGTCATGATGGCGAAATTGATGCCGCTCTGGTTGGTGCGGATATAGAACGTGCCTTCGCGGTGGTCGATGTAATAACGGTGCTTCTTCTCGCGCGGCAGAAAGACCGCGAAATTGTCCTGTGGGCGGGCAGCCGGCAAGTAGCGGGCTTCGCTGGTGTCCTTGGCTTCAATCTCCAGAAGCAGGTACTTGCGGTCGCGCGTCTTGCTGACGCCGATATCGTAGAGCTCATCCTTCTCCTCGTAGAGCAGATCGAAGGTGGGCGACCCCAGGACATGGCGGAAGAGCTTGTCGGGGCGCTTGGTGACGTCGTCTTCGGTGGTCAGGAAGAGCGTCTTGTTGTCGGCGGCCCATGCCATGGACGTGACGCGGACAGTGGTGTCGGCGAGGGTCTGACCGTTGCGCAGGTCCTTCACCTGCAAGGCGTACTGGCGGAAGCCGGTGTAATCGATGGTGTAGGCAAGAAGATTCTGGTCGTCGGAGACCACGAAGCCGCCAAGGCCGACGAACTTGTGGTCCTTGCCGAGGGCGTTGAGGTCGAGCAGTACTTCCTCGAGGGCTTCCATGCTGCCCTTGCGGCGGCACTGTATCGGGTATTGCTTGCCTTCTTCGGTCCGCGAATAGTAAAAATACTCGCCGCGACGGGTGGGCACGGAGAGATCCGTCTGCTTGATATGCCCCAGCATCTCCTGATAGATGGCGTCGCTGAAAGGCTTCAAATTGCCGGTCATCGCCTCGGTGTAGGCGTTCTCCGCTTCCAGGTACTGCGCGACCGCGGGGTTCGCTTTCTCGCGCAGCCAGAAGTAGGGATCGATCACGGTTGCGGTGTGCCGCGTTTCGCGGTGTTCGATGCGGGGCGCGGTGGGTGGTGCTGGCGTTTGGGAATGCATGGTTGTAATTGAAAGGAGTCCGGGTATCAAGAGGTGGCGAAGCGGGGACATAGGTCCAGCCTACTATAATCGGAAGCGACCATGACTGACCGTTCGATTGCCGCCATGCGCCAGGAAATTGCGCGCACCTACGATGTGATTCGTCCCTACATCCGGCGGACACCGGTGGTGGATGTGGACGCAGCCGATTTCGGTCTCGATCCCAGGCCGCTGGTGCTGAAACTGGAATTCATGCAGCACACCGGGTCGTTCAAGACGCGCGGCGCGTTCTCCAACCTGTTGACGCGGGCGGTGCCGCCGGCGGGGGTGGTGGCGGCGTCGGGTGGCAATCATGGAGTGGCGGTGGCCTATGCCGCCATGAAGACCGGCAAGGCGGCGCGTATTTTTGTGCCGACGGTTTCGTCACCGGCGAAGATGGAGCGGATCCGCTCCTATGGCGCGGAACTGGTGGTCTCCGGCGAGCGGTACAACGATGCGCTGATCGCTAGCGTGGCCTGGGCGGAACAGTCCGGTGCCATGCCCGTGCATGCCTACGACCAAATGGAGACGCTTTGGGGCGCGGGATCGGCCGGGCTGGAGGTTGAGGAACAGGCCCCCGGCATCGACACCCTGCTGGTGGCCTGCGGCGGCGGCGGGTTGATCGGAGGGATCGCCGGGTGGTACCAGGGGCGTGTGCGGATTGTCGCCGTGGAGCCGGAGAAGGCGCCGACGCTGTATCGCGCGCTCGAGGCCGGCCGTCCGGTGGATGCCGAGGCGGGCGGCATTGCGGCGGATTCGCTGGCCCCGAAACGGGTCGGTGAGTTGATGTTCCCACTGGCCAGGCGCTGGGTGGAGCGCGTGGCGCTGGTTTCCGATGAGGCGATCATGGACGCCCAAAGGGCGCTGTGGAGTACCCTGCGGGTAGTGGCCGAACCGGGCGGCGCGGCGGCGTTCGCGGCGCTGCTGTCGGGCGCCTACCGGCCGGCGCCGGGAGAACGCGTCGGCGTGCTGGTTTGCGGCGCGAACACGACGGCTGTGGAACTGCCCTAGTGCCCCCGTGGCCGGTCTACCGCAACCGCCCCATGTTCTTGAGGGGCCAGTAAACGAAAATCGCTTTGCCGTAGATGGCGTCGCGCTTGACGAAGCCCCAGGTGCGGCTGTCGCTGGAAGAGCTGCGATGATCTCCCAGCACGAAATACTCATCGGGCGGGATGCGGTGCTCTTCCCAGGAGACGCGGTCGTGATAACCCTCGGGAACGTAGTTCTCCACCAGTGGGCGATCGTTGACGACAACCTGTCCGGCGTCGATGTAAACCCTGTCGCCGGGTATGCCGATGACGCGCTTGATGTAGGATTTCGAGGGGTCCAGCGGAAACCAGAAGACCACCATGTCGCCGCGTTCGATACTGCCGAGACCGAAGTGATAGGTGAATTTGTTGATGAAGATGCGCTCCTGATCGGTCAGGGTGGGCATCATGCTGGTGCCTTCCACTTTCACGGGCTGGTAGATGAAGACAATCAGGATGACGGCGATCAGCACCGCGAAGGCGAGATCGCGCACCCAGGAAAGCGCACCCCAGATGCTGGCGCTAACCAGCGAAACCGGCCGCGCTTCGGCCGCGGGGCTGAGTTCAGGCGTGGGGTTCTCTGGCATCCTCTGTAACGTCATTATAGACGTTTTAACCGGAGCTTCGGTTGCCTTCCCCTCACTTCAGGAGGGAACCGAGCACGGGGATGGGGACGGCGCCTTCTTTCAAGGCGCGGTCGTTGAAATCGGCCAGGCTGAAAGCGCTGCCTTTCGCCAGCTTGTATTCTTCGCGGGCCTTAATCCAGGCGCGCCAGCCGACATAGTACATGGGCAACTGAGCGGAAGTGAGTTTGGCGCGCTGCAACTTGGCCGTGGCCTCCTCCACTTCCTGGAAGGTCTGCTTCTCCATCAGGTCCAGCGCCTCCTGGTCGGGGATGTTGAGCATCTGGAGGCGGACATCGAGGATGGCGTTGGCCAGCACGCGGAGTTCCTCCTTGGCGAAAGTGAGCGCCAGTTCCGGCGCGTGGTTGAGGAAGCCCTCGTCGAGCATCACCTGGGTGGCGTATTGGGCCCAGCCTTCAATGTAGGCGCCATTGCCGAAGATGGAACGGAGCAGGCGGCGCGCCTTCGGCTGTACGTCGTTGGCGATCTCCATTTGCACGTAGTGGCCCGGCATGGCTTCATGGATGGTGAGCAGCTTAAGTTTGTAAAAGTTGTATTCGCGCAGCTTGGATTCCGCGCGTTCCTTGGGCCAGGCGGGCGGGATGGGGGTGACCCAGTAGAACGCGCCCAGTTGCGGTTCCAGCGCGGGTGCCGCATTGAAGCCGCCCACCGGATAGCTGCCGCGCATGAACTCCGGCGTGGGAATGACTTGCAGATTGGCGCGGGGAGGCAGCGTGAGGAGGCGCTTCTCCTGCACGAAGGCGCGGGCTTCGTCCAGACTCTTGCGGGCATCGTCCATGTAACTTTCCGCCGCGGCGTGGCGGTCGGCGATTTTGCCCAGCACTTCGCCAATGACGGCGTTTTCGAGTTCGGCGCCGGCGAGATCGCCGTGGTCCTTGTGGGACGGGAAGGCTTCGCGGTGCAGCGGCAGGGCGAGCGCCAGCATGCGGGCGCGGACGGCTGTCAGGTCGCGCTCGGCCTGCTGCAATACATTCTCGGGTTCGATGCCGATCTCCAGCGAATACTGGAATTTCTTTGCGTAGAGTGTCCTGCCGAGCCGCCAATCGTAGGTATTGCGAGTGCTCAAACTGCTCCTGAGAAACTTGTCGAATTTGGACATAGCTTCCAGGGCGGGACGGGCCGCGCGGGTGTAATTCTCGGCCTGGTCGGGCGGAACGCCGGCGCGGATCTCCTTATCGACGATGCCGATGTTGCCCTGATTCTCTTCTATGGCTACCCGCGTCCACACGTCGGGCGCGGAGACCAGATTGGTGGAAGCCTGATCGAGGAACAACGGCACGTTCTTCAACCGCGCGATGATGTGGCGGATGCGTTCCGGTTGCGGAGCGTATTCGAGGACGTAAGGGGCGAAAAGCGCGTTGCCCAGCGTCTCCACGTAGAGTTGCGGGTTGTGCAGGTGGCTGTGGATTTCGGTCAGGTCGAGCAGGTTGAGCGCGATCTGGTCCTGTAGGATGGTGAGGTCGGCGCGGTCTTCCGGGGTCAATTCGCCGGTCTTGAGATCGGCCAGCCGATCGCCGAATTTTTCGTAGAAAGTACGCTGCCGGGCGAGGCTCTGCGCGCCAAAATCGTCCAGCATTTCATCCAGATTCTGTTTCTGGTACTGGTGCAGGCCGGCCGCGGTGGCCGCGGAAGGGGAAAAGGCGAGGGCGCCGTAAACAAACTCTTCGGAAAGCGCGGACAGCTTCTGGGAAGGAGTTTTGCCGCAACCGGCGGCGAACAGGGCAAGAGTGAGCAAGGCAACGGATTTCGCCATTGCCTGTAATTGTACAACCCTTCGACGTCAGCCTACCGTGACGCGCACCGGGCGCGGGCCGGGACGGATTGGGGCGGAAACCGGTTGGGCGCGGCGCTCACGCTGCATCTGGTGGAGTTCGCGCATGAGCTGAGCGCGCTGGTCGAGAGAGCGGCGCACCATCAGGCGTTCGCCGATGAAACATGCCCAAAGCAGGGCGACAGAAAGCGCGATCGCCGCTAATCCTTGTCCTGTGATCCTTGCGATTGGCATTCAGCCGACCCTCCGGGCACTGTCGTTGCAATCGGCTTACCAGTGTCTGCGCTGTTTGTTTTCATACGAATTTGGACTGACTATAGCGATCGTGTGCCGCGGCAATGGCACAGGTGACACCCTGCCGCCACCCTGAGGGGCGGCAATTAGTGACACCCCAGACAGCGGAAGTTCCGGCCGTGGCACACCACGCAACTGGCCTTGTCCAGGTTCAGTTTCCCGGAAGTATGGTCGCTGAGGAAACTGGGCAGATGGCTGGCGGGTTTCAGCGGGGCGTCCTTGGCGTGGCACTTCTCGCAGCTGAAGGGATTGTCGATTTCGTTGTGGCAGACCAGACAATCGGCCATCTGGGGCATGGCGGCAGGGGTGACCTGTTCGGACTCCGCCAATCCCCGATGGCATGCCTGGCAGGCATCCATTGTGTTCAAATGGCGCCGAATGTCGCCTGGCGGCTGGAGGTAGTTCTTCTTGTCGATGGCGGCGGCAAGAACCGGCGCCAGGTTGCCCATCCTGAGATGCTGGGCGTGGCTGAAAGTGGCCACGCGGGTGGCCGGCCGCGGCGGGATTTGGGCGTCCTCGTGGCACTGGAGGCAGACGGCTTTCGCGGGCAGCAGGTTGTCGGATGCCTTGGTGCTGGCGGCGGCCGCGGTGTGGCACGTGGCGCACTGTAGCTCCAGTTCCAGGTGGAGCTTGTGCGAAAAAGGAGCGGCCTGCGCCGCGCTCCACGCCAGCAGAACGATGGCGAGCCGTTTCACCCCTTGTAGCTCAAACGCCAGATGCGGTTGTTGCCGTCTTCCGAAATCAGCAGGCTGCCATCGGGCAATTGCAGGAGTCCGACGGGACGGCCCCAAACTTCGCGCTGGTCCGGACCCAGCATCCAACCGGTGAGGACCTCGCGCATGGCGCCGGAAGGCTTGCCGTCCTTGAACGGGATGAAGGCGATGGACTGGCCGACTCGCAGGGAGCGGTTCCACGATCCGTGGAAGGCGAGGAAGGCCCCGCCCTGATACTCCTTGGGGAACTGACTACCCGTGTAGAAAATAAAATCGAGCACGGCGACGTGGGATCCCAGCAGGACGTCGCCCTGAATCGTCTTGGCCACCAGGTCCGGACGCTGGCCCTTGTTGCGTGGGTCTTCATGGGGCCCGGCATAGGCGTACGGCCAGCCGTAAAAGCCGCCCTTCTGGATGTGGGTCAAGTAGTCGGGCACCAGGTCGTCGCCGAGTTCGTCGCGCTCTTGTATGGCCGCCCAGAGGGTGTCGGTGCCGGGGTAATAGCGCAACCCGATCGGGTTGCGTGTGCCGGCGGCGAAGATTTCGTGGCCGCTGCCGTCGGCATTGTAGCAGTTGATGGCGGCGCGCCTGGGATCCTCGCCCGGCGACACATTAGATCCCGAACCAGTGCCCACACAGAGGCGCTTGCCATCGCGCGAGAAGAGCAAGCTGCGGGTCCAATGTCCGCCGCCGAAACCCTTGAGCGAGGCAATCTCCTGGCCGGGGCCGGCGGTCATCGCCTTGGCGTCGTACTTGTAGCGTTTGATGGATTCGGGCTCGCCGACGTAAAGGTAACCGTCCTGCAAAGCCAGGCCGTAGGGCCGGTCGAGTCCTTGGATAAGCGCCTTACGTTCCTTGCCCTGTAGCACATAGACCGTGCCGTCGGTACCGCGGGCGGCGTCGGAAAGCAGGATCTCGTTGCTGGGGCCGAGCAGCATGAAGCGCGGGACCTTGAAGCCCTCCTGGTAGATCTCCACCTGGAAGCCGGGCGGGACGCTGAGTTTGGCGCCTTCGGGTTTAGCGATCACCCGCGGCCGGTTATTGGCTGACGGCGTGGCAAAAGGTGCGGGCAGAGTTTTCTGTTGCGCGTAAAAAACGGCGCTGGCTGCGACAAGCAGAGCGCTACCCAGGACAATTCCTCTGAGGTTCATGCCCATATTGATGCCACGCGCCTTGCGTAAGGTGCGCGGAAAAAAAGAAAGCCGGGGCGGTTCATAGCCCCGGCTTGGAAGTGGAGATGAAAACGGACTATGGGGCTATCGTGCGGCCATGAGCGCGCGCAGGCGGCGGGCCCGTTCGGGGGCGCGAAGCTGGCGGAGCGCCTTGGCCTCAATCTGGCGAATCCGTTCGCGGGTGACGTCGAATTCCTGGCCGATCTCTTCGAGCGTGTGCTCGCGCTCGCAGCCGATGCCGAAGCGCATGCGGATCACCTTCTCCTCCTTGGGGGAGAGGGTCTTGAGGATGCCGGCGGTTTCATCGCGGACGTTGGATTCAATCACGGCATCGACGGGGGAGCCGACCCAGCGGTCCTCGATGAGATCGCCGAGGGCGCTTTCGCCGTCGCGGCCAACCGGGGTTTCGAGCGACACGGGATCGCGCGAGATGGTCTTCAACTTCTGGACCTTCTCCACCGGGATGTCCATACGGCGGCCAATTTCGTCATTTGTAGGAGTGCGCCCCAGTTCCTTCTCCAGTTCGCGCGTCGCCCGCAGGAACTTGTTCATGCTTTCGTTCATGTGAACGGGGATGCGGATGGTGCGGGACTGGTCTGCGATGGCGCGGGTGATGGCCTGGCGAATCCACCAGGTAGCGTAGGTGGAGAACTTGTAACCGCGGCGGTACTCAAACTTGTCGGCGGCGCGCATGAGGCCGATATTGCCCTCCTGAATCAGGTCCAGTAGGTGAAGTCCGCGGTTCACATATTTTTTGGCTACGGAGACGACCAGACGGAGGTTGGCTTCCACCAGGTCCTTTTTGGCGCGCTCGGCTTCGGCTTCGCCGTGACGGATGACGGTCAGGCTGTGTTTGAGTTCGGGCAGGGTGGCGCCGGCGGAGGCTTCGCGCCTCTTGATTTCGCGCTTCAACTCCCGCAGGCGGAGTTGCTGGGTGGGATTGGCGCGCACTTCGATGCGCTTGATTTCGCCATCGAGGTGGCTGATTTCATCCACGGCGCGCTCGATTTCGCGAGCAAATTCCTTCCATTTAATGAGACGGAAGGGGGCCCGGCGGATCGCCAGGGAGGCTTCCACCTTGGCTCGGTTCAGTTTGGCGGCGAGACGCTTGCGAGGCTTCTTGCTGGCCGCAGGGGTGGCTTCTACCTTTTCTTCCAACTGCTGTAACTTCTTGTGCAGAAGGATGATATCGGCGAAGTGCTTGGCGGCGTCGGCGCGCACTTTGAGATCCGCGGGCGAGCCTTCCTCGACGTCCCCGAGATCCACCACGCTTTCAATCTCGATGGTGGACTTCTTCAGTTGGTCGGCCACATCCACAACCACGCGCTGCACCAGGGCGGAACGGCTGATCGCCTTCTGCATGCGCAACTTGCCGCGTTCCATGCGGCGCGCCAGATCGACTTCGCCTTCGCGGGTCAACAGTGGAACGGCGCCCATCTCGCGGAGGTACACACGAACCGGATCGTCCGTATAAATAGACTCTTCCACCGGCGCCGGGTGCAAAAAGTCGGCTTCATGGGCGGCTTCAGGATCGAAAAACTTCGGGTCTTCCTCGAAATTGAGACCCAGGCTCTCGGGGTTCTCCGCTAAAAACTGATCTTCAAATTGATCCACTTAAGACTCACCTCCCCCCACAGACACACGACGTACTCGGATCGGATGTCAGGGAATGGGGTTCTAACTGAAAGGAAATCGGCTTGCTGTTGCTCTCACGGCCCGAAGTGTAGACAACCATGGGTGCATTCGGGGTTCGACTTTCATCTGATGGTAACATCATTCGCCAGCTAAGTTAAAGCTCTATTTTTAAAGATGTCTTAAAATCGTTTAGGTTACAGGGAATCTTGCTATGGCATTTTCTGCCGCATCAGCTGTTTCAGCTCGTTGAAGAACGCCTGCTCATCCTGAAAATCGCGGTACACCGACGCGAATCGTACATAAGCGATCTTGTCCAGCTCCCGGAGGTTCTCCATCAAGAATTCTCCTATATTTATAGTAGATATCTCCCGGTCAGGGGAGTCGCTGACCTTCGATTCCACCCGGTTGACCAGTTCCGAGAGCCGCACCATGCTCACCGGACGCTTTTCGCAGGCCTTGAGCAGCCCGCCGAGCACCTTTTGGCGGTCGAACTTCTCGCGCCGGCCATCCTTCTTGATCACCATGTACGGGACTTCGTCGATTCGCTCGTACGTGGTGTAACGGCGGGTGCATTCCAGGCATTCGCGGCGACGGCGAATGGCATCGCCTTCCTTGCTCTCACGGGAGTCGACTACTTTATCGTGCAAATGGTTGCAAAATGGACACTTCATTTAGGATGCCTCCCGGCTAATCCGCTTCAGGCTGTGCCAGTCCAAACCCTCCTTGACGGCGACGGAGAGGCCCAGCGGCACAATTGCTACAAATGTAATAGCCCAGAGAAATACGGCGAACGCCGAGGCCAGCTCCAGGCGGATGCCAAACAGTTCGGTCAGCACGAGAACGGAAACCACTTGCATGCCGCCCCCCACACCGGGAATCTGGACCACCGATCCAAACGATACAAAGCCCAATAATATCAATACATCGACGAGGCTCAGATTGACAATCCCGGCGAAGGACCGCGCCACGCACCAGAAACAGAGACAGATCAGCACCCATTCCAGGATCGAATAGACGAGCACCAGGAACAGGGACGCGTCGCTGCGCATGGACTCCACTCCCTGGAAGAGCGCGTCGATGATTTTCCTTAGCCCGGCCGAGCGTTTCTCCGGCACGTGGCGCAGAGCGTCGAGCAGGCGGAGCCGCAGGGGTCCGGCGAAGTGGCGCAGGGACAGCAGGATGAGGAGAACGGCCAACCCGAGCACCCCGCCCACCTTGCCGCCGGCGGCCAGCACCCAGGTCAGTTTCAGCCCTACATGCATGCCGGAGGTCTGCACCCGGGTCAGGGCAAAGGCGAAGAGCAGGAGGGCCATCAGGAGGTCGAAGATCCGCTCCAGCGCCCAGGCGGCGAGCTGTGAGGTCACCGGAACCTGCTCTTTGCGGGCGATCAGGTAGGGGCGCACGAACTCGCCGGGCCGGCCGAACAGGGTAATGGCGGTGAAGCCGACCACGGTGGCGGAGAGCAGGTTGCGCATCGAGGGCTGGGGCTTCAGCGGCTTGAGAAAGACGGCCCAGCGCAAGGCCCGACCCCAATAGGTCCCGCCGATAGGGATCAACGAGATGGCCACCCACACCCAGTGGACGTGGGCAAAGGTGCTGCCGGCCAGCCTCCAATCGAAGGCAGGGATGCCGAACTGCCGGTTACGGAGCAGCCAGATTACGAGGGCGACGATCAGCAGGATGGCGGCAAGCCACTTCCACTTCGCCGTTTTGGTCCAATTTGGGCGCTGAATCGGGTTTTCCCCGCTTTCCGAGGGTGGGAGGGGAATAACCCCACCCCTACTGGGCTAGCATACCGGAAAAATTGAACCTATCATGAGAAAGCCTCGTTTCTTGTTATGGAAGACGAGAGCCATGGCAACCGCGACGCTAGCTTGGGAGCGATTTGGAGGAAACACCTCGAGCGGTGAGGTTGCCAATCCGGTGGTAAATGTTTCCGGAGGCCGAAATCTGATCGATAGCGTGGACCAGCCCCTGGTTTCGCGGTGCCTGAACGGCGATGAAGGCGCCTGGGAAGATCTTGTCCGGCAGCACACGCGCAACGTGTACGGCCTGTGCTTCCGTTTCACCAACAGCACGCAGGAAGCGCAGGATCTGACGCAGGATGTGTTCCTGCGTGTCTTCAAGACGATCAAGACCTTCCGCAGCACGGAGGGCAGCTTTCATACCTGGCTGGCGCGGGTAACGCGCAATCTTCTGATCGACCATTATCGACGCACTCGCCAGGAGCGCGTGACCGATTCGATCGAAGAGCAACTTCCGATGCTGGAAGAAACGGGTGGATCGGCGGCGGCGCGTCCGGACCAGGCATTGGCGGGGCGCGAGGCCAGCGAGATCCTGCAGGCGAGCCTGCAAAAGCTCTCGCCCGATTTGCGGGAAGCGGTAATATTGCGGGATTTGCAGGAAATGGAATACCGGGAGATTGCGGAAGTACTCGACATCCCCGAAGGCACGGTGAAAAGCCGGATTAATCGTGGACGGGCGGAACTGGCTCGTCTGTTGCGAAAGCAGAAGCTGGTGGTATGAACTGCGCAGAACTGGAACAACTGATCTGCGATTACGTGGACGGCACGCTCACGGCGGACCGCAAGGCCGAAGTGGAGCGCCATCTGGAAGCCTGTCCCGGGTGCGCCGAAGTGGCGCGGGACTGCGCCGCCGCGGTGGCGTTCATGGAGCGGGCGGCTGATGTGGAGCCTCCGCCGGAGTTGATCACACGCATTTTGTTTGACGCGCCGTGGACCCGGAAGGCTCCGGCCAAAACGCGAGGCTGGCTGAGCAAGCTGTTCGCTCCGATAGTGCAGCCGCGGTTCGTGATGGGAATGGCGATGACGATTCTTTCGTTCTCGATTCTCTCGAAATTCGTGCCCATGCAGCAATTGAGGGCCGCGGATCTGCGGCCCAGCGAGGTTTGGGCATCGCTGGACGACCGCGCGCACCGCACCTGGGCGCGCAGCGTGAAGTTTTACGAAAATCTGAAAGTGGTTTACCAGATCCAAACGCTGCTGAGGGACTGGCAGCAACAGGCGGAAGACCAGAAGGCGACCAGGCCTTCCGAGCCGAAGGCGGACGACCGGAAGCTGCCCGTCAAAGCATTGAACCCAGCAGGAAACGCAGATGGAGCGCCGGCTTCCAACCCGTCGTCCGGGGCGCCCCGGGAATCGCAGTGAAGTGAACAGGTTGAGGGACTAAAATGAACTGCCAAAATCATCCAGAAGTGCCGGCTACGGCATATTGCCGCAATTGCGGCAAACCGGTATGCGAGCAGTGCCGTCGCGACGCCTTCGGCACCGTGTACTGTGAAGAGCACGCTCCGGCCCCGGCCGCGCGCGCCGCGGAGCCAGCGGGCTTCGGCGCACCACCGCCGCCATTCGCGGTGCCCCCGCCGTTTGCGGGCCCGCCACCCGTGGCCGCCCCTCCAGCCACGGGTTACGTGTATGCCGATGTTTCGCCTGGCCTGGCGTTGTTCCTCGGCATGATTCCGGGCGTGGGCGCAATCTACAACGGGCAGTACGCCAAAGGCATGGTGCACGCGATCATCTGGGGCGTGCTGATGAGCATCGCCGATTCACGCGCCGCCCACGGACTGGAGCCGGTGTTCGTCATGACGGTGGTGGCGTGGATGGCCTACATGGCTTTCGAGGCATATCACACGGCGCGCAAGCGCCGCATGGGCGAAGCGGTGGACGAGTATTCCAGCCTGGTGAACTTGAGCGGCCGCAGCGACCAGATTCCGGTGGCCGCGGTGGTGCTGATCATCCTGGGCATTCTGCTGCTGCTGCATACGCTCGATCTGCTGGATTTCGACCGCGTGGTGCGTTTCTGGCCGGTGCTGTTGATCGCCGCCGGGGTGTACCTGCTGTACGGGCGATTCACGGGCCGCGAAGCCGCGGCCGGGGAGGCGCGCAATGAAAGACCGTGAGCCGTCCCTTATGCGCGCCATCCGCGGCCCCATCACGCTGATCACGGTGGGTGTGCTGTTCGCGCTGAATAACTTCACGCAGTACAGTTTCGACAGGACCTGGCCCGTGCTGTTGATCGTGTTCGGCCTGTTGAGCCTGATGAAACGCAGCATGGAACCGGTGCCGCCTCCGCCTCCGCCCGTGCAGCCGTACCCGCCGCCGGCATACGCGTATCCGGCGCAGAGCAGCTACGCACAGAGCACGTATTCGCAACCGCCACCCGCCAAGGGCGGCTTCGGCGGCAGCGCGTCGCGGCCGGCCGATGGCGGGCAGAACCCGCCTCTCCCGCCAGGAGACCCCGTATGAGACGCTCATTTTCAGGACCACTGTTGCTGCTTGCCATCGGCGCATTCTTCCTGTGGCGGAACCTGCACCCCGAGGCTCCCATCTTCGACCTGGCGGCGCAGTATTGGCCGTTCGTGTTGATCGCCTGGGGCCTGTTGCGGCTGATTGAAGGGCTGATCTGGCATCGCGAAGGCGTGCGCGGTAGTTTCACGGGTGGCGAAGTTGTGCTGGTCATCCTCATCTGCATCGCCGGCAGCGGCATCTGGCAGGCGCGCGAGCATGGCGTGCGTTTCATGCGCGGCGGCCTGGATTTCTGGGGCCAGCAGTACGACTTTCCGGTGTCGGCCACCATCAGCGCGACCGGCATGAAGCGCGTCGTGTTCGAGAACCCGCGCGGCAATATCAAAGTGACCGGCGGCGATTCGAAAGACGTGACGGTGAACGGGCGGAAGCTGGTCAACGCCTACCGGCGCGAGGACGCCGACCGGACGAACGCGGAAACTCCGGTGGAGATCGTCGCGCAGGGCGACCGCCTGGTGGTGCGCACCAATCAGGATCGGGTGCCCGGCAATCAGCGCATCTCCGACGATCTGGAGGTGACCGTGCCCCGCGAACTGGCGGTGGAATCGCGCGGCGCCACGGGCGACTACGAGGTGGGCGACGTGGAGAGCGATGTCGAGATCGCCACCAGCCGCGGCGACGTGCGTCTTTCCAAGGTGGGCGGCAATGTGCGCCTGGACGTGGGCCACAGCGACCTGGTTCACGCGGTGGACGTGAAGGGACGAATCGATCTGCAAGGCCGCGGAAGCGACGTGGAGTTGGAGAACATAGCCGGACAGGTAACCATCAACGGCAGCTTCAGCGGCACGCTGAACTTCCAGAACCTGGCCAAGCCGCTGCAGTTCGAAGGCACGCGCGGCACGGAACTGAGCGCGCAGGCGGTGCCTGGACGGATCAGCATGGACCTGGGCGAATTCAGCGCCACGGACATCGTGGGCCCGATCCGCCTGGTGACCCGCGCCCGCGACATCAAGCTGGAGCAGTTCACGCAGTCGGTGGAACTGGAGACGGAGCGCGGCGATATCGAGATGACGCCGGGCAAACTGCCGCTGGCGGCGATCGCGGCGCGCTCGGGCTCGGGCAAGATCGAACTGCTGCTGCCGGCGAAGGCGGTGTTCCAACTGGACGCGACGGCGGAGCGGGGAGACGCGGTCAACGATTTCGGCCCGCCGATCCAGAAGGAAACGGAAGGGCGCAGTGCTACCCTGAAGGGCAAAGTGGGCGACGGGCCGACCATCAAACTCACGGCCAATCGCGGATGGATCTCGGTGCGTAAGGAAGGCACCCTGCCGAGCGAGGTGCTGCCCGACACGCCGGGGGATGGAGGTCCCCGTCCGCCCCAGCCGCCGAAGCCCCCCAAGTCTCCCAAAGACCTGCGGGATAGCGAAATCAAGATGTGATGTGGTAGTGTAATCGGCCAGTGAGATCCAAATCAGTTGGACCTGCACTGGCCGTTTTATTTTGGTCAACGTCCTATGATGCTTCCCGTTCGAGACCCAGTTTCACTTTCCCATCGGGAAACACCGCGTACATTTCCAGCTGTCCGCCCATCGCTTTTACAAAGTTCTCCAGCGTACTGAGGTAGATATCCGTTCGTTGCTCCAATTGCGAAACCGCCGCCTGCGACATGTCGAGAGTTTTTGCGAGTTGTTGCTGTGTCAGGTGACGGGCGGCGCGCAGTTCGTGTAGCGGCATTTCTTTCAGGTCCTGGTCGGCGAGGCGTCGAGCTTCGGCCCGAGCTTCCGGCGACATCTTCGCCCGAAGTTCACTGAAAGCGGTTGTCTTTGGCATCGTCTTCCTCCTCGATCTCGGCAAGGTAATTGTCGTAGAGCTGATCTGCCAGCGGTACGTTCCTCTCGTACCAGCGGTCATCGCCAGTTTTGTCGCCGCCCAGTAGCAGAAGCGCCACGCGGCGAGGGTCGAAAATGTAGAGTATCCGGTAGGGGTGCCCCTGGTGTTGCACGCGCAACTCGCGCATGGCGGAATGGCGCGAGCCCTTTACCCTGCTGCTGTAGGGAAATGGGAGATGGGGGCCACGATCCTCCAGCAGCAAAACGGCCCTCTCTATCGAAATATGCTCGGCTTCGGTCAGTCCGTCCCACCAGGCTTTGAATTCATCGGTAACTTCGACGTCCCACGCCACAGTCAAATTATAACGCGAAGCTAATATAAGTCCAAAATTATAACCGCCTCGGGGTGGGCCGGGGGATGGAGGTCTGGATGGAGGTCCCCGTCCGCCCCAGCCGCCGAAGCCCCCCAAGTCTCCCAAGGACTTGCGGGATAGCGAAATCAAGATGTGATGTGGTAGTGTAAGCGGCCAGTGAGATCCAAATCAGTTGGACCTGCACTGGCCGTTTTATTTTTGGTCAACGTCCTCAACTACTACGACCGCCAGACGCTGGCCGCCATTCTCGAACCCCTGCGCCACGAGTTCTCGCTTTCCGACGCGCAACTGGGCGGACTGTTCACGCTGTTCACGGTAGTGTTCGCGCTGGCCGGGCTGCCCCTCGGAAAACTGGCCGATACGCGCAGCCGGCGAGGCCTGCTGGCAGCCGGCATCGCGGTCTGGACGGGGTTGACCGGCATGGCGGGGCTGGCCACGAGCTACGCCCTGCTGCTGGGGACGCGGCTGGGCGTGGGGATTGGCGAAGCGGTGTGCACGCCGGCGGCGGCCAGCTGGATCGGCGATCTGGTCCCGGCGTCGCGCCGGGCGCGCTCCATGGCGGGCTTCATGATGGCGGTCCCCGTGGGCATCATGTTGAGCTCGGCCATCAGCGGTCCGGTGGCGCAGGCGCACGGCTGGCGGATGGCGCTGGCCGTCGCCGCCATTCCGGGACTCGTGCTGGTGCCGGCGGTGCTGTGGTTGCGCGAGCCCGGGCGCCCGCGCCCGGAGGTCGGGGGGGATGGCGTCTTAGCCCTGCCCGCCGTGTTCTGGTGGATCGCGGCGTCGGGGGCGGTGGTCAATTTCGCGCTCTACAGCTTCTCGACCTTCCTGCCGGCGTTTCTGACGCGGTACCACGGCATGAGCGTGGCGCAGGCGGGCATCTGGACGGGGATCGGCTCGGGAGTCTCGGGAATTCTGGGCGCGGTGGCGGCGGGCCTGCTGGGCGACCGGGTGAAGAACCGCCTCTACCTGGCGGCGGGCGCTTCGCTGGCGGCGGCGGGCCCGGTATACGGCGCCCTTGGCATGCCGTCGGGCAGCGCGGCTGGCGCGGTGTGCCTCGCGATGACCGGCTATGGACTATTGCAGATGTACTATGGCCTGGTGTACGCGGCGATTCAAGACGTGGTCGCCCCCGCGATGCGCGGGCGCGCCATGGCGGTCTACTTTCTGGTGACGTACCTGGGCGGGGCATCGTGGGGCCCGCTATTGACGGGACGGTTGAGCGATTTTCTGGCGCGCCGGTCCGGTCTCGGGGCGGAAGCGTCGCGCGCGGTGGGCCTGCACGACGCGATGTACGTAATCCCGGCGCTGGCGGTGGTGCTGGCGGTGGTGTT
>PLDO01000624.1 GCA_003136215.1 Bryobacterales bacterium
CACATCTCGATGCACATCTTGCTGACGCAGCGCTCGCAGAAATCCGGGTAGATGAAGCGCACGTGGTCCGCGTAGCCGGGCGCCGCCTGCACCTTGCCGCCCATGAGGAGCGCGTCCTGGTGCGAGACCAGCAACTGGCCGTCGTACGGAATTGCCGGCCAGCCGACGCGGTCCATCAGCGCATTGTGACAGCTGACGCCGCGCGCGCGACAGTCTTCCATGATCCTGGCCAGTTCAGCGGCGGGAATCTTCTCGCGGTAATACTCCTCGGGGCTGGGTATCAACCTGGGCTCCCCGCTCAGCGAGTGCTTGCCCTCGGTGAACCCCGCGATGGCCATGCCCAACAAGCCGGGGATCATGCCGCGGTGGAAGCCGTCGCGCGCCTTCTCGGCGACTTTGCCCTCCTCTTCCACCCAACTGGCGCGCCGCCGCGCCACATAGGTAGCGTCGAGGTTTTCCTTGGAGAGCGGCTTGCCCGCCTTGAGCAGTTCCAGCACCGCATCGGCAAGTTGGACGCCTGTGGTCCAGGCCTCGTCCACGCCGCTGCCGGTCAGCACGTTGGTGCTGCCCGAGCATTCGCCGATGCGCGCGTAGCCCTCGCCCGCGAGGAACGGCTCGCCGCGCTTGCCGGACTCCTGCAGCGATTTGGCTCCCCAACTGCGCAGCTTCGCTCCGTTCAGATACCGCCAGAGATACGGGTGCAGCATGTAGTGCTGCAGGTAGCGGTAAGAGGTGCGGACCGGGCTGCCGAACCAGGACGGGACGAAGATTCCCACCGTGGCCACGCGGTCCGGATGCACGTAGAAGAAGCCGAAGATCTCCGGCTCGGGATAGCCGAAGGTGTGAAACACCGTGCCGGGTTCGAGTGGGGAATCCTCGGGCAGATCCACCACCATCTTCATGCCCACCGCCCACTCCCGCTGGTGGTGCCCTTCGGGCAGGCCGAACGCCGCATCCAGTTGGCGCCCGACGGCGCCCACGGGCCCATCGCCCACCACGGTCAGCGCGGCGCGCACGTCCATGCCAGGCATGAAGGTGGCCTCGGGGTTGCCGTCTTTGTCCACGCCCTGGTCGGTCAGGCGGATTCCGGCCACGCGCTCGCCCTCGATGAGAGCTTCCTGCACCGGCATTCCCGGCCACACCTGGACCGCGCCGCTGGACATCAGCTCCGTGCCGATGTGCTGCAGGAACTGTCCCAGCGACATCACCAGTCCGCCATCCTTATGCAGGAAGGGTGGAATGTAGGGCAACTCGACGGCGTGGTCCTTCGCCATGCCCAGGGAGCGAATCAGTCCGTCGCCGAAGGCTATCGTGGCGCAGCGGCGGCTGGCATCGTTGGGATCCAGCAGGTACGTCACCTTCTCCTGTTTGACGGTGACCGCCATGGGGATCTGGCTGGCGTCCAGATCGGGCAAGCTGGCGCGGATGCCGCGGGCGCGCGTCACCACGCCGGAGACGCCGAAACTGACGTCGTCGGCGCGCTCGTAGCACATGACCTGCAAGGGCAGCCCCGGATTGCTGGGGCTCTCGATGGCGGGCGTGCCGTCGGGGTTCACCAGATGGCGGGAGAGCGTGGTCAGGAAACCGGCCGTGGCGGGACCGAAGCCGACACAGACGATATCGACATCCATCGTCTGGCGGTCAACCTCCCGGCCGCTCATGCGGGGTAGTCCAGGGCTTCGGGAATCATGACCTTGGTGAGGGCCTCGGCGGCGCGATCCTTGGCCAGTTGCGAACCGGTCAGGCAGCCGTCCATGCGCATGCGCAGGGCGGCGAACTGCTCGAGTCCGTGGAAGCGCACGCACGGGCCTGCCTTGCTCGCGTGGGCGCCGGAGCTCTCGATGACGTCGGTGTAGCCGCGCGCCAGGCTGGCGATTCCCGGGATTAACGCTTCCATGCACTCCAGGTCGTCCGCCTGGTAGCACTGGGCGCAGCCCTCGGTATCCCAGGAGGGGTGGCGGTTGTAGCCGTGGACCAACTCGGCGCACACGCGGCCCACTTCGCCCGCGGCGTGCGCCGCTTGCACATGGCAGAGATCGGTGAGGAAGGAGGTCAGCCCGGCGAGTCCTTCAGCCACGGTGGGAACCTCGGGGCCGCGCTTCTCCAGTTCCAGCAGGTCCAGAATCTGCGAGCGCGAAGCCAGCAGCCAGCAGAGCGCATCGGCCAGCGGGAAGGTAACGCCCTGGCGCGAGCCCTGGTAGAGCTTGCCGCCGTCGGCGTCGGTGGCCTTCTGCAGGTGGTTGAGGCTCCACAGCCAGAGCTGCATGGCGGTGGCCAGGGAGCAGGCGCCGGTTTCGGGCCGGTCGTTGGCGATGATGCGCATCTCGCGGATCCACTCGCGGAACTGGGTCAGGAACAGCTCGTCCGTCATGGTGACGCTGAGCTGCCGGCGCTGCACCGCTTCGGGGCCTTCGTAGGTGGCTTCCAGCTGCGCATCCATCCACTTGTGGCCGAGGAATCCGGGGCAGTCTTCGGTGATGCCGTAGCCGCCCATCAGGCTGACGGCTTCGCGCATCATTTGCGCGCCGTGGCCGGTATTCCACACCTTGCAGGCGGGGCAGAGGACGTTGGCCACGCTGTCGAGGATGGCGTATTGCACCAGTGGGTCGTCCTGGAGGTCGGCACGCTTGCCGTGCAGGAACTCGATGGCGTCCTTCTGCACGTGGCGCATGGCCTTCATCAGCGAAGAGCCTCCGGTGAGACCGCGCGCCGCCATGATTTCGGCTTTCTGCTTCTCCAGCGGGTCGAGTTGATCGAACGCGCGCGCGGCTTCGAAGCCGAGAGAGGCGCTGGCCTCGCCGGTTGCCCATATATCCACCAGGCGATGGACCGCGTCCTGCTTGAGTTGCAGGCCCAATTCGAAGCGCGGCGACCCGGGACTGACGATGCTTCCGCCGCGGAAGCGATTGCGGTGGTAGCGGATCACCGGTTCCACGGCGCTCAGCAGTTTGGCCGACGTCATGATGGCCACCGTAACGCGCGTGCGGCGGAACACTGCCTCGATCACTTCGCCGTGGTTGTACTTGGGCACGATCACGCCGTCTTTCACCGTGTAGCCGCCGATGATGCGGCTGGCCGGGACGTTGAGGGCAAAGATGGGGTCGCGCGTGGAAGAGAGCTGGTGGACCAGTTTGCGGGTGGGGGTGCCGCGGTCGAAGGTGCCGGGGTCGTTTTCTTCCAGGATGACCATGCAGGTGCCCTTGAGGCGCGGGTCGTCCGATTCCACGGCGGCGGTGACGAAGTTGGCGAAACCCATGTTGGTGATGAAGCGGCCGCGCTTTTCGACGCGCAGGATGGGCTCCTCACCGTCTTTCCACTCGCTGACCCGGACCTTGCCGCCGAGCATGCCGGTTTCCACGCCCACGTAGGGGATGGGTTCCGTGAGGCAAAAGGCGCCGCGCCAGGGCTTGCGGTCTTCCCCGGGTTGGGGCGGGGCGGCGAGCGCCATGTAGTGATCGCGCTGTTCCTGGGTGCCGCGTTCGTGGATGGGGGAGAGGGCGAGGCAGCCGGCCAGACTGCCGGTGGCGGCGCCGGCATCCACCCAGGCCAGTTCGAAGGCCACCAGGGCCAGCGCCAGGTTCTTCGGACCCTCGATGAAACCGCCTTGCGACGGATCCATGAACACCCCGGTGATGCCGGATTCGTCGAAGGCCTGGAGCAATGCCTGCTTGTCCGGCGTCCACTCATGGGTGTTGCGCGCGCCCGAGGCCACCAGGCGCGCCACCGGTCCGCGCGCTACGGCGCGAACGGATTGCACCAGCATTTGCAGGTCGTAGCGGTCGGCGAAGCGCCACAAAAGCTGCCGGACATCGTCGCCGGGCAGGGCACGTAAATAGTCGGTGGGGTGTTCGATAGCGGCGGGCGTCATGGGTGCCGTCCTTTGCAACGGTTTCAGTGTGGAAAACTAGCACACTTGTTGCGAAACCATAGATTAACAGATCTGAATAGCGGGAAGAAATGCCCAGTGCCAGCCATCTGGGCATCTGAGAATGGGAGCCCGATGAAGTTGATGAACTGGAAAACACTGCCACAAGATCTCGGATGTGAAGACGTCTGCGTGGCAGACGGAGCCGAGAGAAGGCGGTACCTTTATCCCGCGCCACAGGGCCCACGCAACGTCCCGACATTTGCATATCTTCAGGCCCGAATATCGAGTTATACTACTGGCAAAGGTGTTGTTCTTTTCTACACACGAGGAGAAGTTCTGAATGTACACCCGGCGAGGCTGGATCATCGGCGCCGGCGCCGCGGGGGTTGCCTCCCTGCTGCCGGCGGCGCAGGGGTCGGACTGGCCGCAATTCCGCGGACCGGACCGCAACAACATCTCCAAAGAGACCGGCCTGTTGCGTAAATGGCCGGCCGCCGGACCCAAGGTGTTGTGGTCGGTCCCGGTGACGCAAGGGTATGCCGCCGCCGCCATCGTGGGCGGGCGGGTCTATCACCACGACTACGATGAGGCGAAGTCGGAGTGGTGCGTCAACTGCCGCTCCCTCGCCGATGGCAAGCTGGTCTGGCAGTTCCGCGAGGCGCGCGAAGTCCGTCCCAACCACGCCATCACGCGTACCATCCCGGCGGTGGACAGCCGCTTTGTCTGCTCCCTGGACCCGAAGGCGGTGCTGCATTGCCTGGACGTGAAAACCGGCAAGCAGATCTGGCGCAAAAGCCTGGTCACGGAATACCAGGCCACCATCCCCTCCTGGTACAACGGGCAGTGCCCCCTGCAGGAAGCCGACCGCCTGATTATTGCCACTGGCGGCGCCGCGATCATGGTGGCGCTCGACAAGGCCACCGGCAAGGAAATCTGGCGCACCCCGAACCCGGCGAACCCGGGGAACCCTGGGCAGTACATGATGTCGCACTCTTCGGTCATGCCGGCGGTGCTGGGCGGAGTCAGGCAGTATCTCTACGGAACGCTCAAAGGCCCGCTCGGCGTCTCCGCCAAAGACGGCAAGCTGCTCTGGGAATTCGGCCGCAAATTCAACGTGGCGGTGGCGCCCTCGCCCATCGCGGTGGACGACGAGCGCGTATTCATGACCGCCAGCTACGACGCGGGCAGCGTGATGGTCCGCGTGAAGCGCACCGGCGAAGCGTTCAAGGCCGAAGCCGTGTTCGACCTGAAGAACAACGAGTGGAACAGCGAGGTGCACACGCCGGTCGTGTATAAAGGCCACATGTTCGCCGTCGGCAAGAAGAAGCGCGGCCTGTTCACCTGCCTGAGTTTCGATGGCAAGGAGGTGTGGACCAGCGAGGGCAAGGCCTCCTTCGGGCTGGGCAGCTTTATGTTGGCCGACGGCATGTTCTTCGTGTTGGACGGCGACACCGGCAAACTGCGGCTGATCGAGGCCGGCACCACGGGATACAACGAACTGGCCAGCGCGCAGGTTCTGGCGGGACAGGAAGTCTGGGCACCTATGGCATTGTCGGACGGCAAGCTGGTGCTGCGCGACCTGACAAAGATGATGTGCCTGGATGTTCGAGGGTAGCGCTTGCTTTGGTGGGGCAGGCTTCAGCCTGCCAAAGTAGCTTCTGACGTTCGCAGGTAAGGAAAAGTGGTGATGGAGTACCGGCAAATTCGAGTGACCGGCGGCCAGGGCAACACGCCCGGCCGGTTTGCGACCTCGTTGCGCGGGCTCGCCGTGGACGCGCAGGGACAGCTGTATGCGGCGGGCGATGCCGGGATCACGGTGTTCGATCAGGCAGGCAGCGTGAAGCGGCGATGGGCCACATCGCGGCCGCCGCTCTCCGTGGCAGTTGCCGGCGACGGTGCGGTATATGCCGGCGAAGAGCGCCAGATTGAGATTTTCGACGGCGCCGGAAAGCTGGTGAACACATGGCGCGACGATGCCCTGCTGGGACGCGTCACCGCCATCGGCTTCGTCAAGGACGGCGTGCTGGCCGGGGATGCGGCGGACCGAGCTATCCGCCACTTCGACCGCGGCGGGAAATTCCGCAACACCATCGGCAAGGACAATCCGGTGCACGGCTTGCTGATCCCCAACGGCGTGGTGGATTTCGCGGTGGACGCCCACGGCGTCATCCACGCGGCCAACCCGGGCAAGCACCGCGTGGAGCGCTACCTGCCTGGCGGCGAATTGCTCGGTCACATCGGGCGCTTTCACGGCACCGACCCCGCGGGCTTCGGGGGCTGCTGCAACCCCACCAACGTGGCCGTGCGCGACCGCATCTACGTCACGGAAAAGGCCGGCCCGCGCGCCAAGGTTTACGATTTCGACGGAACCTTGCAGGCGGTCATCGCTTCGGCCCCGTTCGACCCGAACTGCAAGAACATGAGCGTGGCGGTGGATGGGCGGGGGGTCGTCTACGTCGCCGACACCGTCAAGCTCGCCATCTTTGCTTTTAGACCGGTGACCCTATGAGCGAACCCGTAAGCCGGCGGGATGTGTTGCACAACGCGGTCAAGGGCAGCGTGCTTGCGACGCTCGGTGGCGGCGCCCTCTTCCTGGTCCAAAAGGCCCACGGACAGGTAGTCTGGCAGGTGGACGCCTCGCGCTGCATCAACAGCCGCCTGGGCGATACCGGCGCGGAGGCATGCAAGCTCTGCACCACGGAGTGCGTGGTGGCGCTGTCGGCGGTGCGCGCGGTCAACGAGTACTCCAAATGCGGTCGCTGCAATATCTGCCCGGCGTATTTCAACATCACCAGCGCGGTGGATGCCCAGGGACTGCCCAGCGAGAAGCTCTGCCCGCGCGACGCCATCGCGCGTAAGCCCATCGGCAAGGCCGACCCCGAGGACCCGGCCAATAATTTCTACGAATACATCATCGACGAGGAGAAGTGCGACGGCTGCGGCAAGTGCGTCATGAAGTGCAAGGAACCGCTGGGGCTGGGATCGATTGTCCTGCGGGTGCGCTACGACAGATGCGTCAACTGTAATCGCTGTGCGATTTCCAGGACCTGCCCGAAGGACGCCCTGCAGCAGATTCCGGTGGAACAGGCCCTGCGCCCGCCGGAACTCCGGCTGCGGACGGAATGAAGGGGACGGGTCAAATGGCCCTCCGAGCTACGCTCGGATGCACAAGGCGGAGCCTTATGCCACTGCTCCTCCTCTGCCTCTCCTTCTTGCCCAATCTCCACGCCCAGGCCATCCCCTATTCGCGTCCCGTCGAAACGGCGCCGCAGGCGGAAACCATCGGCGGCGGCTACAAAACGCCCGTGGTCCAGAAGCCGCTGCCGCGCGACTACTGGCTGCAAGTGATGGATGTGTTTCTCCTGGCGGCCGCGATGGGCATTTCGGTGTGGCTGGTGCTCAAGCGCCGCAGCCGGAAATGGGCGGTCGCTTTGACTATCGGTTCGCTGGCCTACTTCGGCTTCTATCGCGAAGGCTGCATTTGCCCCATCGGGTCGATTCAAAACGTGGCGGTGGCGCTGACCGATCGGGCTTACTCCATCCCGATGGTGGTAACGGCGGCCTTCTTCCTGCCCTTGGTGGTCGCACTGTTTTACGGGCGCGCCTTCTGCGGCGGCGTGTGCGCGCTGGGAGCCATCCAGGAGTTGGTGGTGCTGAAGCCGGTGCGGGTGCCGGAGCGGCTCGACCGCGCTCTGGGACTGCTGAAGTACGTCTACCTCGGGCTCGCCATCCTGCTGGCCATCAAGCCCGCCCTGGGACGCGACTTCCTCATTTGCCGCTTCGACCCCTTCGTCGGATTCTTCCGCCGCACCGGCGCGCCCCACATGCTGCTGCTGGGCGGGGGCTTTCTCGTGCTCGGTATGTTCGTGGGACGGCCCTACTGCCGCTACCTGTGCCCGTATGGCGGCTTGCTCGCGTGGTGCACGCGCCTCGCCCGGCGCGGCGTCACCATCACGCCGGACAAGGAACTCGACTGCGGGCTGTGCGCGGAAGCCTGCCCCTACGGGGCCATCGACCACCTGCGCGCGGTGCGCAAAGACTGCCTGTATTGCGCGCGCTGCTACGATTCATGCCCTCGAGGTCGATCATGAAGATCGCCGCCTGGATTGCGGGCGCCCTCATCGCACTTTGCGTGGCGATTCTGTTAATCGACTACGCGCTCGCCACCCGAAGTGCGCCGAAGGACGACCACCTCATCAAGGCCCTGCAAGAGCAGGTGAAATCCGACGCCGCACTCGCCCCCAAACTGGCCGGAGAGCAGAAGCGCGTCACCGCCGCGCGCCGCGCCCGCAAGTCCCGCGACAACGCCCTGGCGTGGCTGCTGATTCTCGCCTCGGTGGTGTTTTTGACGGCAGCCAAGAGAGTAGTGAGTCCGAGGTGGGGCAGGCTTCAGCCTGGGGTCCCCTCAGGGGACGGCCGCTTGCCTGCGGCCTCCCTCCCAGTTGCTCAGGTAGCATTGGCAGGCGGAACCGCCTGCCCCACCAATACCATCGATCTCGCCTTCGTTGACCAGATCGTAGCCCGGGAAGGACGCGGCAAAGAGTCCGCCATCATCCTCCTTCAGGCCATCCAGAGCCACTATCGCTACCTTCCCGACGAGGCCCTCCACCGCCTCTGTGAGCTGACCGAAATCACCCCCGCCGAGGTGGCGGGCACGTCGTCCTTCTACGGACAATTCCGCCGCTCTCCGGTAGGCAAACACGTGGTGCGGGTTTGCCATGGGACGGCCTGCCACGTCGCCGGCGCGCGCCAGATCACCGAGGAACTGCGGCGCTATCTGGCCATCCCCGAGGGCGCGGACACGGACGCGCAGCGCCTGTTCACGGTGGACGAAGTGGCCTGCCTGGGCTGCTGCAGCCTGGCGCCGGTGCTCACAGTGGACGGCCACACTTCCGGCAGGCTGACGCCCACCACCGCGTGCGATGCGCTGGGGCAGGCTACATGAAGAAGCCCCCGGTGGAATTCCGCATCGGGCTCGGCTCCTGCGGCGTGGCCAGCGGCGGCGAACCGGTGCGCGCTGCCCTGGAGCAGGCGGCGGGGAATCGCGCCACGGTCAAAACCGTGGGCTGCAACGGCATGTGCCACCGCGAGCCGCTGGTGGAAGTAGTCGAACCCGGAAGCCGCAGTACGCTTTACAGCAACGTGACCCCCGAGACCGCCCACCAGATCGTCCGCCATCACCTCCGTCCCAGGTGGCATCAGGCTCCGCCTGGTGCATCCGGCCGCCAGCCCGGAGGGGTGCGCATTGTGCTGGAAAACTGCGGCGAGATCGACCCTCTGAACATCGACGACTACCTGGCTCGCGGCGGATACCAGGCGCTGGCAAAGTGCCGGGACCTCCCACCCGAGGACGTGATTGCGGCCATCACCAACTCGGGACTGCGCGGGCGCGGCGGCGCGGGCTTTCCCACCGGCATCAAGTGGAAGCTCGCCTCAGCCAGCGCCGACCCCGTGAAGTACGTCATCTGCAACGGCGACGAAGGCGACCCCGGCGCGTTCATGGACCGCCTGGTGCTGGAAAGCGACCCGCACCGCGTGCTGGAGGGCCTCGCCATCGCGGCGCACGCGGTGGGCGCTACCCAGGGTTACTTCTACATTCGCGCGGAATATCCGCTGGCCGTCCGGCACACGCGGGCCGCCATCGTGCAGGCCGCCGAGCGCGGATTGCTCGGCGCGCTGCACCTCGAGGTTCGCGAAGGGGCGGGCGCTTTCGTCTGTGGCGAGGAGACCGCGCTCATCCAGTCGCTCGAAGGCAAGCGCGGCATGCCCAAACTGCGGCCTCCCTACCCGGTGGAACGCGGCTTCCGCGGCAAGCCCACCGTCATCAACAATGTCGAGACGCTGGCTTGCGTGCCGTGGATCCTGCGTCACGGCGCGGAGGCGTTCGCCGCATTCGGCACCAGGACCAGCCGCGGCACGAAAGTGTTCGCGCTGGCCGGTAAGATCAATCGCGGCGGCTTGGTCGAAGTCCCCATGGGCATCACCATCCGTGAAGTGGTGGAAGAGATCGGCGGCGGCATCAAACAAGGACGCGAGTTTAAAGCCGTGTAACTCGGCGGACCGAGCGGCGGCTGCATCCCGGCGCGCCTGGCCGATACGCCCATCGACTACGATGCCCTGGCGCAGACCGGCGCCATCATGGGCTCGGGCGGCCTGGTGGTGCTCGACGAGCGCGATTGCATGGTGGATATCGCGCGCTTCTTCCTCAAATTCACCCAGGCGGAATCCTGCGGCAAATGCACCTTCTGCCGCATCGGCACCAAGCGGATGTTGGAGATCCTGGAACGCCTCTGCGCGGGAGAGGGGCGCCGCGACGACCTGGAGAAACTTGCGACCCTCGCCGATTACGTCAGCCGCGGCAGCCTGTGCGGGCTCGGGCAGACGGCGCCCAACCCCGTATTGACCACGCTGCGATACTTCCGCGAGGAATACCAGGCGCACCTCGAAGGGCGCTGCCCCGCGGGTCGCTGCCCCGCCCTGATCCGCTACCGCGTGAACACCAACTGCATCGGGTGCACGCTATGCGCGCAGGCCTGCCCGGTGGGCGCGATCGCGTATCGTCCGTATGAAAAGCACGAGGTGGACGAGCGTCTCTGCACTCGCTGCGACATGTGCCGCCAGGCGTGCCAGGACGACGCCGTCGAGGTGGTAAGCCCATGAGTTCAACAGTCCTTGTGGGGCAGGTTGCCAACCTGCGGCGGATTGTCAATCCGCCTGCCGCCATTGGAGGCGCCGCCACGAAATGATCACCCTGACCATCGACGGTCGGCAGGTCAGCGTGCCACCGGGCACCACTGTGCTCGACGCCGCCAGTTGGCTCGGCATCCGCATTCCCACCATGTGCCACGTGCCGGGCATCGAGGCTGCCGCGTCGTGTTTCTTGTGTGCCGTGCAGATTGAAGGCCGGCGCACGCTTTCGCCATCCTGCGCCATGCCGGTGGCGGAGGGCATGGTCGTGGCCACCGGCACCGAAGACGTGCGCACGGCGCGCCGGATGGCGCTCGAGTTGCTGCTAAGCGACCATGCCGGCGAGTGTGTTGCACCCTGTGCTGCCAAGTGCCCGGCCGGCCTGGATATCCCGGGGTTCGTCCATGCCCTCGCAACCCAGGGAATAGCCACCGGTGACACGCGCCAGGCCATGCAGGTGATTGGCCGTCACCTGGCGCTGCCCGGCTCGCTGGGGCGCATCTGCCCGCGCCTCTGCGAACAGGCGTGCCGCCGCTGCGACCTCGATCAAGGCTTGGCCATCGGCGCGTTGCATCGCTACGCGGCCGATCGCGACCGTGCCGCCGCCGTTCCCTACCTGCCCCCGCGCGCACCCGCTACCGGCAGATCGGTGGCCATCGTGGGCGCGGGTCCGGCGGGTCTGGCGGCGGCCTGGTATCTGCTCCAGAATGGGCACGCGTGCACCCTGTTCGACACCCATCCGCTGCCCGGCGGCATGCTGCGTTACGGCATCCCCGCCTACCGCCTCCCCAAGGACGCGCTGGATGCGGAGATCGCCGGCCTCCGCGCGCTCGGCGCCGAATTCCATATGAGCGCGCGATGGGGGGAAGATTTTACCCTGGCCGCGCTACGCCAGGTGCACGACGCGGTGTTCGTGGCCATCGGCGCACAGAACGCACAGGGACTCGGCTGTCCGGGCGAAGGGCACGCGCTGCCCGGCGTCGGGTTTCTGGAGCAGTTAGCCCAGGGCAATCCGCCTCCGCTGGGCAGCGACGTGATAGTGATCGGCGGCGGCAATACAGCGGTGGATTGCGCCCGCTCAGCCGTCCGCCTGGGCGCGCGCAACGTGCGCATCCTCTACCGCCGCGGCCGGCAGGAGATGCCGTGTCTGATGGAGGAGGTGGAGGCTGCCGAAGCCGAAGGCGTGCACGTCGATCTGCTGGTAGCGCCGCTGCGGCTGGAACGCCAGGCCACCAATCTCCTGCTCACCTGCCGGCGCATGAGCCTGGGCGAGCCGGACGCTTCGGGGCGCCGCCGCCCGGTGCCGGTGGAGGGCTCCGATTTCGTCGTCGCCTGCTCCACCGCGATCGCCGCCATCGGACAGTCCGTGGAGCGCGCTTTGGCCGAGCGCGAAGGCCTGCGCATCACCGCCTGGGGCATCGCCGCCGAAGCCCGGACGCTGGCCACCAACCTGCCCGGCGTGTTCGCCGGCGGCGATGCGGTGCTGGGCGCGGACCTGGCCGTGCGCGCCGTGGCGGCGGGCAGAATCTCCGCGGCATCCATCCACCAGTATTTGACCGGGCAGGCCGTGACCGGTGAACCTGCCATCGCCGGAATCGCCATGCAACCGGTAGACGACGCGGAGCGGGCGGCCATCTTCCGCGCCATCGAGCGCGCCGGACGCGTCCGCTCCCCCGGGATCCCAATGGAGCGGCGCCTGGCGGGTTTCGATGAAGTGGAGGAAGCGCTGCCCGATGCCGACGCCGCGCGCGAAGCGCGCCGCTGCCTGACTTGCGGGTGCCGCAAGGCGGATTGCTGCCTGGTCCGCTCCCTGGCCACCGAGTACGGCGTGGACATGTATCGTTTCGCCGGCCAGCGGCGCCGCTTCTCGCAGGATCTGTCGCACCCCGAAATCGTCTACGAGCCGGGCAAGTGCATCAGTTGCGACGCCTGCGTGCGTATCGCCGCGGCGGCCGGGGAAGAGCTTGGCCTGGCGACGATCGGCCGAGGCTTCGAAGTCGCGGTGGCCGTGCCGTTCGGCAAGCCGCTCTCCGAAGGCTTGCGCCACGCCGCCCAACGCTGCGCTGCGGCGTGCCCCACCGGAGCGCTGGCCCTGCGCACCGCCCGTGCCTGCGACTGCGCGGAATAGCCCCTTCCGGGGCTAGTGCCGTGACCGCTTAGA
>PLDO01000633.1 GCA_003136215.1 Bryobacterales bacterium
GCCGGGGCCAAAGTCCGAGTCGGGGACAACACGTCCGGATGGCCTGCCAATCTACGATAACGCCGTTTAACGTCAACCAACGGCGTTTCTGAAGCGGCTTTCTATTTGATTGGCTCCACGCCCTCTATGATTTTGTAGAATGCCGAAATATCCGCCTCGCTGCCACGGAACCAGGCATAGAAATGTTGGCCACGCACACCCACCGGCGTCTGGCAGTCAATTTGCCACAATACTGCGGAGGCTGTGCTTCGTCGTCCGTAGGGCCAGTCGTACGGAGGCAAGTACTGCCAACATGACAATGCGGCATCACCCAATTGAAAATCGCGACGGGACAGTTGCGTTGCCCCAACGTGTCTTCGCTCAGTGATTGTGTTGTCCTCTGAGGCGTCAGACGCATACAGGGTGTTTCCAAACCCCATCACGGAAGAGAATATTTCTCCGTGCCAAAAAGGGGTCAACCGAAACTCCCCGTTACTGCCAATCAGCGTGAACGCCGCGACAAAGCTGTCGGAGGACACTCCCGGCACCGGGGTGACCACGAGAGTCCAAGGTATGGAAAGGCGATAGTGCGTCAGGCATTGCGAACCTGGTCGGATCAAGTGTGATGCTGCTGGAAAGAATAGCAGCACCGTTGCAGCGATCACGCTCGGCGTCCAAACGAGGAATCGGCTAACAGCCTGTTTGCACCTTGAACGAGTGGGATGCAGTTTGCGCTCGGTTTGGGCTAGTGCCCAGCCGATGGCATCGTACTCGATTTTCCACGGCCGCGTTCTTCGACGCAATAGCACAAACCCCACGACGGTCAGAACCACGCCACCATCGAGCACGGCTGAAGCAGGCGGGCATTCGACGGAGTTGTAGCAATCATCAGCGACGGCAACGTAGGAAGCGACCGCAGAAGCGAGGGCAAGCCCCAAAACCAGAAAGCTTAGTTCGCCAGCAAAAAGCAAAAGTCTCTTTGTCGGTCGGAGGACCGAAGATGGCACGAGTATGCGCATTGAACCAGGCAATCTATAATCGGTCCTGCTTACCGGTATTAGACGCAACCCATTGAAGCACAGTTCCCCGCCGTCTGCCTGATGAACAATGGCCCACAAGTGGCCCGTAAGTGGCGTTTGGGGAAAATGACCGCTGGCCGGGAGCGGGCCGACGGATGAAGTCCGTTAACGCCGTTTTTATGCCGTTATCGGAGGATGGGTGCGCGAGTCGGCACTCTAGCGAGGGCGCTGTGCGATCCCGGCACTACCGGTGACGGCGTGGTGTCTAATGGAGTTGGCGGGACAAATGAGTCTTATTAGAACAGCCATTTGGGAAAAGACGAGCATTGCCGTGATCGCGCTTGCAGGGGGCTTTTTCGGCAGCGTTCTACACGACTGGGTGCGGGGCCCTGCGGCCTCGCTGGCAGCATCAGCGCCACTTGAAGTTCTCCGAGCGAAGCGGTACGAGGTTGTGAATGAATCCGGCCGGGTTCTCAGCTTCTGGGGTCCAGATAACGATCCGAGCATTCCGGCTATGACGCCCAAAGGAACCCTCCTCGTCTTCATGAATGCGAAGGGGCAAAGGGGGATTCAGTTCGGATCGCGGACCGGCGACAAAGGTCCGACGCTCCAATTCTTCGATAGAAATCACCGACAGCGAGTAAGGCTCGCGCTTTCGCAGGGCGATGATCCCATCCTCGGCTTTAGCAGCACCGTGATAGAAGGGGCTGTTCTGCTGGGGGCAATTGAGGGAGATGTTTGGACTGACAAACCCGGTGACGCTTGGGGCTTGCGACTCCGAAGTTTGAAGGCACGGTCCAGCATATTCGCCTCAGAGTGGTACGACGGCACGCACCGTGCTGGCGTTGCCGTTGTGGATGAAACAGGTTCGTGGACGCTCCCGGCTGATCCAAAGGCTCGGTAAGTTCCCGATATGTGGGGTTAGCGGAAAAGTGGCGGTTCGGGAGCCTGGCACAGTGCACCCGGCCGTATCACGCGCGTTGCTGACATTTGCCGGGATAGATCCTCCCTTGCACCGCAGTGTTTACCCATCAAATCGACATGGACGAATTGTCATGTCGGACAAGCACCGCGATTTGACGTTGACGGAACCCATCGCCTCATAAAACAAACCGTGAAGGCGCTCCCAGTTCACTGCCGCGAAGAAACCTTTTTCATTGCGCGAACATTTGGAATTCTATTTGGTTTCCGCTCAATCACATCCACCTTTTCTGTCTCTGAATCCCTTGACCCGGCGTGCTATTTTCAAATTGGAAAGAGGTCGTGCGCACCACTCGTCCGGCCCCAACAGTTCTTATCCTGGCTAGGATACGTTGCATGTTCGGGGTACTGGCTTCCCGTAAGCTGTTAAAGGCTACACGGTGGTTCCCCTACGTGGAGGAGACCGGCGGGAAGACCCTCCGTTCGAACGGAAAACACCCGGGGGATGTTCGGATAGCGCCTATCGCCGACCCCCTGGATACAGAGGTTGAGAATCGAAACAAGGGGACGCTCGATGTGCTCAAGGTAATAAGCACTGCTCCTACGTCTTTGTAGATTCCAACCAAATCACTGGCGGCCGGACCACGCCCGGCGGGGTGCCCTCTGGGCCGCCCGGTAGCCCCGGCCGCCGCAACGTCTTTCGCAGCACCCTTTCAAGCCCGTAGTGTCTCTGCGATCCAATTCGCGCCTGGTCGATCCCTAATCGTTCAAACAACCGCCACGATCCTGGCGGAAATTCTTACCGTTTCGTTAATAAACAAAGGGTTAGCCGACAGTGACCGCCACGATCCTGGCGACTGGGATGTGGACGCTGCCGAGAGGCCGGACGGCCCCGGTAGATCTGTTAAATGAACAGCATTGGGGCTAGGCCGGGGTACGTCCGAGCTGCGCTCGGATGCACAAGGCGGAGCCTTATGCCACCGCTGCATTTCGCAACGAGTTGCGGAAATCTAAGTAGTTGAATCTGTGGGGCTTCTGCCCCAATAGCGCCATTCTCCGCTTTTTCTTCGTTCACATTCTCCGCAAGCTACTGAAATTCGGCCAAATCACTCTGGAATTAGAAATGCACTCGATATGTAGCTTATGCAGACGTATGTGGGAGCGCCTCAACTGCCCTCCGACGATAAACGCTGGAAAATCGTCGAGGCCACGGCACGCCGTCACGGGCGGGAACCGCACGCACTCATCGAGACCTTGCACACCGTTCAGGAGTGTTTCGGCTATCTCGATCAAAACGCGCTGCGTTTCGTCGCCTCCGTGTTGCGTGTGCCACTCAGCCGCGTGTATGGCGCGGCCACCTTTTATCACTTCTTTACCCTGAAGCCGAAAGGTCGTCACACCTGCGTGGTCTGCACCGGCACAGCCTGCTACATCAAGGGCGCGCCGCTGCTGCTGAAGGCCATCGAGCGGCGTCACGGCATCAAACCGGGCGAAACGACGCCCGATGGGGAGTTGAGCGTGCTGACGGCGCGCTGCCTGGGGTCGTGCGGCCTGGCGCCGGCGGCCGTGTTGGATAACGCGGTGCTGGGCAAGATCGCTCCCGAGGACATCCTGGCCCGCATCGAGAGAGGCATCCACCCATGACCATCGAGGAGCTACACAAGATTGCCGAGACGGAGCGCGCCGCACAGCAGAAGTTCCAGCACCATGTCTGCGTGTGCGTCGCCGCCGGATGTCTCTCCAGCGGCGCCGACCTGGTGCGCGACGCGCTGAAAATGGAAGTGGTCGAATCGGGCATGCAGAACGAGGTGCTCGTCAAGGGCGTCGGTTGCATGGGGCTGTGCAGCGCCGGTCCCCTGGTCACGGTGGAAACCGAAGACCAGATGTTCGCTGGCGTGACCCCGGAAAACGCTCCGGAGATCATCCGCTCCCTCGACACCGGCGGCGACCCCGCGGCGGGCGGCTTGCACCCTTGTCCCACCGATGTCCCGTTTTTCCAGCGGCAGAAGAGGATCGTGCTGGAGAATTCCGGCAGGATCGATCCCGAGCGCATCGAAGACTATATCGCGCAAGATGGCTACCTCGCCCTGGTGACCGCCATCACGGAGATGACGCCCCTCGAAGTCATCGACCAGGTGAAGAGCAGCGGTCTGCGCGGCCGCGGCGGCGCGGGCTATCCCACCGGCTTGAAGTGGAGCACCGTGGCCAAGACCGGCGAGCAGCAGAAATACGTCATCTGTAACGCCGATGAAGGCGACCCCGGGGCCTTCATGGATCGCGCCGTGCTGGAAAGCGACCCTCACCGCGTGCTGGAAGGCATGGCCATCGCGGCCTACGCCGTGGGCGCGCAGAGGGGCTACATCTACGTCCGCGCCGAGTACCCGCTGGCCGTCAAGCACCTCAAGACCGCCATCAAACAGGCCGAACGCGTGGGCCTGCTGGGCAACAGCATCAGCGGCACGCGCTTCAGCTTCCACGTGGATATCCGCCTGGGCGCGGGGGCTTTCGTCTGCGGGGAAGAAACGGCGCTCATCGCCAGCATCGAGGGCAAGCGCGGCACGCCGCGCCCGCGGCCGCCGTTCCCGGCGGAATCGGGATTGTGGGAGTGCCCGACGCTGATCAACAACGTAGAGACCTTCGCCAACATCGCCCCCATCGTGCGCCACGGCGCGGCGTGGTTTGCCGCCATCGGCACGGAGAAGAGCAAGGGGACCAAGGTATTCGCCCTCGCCGGGCGGGTGGTGAATACCGGCCTCATCGAAGTCCCCATGGGCATCACCTTGCGCGAGATCATTCACGATATTGGCGGCGGCATTCCCGATGGCAAGAAGTATAAGGCGGTGCAGACGGGCGGCCCATCCGGCGGCTGCATTCCCGCCGGGCACCTGGATTCGCCGGTGGATTACGAGTCGCTGGCGCGCATCGGCTCCATCATGGGCTCCGGCGGCATGATCGTCATGGACGAGACCTCCTGCATGGTGGATGTCGCCAAGTACTTCATGGAATTCTGCATGAGCGAATCCTGCGGCAAGTGCATTCCGTGCCGCGCCGGCACCCAGCAGATGCACGGCATCCTGGAAAAAATCACCGCCGGAGAGGCCACGCCGGCCGATGTGGCGCTGCTCGAGGAACTCTGCGATCTGGTGCGCAATACCAGCCTGTGCGGGCTCGGGCAGAGCGCTCCTAACCCGATCGTGACCACGCTGAAATACTTCCGCGACGAATACGATGCCCACGTGACCGGCGATGGCTGCCCCGCCGGAACCTGCAAGACCAAGGACGAGGTGACTCTATGAGCCCGCGAGCTCCCATCCGCGTCAAGACGCTGACCATCGACGGCCGCGAGGTCGGCGCGCGGGAAGATCAGACCATTCTCGAAGTGGCCCGCGAGAACAACATCTTCATCCCCACGCTGTGCAATCTCGCCGGGCTCTCTAACGCCGGCGCCTGCCGCCTGTGCATCGTCGAAGTCAAGGGCATCAACAAGCTGCTGCCCGCCTGCGTCACCCGCGTCAGCGAGGGCATGGAAGTCTCCGTCAATTCGGAGCGCCTGTCGAAGTTCCGCCGCGGCATCCTGGAACTGGTTTTCGCCGAGCGCAACCACGTGTGCAGCGTCTGCGTCACCAACGGCCACTGCGACCTGCAATCCATGGCGCTCAAGCTGGGCATGACGCACGTACACTTCCCCTATCAATATCCGCGCATGCCGGTGGATGCCAGCCACGAGCGCTTCGTGGTGGACCACAACCGCTGCATCCTGTGTTCCCGCTGCGTCCGCGTGTGTGACGAAATCGAAGGCGCGCACACCTGGGACATCATGTCGCGCGGCGTGGATTGCCGCGTGATCACCGACCTGGCGCAGCCCTGGGGCGAGAGCGAGAGTTGCACCGGTTGCGGCAAGTGCGTGCAGGTGTGCCCCACCGGCGCGCTTTCGGAGAAGGGGAAATCCGTGTCCGAGATGTCCAAACGGCGGCAGTTCCTGCCCTACCTCACGCTCATGCGAGAGGGAAGACGATGAGCGCCGTCAAGAGCAAGGTCAGGCTGGCCACGGTGTGGCTGGATGGCTGTTCCGGCTGCCACATGTCGCTGCTCGATA
>PLDO01000701.1 GCA_003136215.1 Bryobacterales bacterium
CAGGGCTACACCGAGCAATCCAACGTTTCCGTGGTGGAAGAGTTCATCAACCTGATCGTGGCGCAGCGCGGGTACGAAGCCAATTCCAAGGTGGTCAAGGCCGCCGACGAGATGTACCAGCAAGCGAACCAGATCACCCAATGATCCCGCTAGCCGCATTTGCGCTGGCCGGCTGCCTCGCCGTGGGCGCCGGCAGTGATCAGATTCTGGCGGGTGATTTGGCCGCCCGGTTTCCGGAGTGGGTCGCGGTTCCGCCCGAAACTCCGCTCGCCCTGGCTCCCGCCCCCGGCGTGCAACGCGTCTTTCGTGTACTGGAACTGCGCCGTCTGGCGGAGCGTTGGAGCGTTTCGCCATTACCCGGCTCTGAAGTCTGCGTCACCCGTCCGGTAGCTGTTTTCACTGCCGGCCAACTGCTCGCCGCGATGCAAAAAGAGCTGCCGGCGGCGCAAGTCGAAATGCTCGATTTCAGCCACCAACCCGCCCCCGAAGGCGCCCTGGCGTTTCCGGTTTCAGGCCTGCGGCAAGGGCCGGCCGGCGGCTACTGGAACGGTTATGTCACATACGGCGGCAATCACCGCTTTACGCTCTGGGCACGAGTCAAGGTAACGGTTGCCGCGGCGCGTGTCGTCGCCGCGCGGGATCTCAAGCCCGGCTTGGCGCTCGATGCCGCGCAGTTTCGCTTGGAAACGCGGGAGGAAGTTCCCGCCGCGGGTTTCGTGAGCGCCGTTGAGGAGGTCGCCGGCAAGGTCCCGCGGCGCGCCATCGCCGCGGGAACGGCCCTGCGCGCCGAGTGGCTGGAACCCGCCAAGGTCGTGCTGCGTGGCGAGACGGTGCAGGTAGAGGCCGTGCGTGGCGGGGCGCGCCTTGAGCTGGAATGCGTCGCTGAAGCCTCGGGCGCGATTGGCGAAATCATCCCGATACTGAATCCCGTTTCCAAACGGCGCTTTCCGGCGCGTGTCGAGTCCAGAGGCAGAGTTGTGGCGGCGAAGGGAAGTCTATGAAGCTCCTGATTGCGATTCTGTTGATCGCGGGCAGTACGTTTGCCGCCAAGAAAAAGGCCGCGTCCGCCGCGCCGTCGCCGCTGGATCACTACGTGGCCGACGCCCGCGCCCGTATCGCGGATGCGCCGGCCGCCGCGCCCGGCGGGATCTGGGCGCCGGGTTCGCGTCTGGCCGATGCGGCGCGCGACGTCAGGGCCAGCCAGATCGACGACATGATCACCATTCTGGTGGTGGAGAACGCTAACGCGGTGGCCTCGGGCACCACGAAAACGGCGCGTGCCTCCAGCACCGCGAACTCGGTCAGCGCGCTCGCCGGCATCACCAAGGCGACAGGCCCGTGGGCCAATCTGGCTGGTGTCACCGGCAACACGCAACTCAACGGCCAGGGGACCACCAGCCGCGGCGTCGTGATCACCACCACGCTCACGGCGCGCGTTTCGAGCGTGTTGCCCAATGGCGCCATGCTGGTGGAAGCCACCAAGGACGTGGACGTCAACTCAGAGCGCCAGACCATCACGGTGCGCGGCATTGTGCGTCCGGCCGACGTGGGCAGCGACAACACGGTGCGCTCCGACCACCTCGGACAACTGGAACTTCGCGTCAACGGCAAAGGGGTGGTAGGCGACGCCATCAAGCGGCCGTTCATCCTCTATCGTCTGCTGCTTGGCCTGCTGCCATTCTGAACATGAAACCTCTTACCCGCGCGTTCCTCCTATCGATGCTGTTGTACGCTCCGGCCGCACCTGTGCGAGCCGCACGACTGAAAGATCTGGTGGCGATCGAGGGCGTACGCGACAATCAACTGCTCGGCTACGGGTTGGTGGTCGGACTCGCCGGCACGGGCGATCGTCAGCAGTCCGTGTTTTCGGCGCAGAGCCTGACCAACCTGCTGCAGCGCATGGGNNNNCCGGTCGTGACCGGCGGATTCTCCAGCGGCAAGGCCGGCACCTCGCAGACCCTGAACCATCCGACCGTAGGCCGCGGACCGGCCGGGGCCACCGTGGAGCGCGGCGCGCCGTCGATCGCGCCTAAAGGCGTCATCCATCTTCAGGTGCGGCAATCGGATTTCACCACTACGACGCGCATTGTCGAAGCCGTGAACCAGAAGTTCAACGTCGGGAAAGCTCCGGCATACGCCGATAACGCCGGTCTGGTGAGCGTTGCCGTGCCGGCCGAATATAGCACGCGCGTCACCGAGTTCATCTCCCAACTGGAAAATCTGACGGTGGAGGCCGACCGCCCGGCGCGCGTGGTCATCAACGAGCGCACCGGCACCATCGTTTTGGGGAAGGACGTCCGCGTATCGCCGGTGGCCATCCTGCATGGCAATCTCACCGTCGAGATCCAGACCGAGATGATTATTTCGCAACCCAACGCCATGGCCGCGGGTACTACTGCCGTGGTCCCGCAGACGGCGGTCGCGGCGAAGGAAGAAAAGGCCCGCAACCTGGTGTTGAAGCAGGGCGCCACCGTCGAGGAGTTGGTGCGCGCGCTCGCTTCCATCGGGTCCACCCCGCGCGACGTGATTGCGATCCTGCAGAACCTGCGCGCCGCCGGCGCTCTGGAAGCGGAAATCGAGGTGATCTGATGAGCGATCTGGCAATTTCTTCCGCCGCCCTGCCCGCCGCTGCCACCCCCGCCAAAGCCGACACTCCGGAAAAGGTGTACGACGCCGCGCAACAATTCGAAGCTCTCTTAATCGGACAGATACTGCGCTCCGCGCGGGGGAGCGGTTCGGGGTGGTTCAGCGACGGCGAGGACCCCTCCGGCGAAATCGCCACCGACTATGCCGAGCAGCAATTTGCCGCTGTCCTTGCCCAGCAAGGCGGCCTGGGATTGGCTAGCATGATCGCCAAAGGCCTGGAGCGTAAGAGCTGAGCACGGACCTCAAAAGACGGCACGCCCACCTTCAGGCGGTGGCCGGAAAATGCAACGCCGTCATCTGAATCAGGGAGAACGCCGCGCCCTGCGGGTCGCTGATCACCGAGAATCGTCCCACATTGGGGATATCCGTGGGAGGCACGCAGATGTTGCCGCCCAGTTGAGCCGCGCGAGCCGCACGTTCGTCGCAATTGGCCACGGTGATGTAGACCATCCAGTGGGGCGGGACCCCCTGCCACTGATTTCCCTGCATCGGAAGCAGACCGCCGATGCTGG
>PLDO01000384.1 GCA_003136215.1 Bryobacterales bacterium
CGCAATTACTGGCAGTGGTTCCTCACCGGCGGAGATGCGCCGCAGTTGCCCGGCCTGGCCGGCGTGGTGGAAATCGCCGGCGAGAGTACCAACGCGCTGATTCCGTACAACGTGAATACGCAGAGCACGCGCACGCGTTATTGGGACGGCAAGGACAACCTGCTCAAAGACGACCTCACCATCATCAAGGGCAACCACCTGGTTCAGGTCGGCGGTTCCTATCAGCATAACTACAACGAGCACTCGCGCACGGACAACGGTCAGGGCATCAATAACTCGCTGACCTACCAGGTGACGTCCTCCAACATCAACTTCGGCAATTTCACCTATCCCACGGGCATGCCGGCCAGCCAGGCGAATAACTTCAACACTTATTACTCCTACGTGCTGGGTATGGTGAGCCAGTCGCAGCTGGTTTACACGCGCACGGATTCCAACCTGACGCTGGGACCGATCGGCTCCAGCGCCGTGGCACAAAGCGTGATTCCCTACTACAACAGCTATTTCGCCGACACCTGGCACGTCAAACCGAGCGANNAGACCATCTCTTACGGTCTCAGCTACCAGCTGGAAATGCCGCCGCACGAAGAGAACTCCAAGCAGGTGCTGTTGGTCAATCAGGACGGCACCCCGGTGATCACGCAGGATTACATGGCGCAGCGCGAGAAAGCCGCGCTGGCCGGTACCGTGTACAACCCGATCCTGGGCTTCGAAACCCCGAACAACATCGGCAGCGGCCGCAAGTACCCGTACGATCCGTTCTACGGCGGATTCGCGCCGCGCTTCTCGATCGCCTGGAATCCCAAGTTCAACGATGGCATCCTGGGCACCCTGCTGGGCAACAACGCAACGGTGTTGCGCGCCGGGTACGGCCGCCTCTTCGGCCGTCAGAACGGCGTCATTCAAGTGCTGACGCCGCTGCTGGCTCCCGGGATGTTACAGGCCGTTTCCTGCACGGGTCCGAGCAGAAGCGGCCAGTGCGCGAGCGGCGTCGATCCGAGCACGGTCTTCCGCATCGGACCGGACGGTTTGTCCGCTCCGCTGCCCTCGGTCACCCCGACGCTGAGCCAACCGTATCTTCCGGGCGTGGGCGGCAATGCCGGCGCATCCGACGTCACGGTTCTCGATCCGAAGTACCGTCCCGAGCGGACGGACAACCTGACGGTCAGCCTGCAGCGGCAGATCAACCGCACGGTGAGCATGGAAGTGGGCTACATCGGCCGCAAGATCGCCAACGAGCTGCTTGCCATCAATCTGGATTCGGTGCCATACATGACCACGCTTGGCGGCCAGACCTTCGCCAGCGCTTACGCGCAAACCTATTCCGCGGTAGCCGCCGGCGCCACGCCGACGGCGCAGCCGTTCTTTGAAGCCGCGCTCGGCGGCCCCGGCGGAGCCTATTGCGCCGGCTATGCGAGCTGCACCGCCGCGGTTGCCGCCAAGAACACCACCGCCATCAAGAACACGGCCGTGAGCGATCTGTGGACCGCGCTGTATAAAGCTCCGGGTTGGGTGCTCGGCCGCAGCATGGTCGCGCAGCCCCTCGGCGTGGGGCTGCCCAGCCAGGGGTACACGTACCTGGAATCCACTTCCCTCGGCACCGGCAACTACAACGCGCTGTTCATCACGCACCACATCCGCGATTTCCACGGCATCACGGCCACCAGCAATTTCACCTGGGGCCGCGCTCTCGGCATGGGCACCACGTCGCAGGCTACCAGCTCCAACACCGCGCTGGACAACTACAACCTGCAGAACAATTACGGACTGCAGAGCTTCGACATCAAGTTCGTGTACAACGTGGCCATGTTCTATACACCCAAAGTCTTCGAAAGCCAGAAGGGCGTCCTGGGCAAGGTGCTCGGCGGATGGACGTTCTCGCCGCTGTTCACGGCGCAGAGCGGCAACCCCATCGTCCCGGGTTATATCGAATCCGGCTCCTCGGCCGGCCAGCAGGCGTTCGGTGAAGTCAGCACCGCTTCGTCGGCGACGACTTCGTTCTCCACCAACGCGCCGGCGGCCGCCCCGTACACCGGCGGAAGCAATGCGAACTACAACGTCGCCGGCTCTAACGGCGTCGGCACCAGCAACCCGGCGGGCGTCAACATGTTCAGCGATCCGTCCACGGTGTTCAGTCAGTTCCGCAAGTGCGTGCTCGGCTTCGACGGCAATTGCGGCGGTTACGCCCTGCGCACGGTTCCCCGCTGGAACGTCGATCTCGGTGTCCACAAAGCCATCGCGATGTTCCGCGAAGGCATGGGCGCGGATTTCAGCTTCCAGTTCACCAACGTGATGAACCACGTGGTGATGGGCAGTCCGACGCTGAGCCTGAATACGCCCTCCCAGTGGGGCCGCATCACCAGCCAGGCCAACACTCCCCGCAACATGGAGTTCGGCTTGCGGCTGCACTTCTAAACACCCCGTAACGCAGTCGCCAAAAGGGGGCCGGGCAACCGGCCCCCTTTTTCTTGCGACAATCCAAGTTATGAGATGGGCTCTGTTTCTGATCGCTGTCGCCGCATGGGGACAAACCGCGCCGGTGCGCCCGGAGTTCGACGTGGCCTCCCTGAAGCCGGTGATCCTGGACGGCGCCGACCTCTACTACGCAAATCTGGGAACGTACCGCAACGGCGTCCTCACACAGACCAATACGACGCTGGCGGAGTGCCTCCGTTTCGCCTACGAAATCACCACCGACGATCTTGTGGCGGGACCGGACTGGATCAAGAACAAGGCGGTGCGCTTCGACATCCTGGCCAAAACCGCGCCCGCCACGCCGCGCAGCGAGGCGCTGCTCATGCTGCGCACCCTGCTCGACGAGCGCTTCAAGCTGACCCTGCGGCACGAACCGCGAGTGCTCTCCTACTACGCGCTGACGGCGCCCAACGGCGCGCACAAGTTGCTGCCCGCGCAGGAACCGCCGGCGGAGGGGAACAGCCTGGGGTTGGGCCGCATCCACCACCCGCGGATTACCATGCTGATGTTGGCGAGCCTGATAGCCCGCTTCACGCGCACTCCCGTCCTCGACGAAACAGCGCTTCCGGGCCTCTTCGACGTGAAACTGGACTGGGCCCGTGACAACGGCATTCCGCCCGCGCTGGCTCCCGGCGCGGCCCCGCCGGAACCCGCCGACGGCCCATCCATCTTCGAGGCGGTGCAGCAACAACTCGGCTTGAAACTGGAGAAGCGCAAAGGCCCCGTGGACGTCCTGGTAGTGGACCACGCCGAGAAAACCCCGCTGGCGAATTAGCGTAGGACAGGCCTCCCGGCCTGTCCCTCGAAGGCATTCCTACTTGCTGTGGAGCATGGGTGGGGCATGCTTTAGCTTGCCGGGCGAGCGAAGCTCGCCGAGGACAGACCCGTCCTACTTGCTGTGGTGTTCCACTTCGTGGTCGGCAATCATTTTGCGCAGCACCGCTTCCAACTCCGCAACGCGTCGGGCCAGATCGTCAATGGCCTGGCCTTCGGGGTCCGGCAGGCGGCCATGCTCCAGGGCGCCCTCTTCGGCGCGCACGCGCACCACGCGGCCGGGGATGCCGACCACCGTGGAATGGTCGGGCACCGGGTGCACTACCACCGACCCCGCGCCTACCTTCACGTCATCGCCGATGCGGATGCTGCCCAACACCTTGGCGCCCGTGCCCACTACCACGCGATTACCGATGGTGGGATGGCGCTTGCCTTTCTCGTTGCCGGTGCCGCCCAGGGTCACACCCTGGTACAGCAGCACGTCGTCGCCAATCTCCGTCGTCTCGCCGATCACCACGCCGGAACCGTGATCGATGAAGAAGCGGCGTCCGATGGTGGCGCCGGGGTGGATCTCGATGCCGGTGAGAAAGCGGCTGATCTGCGAGATGACGCGCGGCAACAATGGCACGCCCCAGCGGTACAGACGGTGCGCCACCCGGTGCATCAGGATGGCGTGAAAGCCCGGGTAGCAGAGAAAAATCTCCAGCACGCTCTTGGCGGCCGGGTCCTCCCGGAAGATGGTATCGATCTGTTCGCGGATGGCGCGGAGCACGTGTGGACCTAGCCAGCCGCCGGCAAGGCGGTGAGCATGTCCTCTTTGCGTTTCACCAGCGTCGAAGTATTGTAGCTGGCCGCTTCGAATCCGTGGCCGTGGGTGATGGCGTCGGTGGGGCAGGCCTCCACGCAGTAGCCGCAGAAGATGCAGCGGTTGTAATCGATGTTGTAGACCTTGGCGTAGCGTTCGCCGCCGGAAATGCGGGTGGCGGCGGTGTTCTCGGCGGCTTCGATGTAGATGCAGTTGGACGGGCATGCGGCGGCACACAGGAAACACGCCACGCACTTCTCCATCCCGTTGACGTCACGCTGCAAGACGTGGACGCCGCGGAAGCGCTCTTCGAACTTCGGGGGCGCGTCGGGATAATCGTCCGTCACCGTGGGCCCCATCATTTCCTTGAAGGTGATGCCCATACCCTTGGCGATGTATGCCGCCGTACCCAGGATCTCTTCGATTTTGTTGGCCATCGGTCTGCTTCCAGTTTAGCGTGGGTCCCGCCCGGGAACCTAGTTGCGCGAGCTTCAGCCCGCCTTCCAGGCCGGAACATTGTCCTCCGCGCGGAATAACGCGATTCCCGCGGCGGCGCCCAGAGCCTCCATATCCATCCTGCTCCAACCCTCCATCACGCGCGCGATCGCGCCCTCCGGTTCCACCAGGAACATGGTGGGAACGCTGGAGATGCCGTAAGCGTTGCTGGCGGGGAACCCGTCGTCTTCGGAATCCAGCAGGGTCGGAAACGTGACTCCGAAATAAGTGTTAAATTCGCGCGTGTCGCCGGCGTCGTTCTGCGAGATGCCGCAAATGGCGAGCGCGCCGGAGGCGTGCAGGCGCTCCAGAAACGGCAGGGTCAACTGGCATACCGGACAGGTCACTTTGAAGAAGACCAGCAGAACACCGCCACGGGCTGTCCACTCCGCCAGCGTGGCTTCCCCGCCCTCCAGACGGCGGAGCCGGAAGCCGGGCGCCCGCGTACCGGGGTCAAGCAGCGGAGGCTGGCGCCGTGAAGCCATAACTTAGATCTTAACGGTTTCCGTGCGCCGCGTAGGACAGGCCTCCCGGCCTGTCCCTCTCCCTAGATCGTCATCGCGGTAAAGCCGCCATCCACCCTCAGGATCGATCCGGTTACGAACGAAGACGCCTGATGAGACGCCAGGTATACCACGGCCCCCACGAGTTCGGAGCTCTCTCCGAAGCGGTTCATGGGCGTATGTCGCATAATGCTGGCCACACGCTCTTCGGTGAGCAGTTTGCGATTCTGCTCGGCGGGGAAGAAGCCGGGCAGGATGGCGTTCACGCGAATATTGTGCGGCGCCAGATCGCGCGCCAGGAACTGCGTGATCTGATTGACTCCCGCCTTGGCCACCGCGTAAGTGAACACCTTGGAGAGCGGCGGTCCCGACGACGCCGAAGAGATGTTGATGATGGAGCCGCCGCGCGCGCCATCGACCATCGCCTTGCCGAACACCTGGCAGGCCAGAAACACGCTGGTCAAATCGATGTTCAGGATGCGCTGCCATTCGGCTTCGGTGATCTCGAAAAATGGCGTTCCGGAATTCACGCCGGCGGCATTCACCAGGATATCCACGTGGCCGAACCGGGCCAGCACAGCCGCCAGTGCCTGCTCCAGGCCGGCCTTGCTGGTGGCGTCGCAGCACACGCCGATGGCCGCGCCACCCAGTGCATCGATGGACTGCGCCCGGGCGTCCGCCCCTTCCTTGCTGACGTCCAGAATGGCGACGCCGGCTCCGGCTTGCGCCAGACCCGTAGCCATTGCCCCCGCGAGGACTCCGCCGCCTCCAATTACGACCGCCACCTGGCCGGTCAATGAAAACATTCCGTTCTCCGCCATAAGGTTTGATGGTATCAGAGCGCACTGTCTGAAAGGGTCAACTCCGCACCAGCGCCGCATGAATCACTCCGGCGATCGACTGGGTCAGCGGCCGCGGATACTCTGAACGCGGCATCGCCAGCGCCTGCCGGCGCACCAGGCGATGACCCGCCACGCGGAAGAGTTCCAGGAAACGACTCTGCCCGCGCAACGAGAACTCCGGCAGGATCGAATACCCGAAACCGGACTCCACCAGGCGTTTGATGGCTTCCGTATCGTCCGCCTCCATGATGACGCGCGGCGTAATCCCCAGTTCGTGGAAGAAGGTGTCGATACTCAACCGCATGTTGCTGTGTTTTGGATAGAGCAGGAATTGCGCGTGCATCAATTCTTCCGGCTGCAAGCGGACGATCTTGGCGCCGCTGGTGCGCGCCGGGGCCGGACGCAGTCCGAGCAGTTCTTCCTCAAACAGCGGCAGAATGGTGAGCTTGTCCTGGGGAACCGGCATCGAGAGCAGGCCCAAATCGAAGCGGCGGGAGAACAGGCCGGCGACGATTTCCTCGGTGGCGGCCACCGTCACCAGGATCTCGGTATGCGGAAAACGGCGGCGCAGCAGGCGCAACGGTTTGCCCAGGCGGTAGATCAACGCCGTGGCCCCGGTGGCGAAGTGAAACGGGCGGTTATCGCCGGCTTCGTCCTTGCTGAACTCCTGCTCCATCCGCCCCACCTGGTGCAGAATCGCGCGCGCATGTTCGGCCAGGCGGACGGCGTGTGCCGTGGGAGCGATTTTGCGTCCCGAGCGGACGAAGAGTTCCACCCCCAGATCGGCGCTCAGGGCGCGCAACTGCTGACTCACGGCTCCGGCGGAAAGGCCCACCATTCCCGCCGCCCGGGTCACGCTGGCCTCATCCATCACCGCCAGGAAGACGCGCAATTGTCCCAGTTCCATACTCTTTAGCAAAACTAAACGGACACTTTAGATTATATGGCTTGACGCGTGCCGCGAGTGATCTTATATTTCGAGGCAATAAGGGTCGTCTTTTAGATGTTGGTAGAGGTTAGTTTTGTTTGTGGCATAAGTGGGTGCCCCCTGGGCAGCCTTGTGCATCCGAGCGAAGCTCGGAAGCCTGCCCTAAGCCCCCATCTCTTTGATGAGTTGCTGGGCGGCGATCAGGATCGGGTCCCAGACCGGCGTGAACGGCGGCGAGTAGGCCAGGTCCAACTGCTCGAATTCATCCACCCGCAGGCGCGCATGCAGGGCCGTGGCGATCACATTGATCCTGCCCGCCGCGCCATCCTCGCCGATTACCGAACCACCCACCAGGCGTCGCGTGACGCCGTCGGCCACCAGTTCCACAACGGTCTTCACGCCCTCGTAATAGCGCGGGCGGGACCAGGCCTCGATGCGCGCCGCCACCGGCGTAAAGCCTTCGGCGCGCGCCTCGGCCGCCGAAAACCCCGTGGTGGCGAAGCCCATGCCGAACACGCTGACAATCGACGTGCCGACGATCCCGGCGAAGCGCTCCCGCGCGCCCGCCGCACAGGCGCCAGCTACACGGCCGGCCTTATTGGCGGTGGTGCCCAGGGGTATCCAGGTGGGGCGGCCCGTCACCAGGTGGGTCACTTCGGCGCAATCGCCGGCAGCGAAGACCCCGCGCAGATTGGTTTCCATGCGCTCGTCGGTGCGAATCGCGCCACTGCGGCCAATCTCGATTCCCGCCGCCGCGGCGAGTTCCACGTTGGGCTGGAAGCCGGCCGCCATCACCACCAGGTCGGCCGGCACGCCGGCCACCCCGCCAGGCTCGATCGCCATCACCGGTACGCCGGTGCGCAGTTCCACGCCGTGACGCTCCAGTTGCGCGCGGACAGCCAGGGTGAAGCCGTCATCGGGGCGCAGCAGCACGTGGGCCGAGCGCTCCAGAATGGTCACCCGCAATCCGTTGCGGCGCAGCGCGTCGGCGGCCTCCACACCGATGTATCCGGCGCCGATCACTACGGCGCTCCTCGGCCTGCGCTCCACCAGGAAGCGGCGCATGCGCGCGGCGTCGTCCAGCGTGTGCAGGGTGAACACGTGCGGCAGTTGCGCGCCCGGCAGATCCGGCAACCCGCCGCGCGCGCCGGTGGTTATGATGAGCTTTTCGTACGCTACCTTGGCGCCCGATTCCAGCACCACTTCGCGCCGCGGATGCGAAATCGCCATCACCCGCGCGCCGGTGCGCACGTCGATATTCCGCTCCTTGCGGAAGTACTCCGGCGTGTAGGTGATCAGGTCCGTGACCTCGCGCACGCGGCCCTCCACGAAATACGGCAGGCCGCAGGCGCCGTAGGAGATCACAGGGCCTTTTTCCAGCACGACAATTTCCAGGCGCGGATCGATTCGCCGCGCCCGCGCCGCCGCGCTCAATCCCGCGGCGACACCTCCGATGACCACCAGCGCCATCGCGGCTTACTCCTCGGTCTTCATCTTGTTCACGAAGTCCAGAATGTCGAAGGTCTTGATCTTGCGGTCCGGGTAATAGCTGCCCACCGCGTCGCCCTCGTCGGTGAAGATCTCGAAACAGGTGGCCAGGCGGGTCATCACCAGCAGTTCGATGGTCCGCCTGTTGAGGTTGACCAGCTTCACGTTGCCGCCGATCTTCCGCAGCGTGGTGGCGCACATCACCAGCGCGCCCAGCCCCGTGCTATCGATATAATCCACGCCGGCCAGGTTGAAAACGAGATTGCGCACGTTGGCCGCGGAGAGTTCGGCGACCTTCTCGCGCAGCTCGGTAGCTTCCTTGCCTACCGTGATGCGCCCTTTCATTTCGAGGACAGTGATGCCTTCGTTGTCACGCTGTTGGATTTCCAGAGACATGTAATCCTATGATGACACCTACACGGGCATCTTCATACCGGTCAGGGCTTCCACCTGTTCGATGGCCACCATTTCGATGGCATCCCA
>PLDO01000044.1 GCA_003136215.1 Bryobacterales bacterium
TCGGAGGAGATCATGACGAAGTCCTCGACTCCGTTCTCGGCGGCGGCCGTGGCCACATTGTATGTCCCGAAGACGTTGTTCTCGATAGCCTCGAACACGTGCGCCTCCATCATGGGAACGTGCTTGTAGGCGGCGGCATGATAGACGGCCGAGGGTGAGTAGTGGCGCATGACCTCGTCCAGGCGGGCGCGGTTCTGAATGCTGCCGATCTCAGGGTAGAAGGGGACCTGGGGGAAGGTCTGGCGCATTTCGCGGTCGATTTCGAAGAGAGGGGATTCGGCGATTTCGAAGCCGACGATGCCCGCGGGGTGGAAGCGCGCGATCTGGCGGCAGAGTTCGGAGCCGATGGAGCCGGCCGCGCCGGTGACCAGGACGACTTTGCCCTGGAGCGTGCCGCGGATCAGGTCTTCTTCCAGCCGTACGGGGTTGCGGCCGAGGAGGTCTTCGACGGCTACGTCGCGGATCTGAGCGGCGAGTCCGTTATTCTCGATCACATCGGCCAGGCCAGGGATGGTCTTATAGGAAACGCCAGCTTTATGGCAATGCTTGAGAACGTCCGTCATCTGCGCGCCGGTGGCCGAGGGCAGGGCGATGAGCACGGTCTCGATGCTCTGCGATGCCACGACCGAGGGCAGGGCTGCGCCGTTGCCGAAGACCCTTAACCGGTGAATGAAAATGCCGGTTTTTGCCGGATCGTCGTCGATGAAGCCTACGATCTCGTAAGACAGCGCTGGATTCTGGTGGATCTCGCGGAGCAGGCTGACTCCCGCGTCGCCGGCGCCATAGATGACGGTCCGCTTCTTCGCGCCCAGGTTCGGCAGCCTGGCGAATTCGAACACCAGTCTCACTGCCAGGCGGGCCCCCGCGGTCATCCCAAAGCAGAGCAGGAAGTCCAGGAAAAACACGGAGCGCGGAAAACCCCGGAGGGGAAGCGAGAGGAGAACCAGGCAGGCGAGAGCGGATCCGGTGAGATTCGCCGCTGCGACGCGGCTGAGGTCGTTAATGGAAACGTATCGCCACCATCCGCGATCCAGTTTGAAGAAGTGAAAGACGAGGATTTTGACCGCCACCCAGACGGCGACCCCAGCCAGCAGATGGACCCGGAAAGCGGGCGGCACAATGAAATCAAACCGTAGCAGGAACGCCGTAACACCGGCGAGGGCGAATATCGAGAACTGAACCGCGTGGGTACCCCGGCGAGTGTGCCGCGTGAGATGGCGGACGGCGCTTTGGATATTGAGTGTTGACATGGCAAGGGTCCTTTAGGCGATGGCGGCGGCAACCCCTTCGGGTTCCGCCAGCGGCCCGGCGCCGGCGGCGGCCCGAACCTGGTCGATCACATATCTTTGGTCTTCGAGTGAAAGGCTGCTCGAACTGGGAAGGCAGATGCCCCGGTGGAACAAGTCCTCCGCCACTTCACCGCCGTAGCGCGCACAACCGGCGTACAGGGGCTGTAGGTGCATGGGCTTCCAAACCGGGCGGGACTCGATGTTGGCGGCGTCGAGGACGCGAATGAGCCGGTCGCGCGAGCAGCCGAACTGCTGTTCCTCGATGAGGAAGCAACTCAGCCAGTTGGTGTGGAGGCCGTAAGCGGCCTGGGGCATGAGTGAGATGCCGGGGAGGCCGGCAAAGGCATCCCGATAGCGGAAGGCGATGGAACGGCGTTGCTGAACGCGCAGTTCGAGGACTTCGAGCTGGCCGCGGCCGATGCCGGCGAGGACGTTGCTCATGCGGTAGTTGTAGCCGAGTTCCGAGTGTTCGTAGGCGATGCCGGGGTCGCGGGCCTGCTGCGACCAGAAGCGGGCCTGGTCCACCAGTTCGGCATGCTTGGACACGAGCATCCCGCCGCCCGTGGTGGTAACGATCTTATTGCCGTTGAAGGAGAACATCCCGACTTCGCCGAAGGTACCCGACGGACGGCCTTTGTAGGATGCGCCGAGGGATTCGGCGGCGTCCTCCAGGACCGGGACATGGTAGCGGTTGCAGGCGTCCATGATGGGATCCATATCGGCGCACTGGCCGAAGAGGTGGACCACGATGACGGCTCGGGGCAGGCAGCCTTGCCGGGCGCGTTCCTCCAGAGCGCGCCGGAGCACTCCGGGATCCAGGTTCCAGGTGCCGGGATCGCTGTCGAGGAATACCGGATCGGCGCCGAGATAACGGATTGGGTTAGCCGTGGCAACGAAGGTCAGTGTGGGGCAGAAAACCTCGTCGCCCGGCCCGACGCCCAGCAAGCGCAGGCCGAGATGCAGGCCCGCGGTGCCGCTGGAAAGCGCCACCGCCGGTTGGCCGATCAGGGCGGCGAACTCCATCTCAAAAGCGGAGAGGTTCGGACCCACGGTGGACAGCCAGTTCGAGGAGAACGCCTGGTTGACGTAGCTCTGTTCGGCCCCGCCCATGTGGGGGACGGAGAGCAGGATTCGTTTCATGTGGATATGGTTTTGGCTGGAAGCGGCCTTGCAGGGACGCCGGCAACGGTGCTGTTGGGTTGGACAGAATGGAGGACGACGGCTCCCGCGCCTACCACCGCACCTTCGCCGATTTCGACGCCGGGCAGAACAACGGCGCCGATGCCGACGTGAGCGTAGGATCCGATTCTGACGCCGCCGCCAAGCGCGACGCGGGGAGAAATGTGCGCGTGATCGCCAATAAAGCAGTCATGCTCAATAACGGCCCCCGTGTTGATGATGCAATTCTCGCCGATTGCGGCTCCATGATTCACGATTGCTCCGGGCATTACCACGGTGCCGGGCCCTATGACGGCCGAGGGAGCAGTTATCGCGGTGGGGTGAATTAGCGCCGTGGGCAGGAGCCCTTCCCGACGGGCACGACCGAAACAACGGGCACGGATTCTGTTGTCACCCACCGCAACCGCAAACCTCTTTCCAACAAAGCCCGAAAGCGCTTCGGGGCCCCCGATCACCAAGCTGTCGCAGAAAGACAGGCCGATCTTAGCCGCGTCATCGTCGATCAGCACGAAGGACTCAAACAACCCGGTTGCGCGGGCGACGTCAAGAACGACTCCGCAATGCCCCCCGACCCCCCAAATCAATAAAAGATCCATGACGCTACTCTTGCGCCTGCGCGCTACCCGTGAATTCCGGCATGGTCGCGTGCCCATCCTGGCTGACGCCCTCGCGCCGCAGGACCTTGAGCAACGTCATCCAGAGAATTCTGACGTCGAGCCAGAGGCTGCAGTGATCCACATACCAGACGTCTAATTCGAACTTCTTTTCCCACGAGAGACCATTGCGGCCGTTCACTTGCGCCCAGCCGGTAATGCCTGGTTTTACTTCATGCCGCCGCGCCTGCCGCGCTGTGTACCGCGGCAGGTATTCGGGCGGCAGGGGGCGAGGACCAACCAAGCTCATCGCCCCGATGATCACAGTCCAGAGCTGAGGGAGTTCGTCGATGCTCAAGGCCCGTAGGTAGCGCCCGAACGGCGTGAGCCGTTCCGCGTCGGGCAGCATCCGGTCGCGAGGATCCCGCAACTCCTTCATCGTGCGGAATTTTACGATGTAAAAGGGCCGATCCTTCCGCCCCAACCTCAACTGGCGAAACAGAACGGGGCCGCCCATAATGAACCGTATCGAGACGGACACGGCGGCTAACAAAGGTGCAACGAGAACCAGCGCGACGGACGCAACAGTCAGGTCGAGGATTCGCTTGACCATCCAGTGGCTCATTCCCGGCTGGCGGCCTTCCTGCGATCGAGGCGAAAGAGCCTCACACGTCGTCGTCATATTACGCACGATCGAGGACTGATCCCGAAAAGAAATCCGGCGGACGGGATGCCCCCTCCAGGATGTGGCGATAGATCTGAGCGATTTCACTGCCGGTCCGCTCGATGTCAAACATCGACCTGACGAGCCGCTGCCCATTTGCCGCTAGGCGCGCATAGTGCTCGGAGTTGCCAAACACCTTCAGGACTGCGGACGCAATCGCACTCGGATTGCGCACTGGCACGGAAAGACCCGTCACGCCGTCAATTACAACTTCGGGTAGGCCGCCGGTCCGGCTGGCGATTGTCGGCACACCAGCCATGAGGGATTCTATGACCCCGCCGCAGTTCTCCGAGATCGGCACATGTACCGCACAATCGAAATCAGGCCAGCTCCACTGGACTTCAGAAGCGTCAAAATAGCCGGGCATCACAATCCTCCCACGGCCAACGTCTGCTGCTCTTCTGCGGAGTTCGCGCTCATAACGCGTATCGGTGGTACCAAAGGTCGCTCCGATCAACACACCAATAACATCCGCCCGTACCCGAAGAACGGCCCCAAGCGCATCGATTGCATCTTCGTGGCATTTCACCCCCACGCGCTGTCCCAGAAACCGTTTCGGCGGATAAATCAGATTGATGTTCCCAACGATTTTTGTGCTATCCGCAATCCCGAGCCGCTCTCGCAGGTACCCGTTGCGGGACGCCGCTTGAAGGGGAAGTCCGTAATAACTTAAGAACACCCGTGCGGGACTTACCCCTGCTTCCAAGTAATGCCGTTTGATGCACCCGCTGGAGCCAATCCAGTAATCGTTGGCAGCTGAACTACATATCTCCGCGGTCCTTGTTGCAGCATGCTCAAGATGAAGCGGCCCCGGCACTTGGAAAATGCGCGGCACAGGGTGATTTCGCCCCAGAGCGAGCCGCAGCAAGAGCGTGGTGCTGACGAAATGACTGTGAATGATATCCGGCCGGACGTGATCAACCAAACTACGTGCCGCTGCACACATCGCCGGAATGGCCCACGGCCGCTTGGCCGGCAGGTCCAGATTGACAACATGAATGGTGGCGCCGGCCTTGCGCCAGAAGGGGATCGCGGCACCGGCCCGGAAGGGCACGGCCACGTGCACCTCGACGCCAAAGCGTGCCAATATTTCGGCCTGCCGTGCCGCCCATAGGGCGCCGTCGGAAGTCTTTACCAAGTGCAGCGCGCGAATGGTCATAGTTGAGGCACGCTCTCGCAGCCTGAAAATGCGTTTTCCCTGGGAACACCGAATGCAGCGGCGGTGCGTTGTGTCTCGCACCAGATAGTGTGCCATCGCTCTACCTGGCCCGCAGTCACCGGGCGGGCGCGTTGCCGCAGGAGGATGTAATCCAGGTGCGTCGTGCAGGCCAGCACGTCCGCGGCAGCGCGCACCGTCTGTGAAACCACTCCCCGGGCGACAAAGGCAAGACCAGGGTGGGCCGCCGCCGAGCCAACAAGCATCTTTGCGTATTGCAGGCGACTAGCAAGCATGCGGTTCAGCCTCAGATGGTCTTCACGGTAGCCCAGCAAAAGTTCGGGGAGGCAGGCGAACCGTGCCGTGTGACGCGCCCGGAAGAGGAGTTCTTGATCCTCTACTTTGCCAACGTCGTCGCGGTAAGCAAATTGCCGGAAGAAACCAACACGCCCGACCCAGGTAGGGTGGGCAAGAGGAAAACCCGCCCAGGGACGCGAGCAGATCTCTTCGTGAGAAGGTCTGCCATACCGACTGCCGAGCACTTCACCATCCTTGCGAAATACCAGCACACCCGCCCCAATTAGGTCGACTTCGGGGTGCCTCGTAAGATGCGCCACCTGGCAAGCCAGACGTTCCGGATACATGATATCGTCTCCGTCCGTGCGAGCCAGATAACCCCCGCGGGCCAGCGATACTGCCTGGTTCAAGCGGGCCGGCAAGGCCCGATGGGTGCCATCGGAAAAGACACGGATGCGCGCGTCGCCCGTAGAACCAGCAATTTCGACGGTGCTGTCAGTGGAGCCGTCGTCCATCACCAGCAGTTCCCAGTTTTTGTATTGCTGGTTGAGTACAGAAGCGATGGCCATCCCTACTGTGCGCTCGCAATTCCACACCGGCATGGCAATGGAAACCAGCGGCCTGGAACGATGCACCGCAGGCGCTGGTGCCGGCACCGCGCGGTGGGCATACGGTGCGTCCGCCGAGGTGCAACAAGAGCTGGCAATGCCCGCCCATACCTGGCTCCATCGCTCCAACTGGTCCGGACTGGCGGGCATGGCGCGCTGACGAAGCACGGAGTAGTCAAGCCTGGAGACAGCCGCGAAGGCGTCCATCAGGGTGGCGACGAACTGCTTGGCAACGGCGAGGGTACGGACCGTCGCGCCGTTGCAATGACGCCAAAAGGCGCGCGCGGCGAAGCGCCGCCTGCTAAGTACCGTGCGGAGAGAGGGCCGGTCCTCATAATAACCGAGAACAATGTCGCCGAGTGTGGCGAACCGGCTGTGCGCGAAACTGCGCAGAAGCAAGGCCTGGTCCTGCGCCTTGATCATGTCTTCGGGGTACGGATTCTCTCGAAACCACCTTGTTCTACCCATCCAGGTAGGGTGGACGACGAGAAAACCGCGCCATGGGCTGGCGCAGATTTCCTCGTGGGTTCTTGCTCCGCCGCGAGTACCCAGCGGAATACCGTTACCACGAAAAACCATGATGGAGCCGCCAACGAGATCGACTTCCTGGTTCTCCCGCAGAAATTCGTACTGCAGGCGCAGACGTTCCGGATACATGACGTCGTCGCCATCCATGCGCGCGAAAACCTCGCTGGCGCTGAGACGAATAGCCTCGTTCAATCGAGCGGGCAGGCCGCGGTTTTCGTCACCGGCGACAAGACGGATGCGTCGATCGGCGAACTGGCGGACAACATTTACGGTGCCGTCAGTTGAGCCGTCGTCGATCACGATCAGCTCCCAATCGGAAAAACTCTGCGCAAGGACAGACCTGATAGTGCGTGCGACGGTCGAGGCCGAGTTCCTGACTGGCATTCCGATGCTGATGGCGGGCATAGGGAAATATACCTTGCGTGTCCGGATCCGAGTCAGACTACTCCAGCGAGGTCCGGCACGCTGCTCGTCAGTGTGGCCGCGCTCTGTTCGAGGGCCCAGCCCACAAAGCGGCGGATCCCTTCAGCGATGGTAGTGCTTGGACGATAGCCGAGGAGACCTTGGGCCTTTGCGATGTCCGCGCAGGTTACCATCATGTCGCCAGCAGCGTGATTGGTGTATTGGCGGATGGCGCGTTTGCCCATTGCTTCCTCAATAAGGGTCACCATCCTTTCCAGCGAGATTGGCTGCGAGTTGCCGAGGTTGAACACGTCGTAGCCGTTCGGGGGAGCATATGCCATGGCAGCAAGGGCGCCGGAAACTATATCCTCGACCCAGGTGTAATCGCGGGCGCTGTTGCCGTCGCCAAACAACTGGATTGGCGCGCTGTTCCCGATCAAGCGAACAAACTTGTTGATCGCCAGATCGGGACGCTGCCTCGGCCCGTATACGGTGAAGAAGCGCAAGGCGATACCTTGAAGGCCGTAGCAGTTAACGAATGAGTGCAGCATCGCTTCCCCCGCCAACTTCGTCGCGGCATACGGCGACGCAGGGCTAAGCAGCAGGGCGTCTTCGCGAAACGGGGTGGCGCTCCGTGTCCCATAAACTGAACTGGAAGAAGCAAATACGACCTTGGGGACCTCGAAGTCGCGGCACGCCTCCAACAGGTGCGCGGTGCCGGTAACGTTGGTTTCGTAGTACAGGACCGGGTTCTCGACCGAGGGGCGGACGCCTGCTCGTGCTGCAAGATGCACCAATGCGCCGGGACGTAATCGCGCCACGACATCCCGCACGGCAGCCCGATCGCAAATGTCGCCGAACACAAAATCGAAATCCCCGGCGCGCCCAATCTCGGCGAGGTTGACCTTCTTCAGTTCGGGCGAATAGAAATCGTTCAGATTGTCGAGGATGGTGACCTTGCAGCCGTGACGGAGAAGCGCGGAAGCCAGGTGCGAGCCGATAAACCCGGCGCCGCCCGTGATCAGTACGACTTTGGGAATGCTATGCAAAGGGAGAAACCTTGGCGGGTTCAATCATTAACGGCGGCTTGTTGGAGGATGTCGTCATAGCCGCGGGAGTAACCCTCCAGCCGGGCGGAAAGAGATCGCTCGGAAAGCGCCTCTCCTTGCGGTTCCACACATCCGGAACACAGACCATTTTTGCCGGATCCCTCCCGAGCCAGGCGGCCCACCAGCTAAACGTGCTGTTGGCGATGATAAAGTGCTTGCACAGTCTCATGAGATAGAAACTTCGCAGCGGATCTTCGTCGTCTATCACTTTTACGCTGCAGTCTCCGGACGCAAGTGTTTCGGCATTCTGATGAGCCCAGAGGGTGTCGTCGCTGAAAACGAATATTTCGAGACGCCCATGAACGGCGTTTAACTCGTGTATGGCGCGGCGGTAGTAAGCGATATCGCACGTGCCATGAAAGTCGCCGACGGACTGCCGTATTGATCCGTCTGCTTCATTGGCGAACAACCGCCGGATGTGGAGGCAGACGGAGTTTGCTCGTTTGATTTCCTCGACCGCCATATCGTTCAGTCCCGGCGGGGTTGCCCTATGTTCCAGTTCCTTTCGCAGAGGCTCCTCGATCTCGCAGAAGTATCGGGGGCTCTGGCAGTAGGCGTCGAGTGCAACAGACCGCTTTATGCGCAGGTTGTAGATTGCTGGGTCGAAATACTGCCCCCTTCGCATCCTCCACAGCTCCCGCCGTCCAACGAACCTTCGGAATAGATTTGCCCTGATGCCAAGACGGGCATGGGATACCTCCTCAACCCCCTCACCTAGTACGTTGAAAGCCCCGAGTTCGTATGAACGGCCGTAGGGATCTCCACAGAAACCGGAAGTAGTGTCCAGCACGAGCGGGACATGGTTTCGCAATGCCAAAGCACGCCCAGCAGCATACTGGAAAAGTTGGTTGCCGAGGCCACCGCGGAGCCGCACCAACAGCACTGGGTGTGGTCTCGTCCGCGATAACCTGAGATTTTGGAGCATATACCTTACTGGCTCCGCGTGACAAACACCATCAGTGCGGAGATTACGGTTAACTGAGATCGGGGCAAACTTGTTCGTGGCCCAGCATTTGTGTGGCCAGGAAACTGTGGTTTTCGTAGATTTCCGCTATCCTGTCCCAGTTGTGATGTTCGACTGCTGCCTTCCTGCCTTCGCGGCCGAGTTGCTCCCGGCGCTGAGGGTCCGTTAACAGGCCCAGTGCGACTGATGCCATCTCCTCAGACGACTTCACGATGACGCCTCCCCTGTTTTCCCGGACGCAACCGACATCCAGGGAAACCCAGGGAGTTCCGGCCGCCATGCATTCCAGCACCACGAGCGGAGAGGCTTCGCGGGAAGAGGTGACCAGAACCACGTCTGCTTGCTGGACCGCTGAAACAACTAGTCTTCGGTGTTCGTTTCGGCGCAAGGAGACAGCTGGCTCAAAAAGCACGCGAGTACTGCATTCATACCAACACCCGCCTTTGACCCCGAGGCGGCCGAGGTTCCACCGCGCCGCAGGGTAGTGCCCCCCGACTATTGAGGCCTTAGCAGTCGGCAGAACCTTTCGTATCTTATTGAAGACGGCAAAGAACACCGCGTGCTGCTTCACCGTACTGTGGTTTGACAGCGCGAGTATCCAAGGAGCGGAGTGAATATTCCAAGCCACACGAATATCGGCGGGGGGCTGGGCCCACTCCTCCAAATCTACCCCATTGGGAACTATAACCGGTTCAGGAATTCCGTGTGATCGGCAAAAGTCGCGCTCTTCAAGCAGGGGTGAGAGGGTGAAAACCCGTTGGAACTGCTGCAGATATTGGGCGAGAGATCCGAAGTAGCACTGATACGCTGGGTCCTCAAGTGCCGAGAATCCGTGCCCCACGAAGATTCTTGCACACCTCAGTCGCCCGAGACTGGCCAGGAGCGCGTCGGTGCTCCAGGTCTGGGCACAGTGCATTATTACGACGTCCCACGGCCGTGATGTCACAAACTGTTTGTAACCTGCTATGTCACCACCAAGGCCCGTGACAGCATTGCCATACGCGCGGAATCGATGCACAAAGACGCCCTCGATCGTCTCCTCGTGAGCCGCCCCCGGATGCGATGCCGTGGCTACGTGAACGTCATGCCCCATAGTTGCCAGGCGCCTTGCGACGTTTGAAACAACCATTCCGACACCCGAGCGATCCGGTGGATAACTATGCGCAGTCTGCAGAATTCGCATACGGTGATTCAACGGAGGACTTTCCATGGCGGTATGAGCAAAGAGGACTAGTGGAACGTGTGATCACTGTGAACACAACTACCATACATTCTGGTTAAGGTCACTCGATAACATCCGTTCAATAGCCTGGGTCACGCAAGGTCAATGACGCTTTGCCAGGCGCACGTAGAATAACAGACCAACGGCGGTACAAGTGAAACCAGTTAAGTACGCTATGGCAAGGCCCCGAGCACCCAAAGAAGGCACGAGGAGGAATGCCGTGCCGCAAATGACGGAGATCAACATCACGTCGAACGAGAAACGGCGCCAAGCTGAGTCGACTAGGACCGCCTGCCCAAGCGCGGTATTCAGCGCCTCCGCTATGGCGGAAACGCCGAGCACCGCCAAGATCGGAGCACCAGCCAAGTAGCTCGGACCAAAGTAGCCCATCGCTCTCCGGGCAAAGAACACTATAACCAACGCAGGAACCGCCACGATCACAGAGACGAAGAGCACGTTGGCGCGCAAGAGCTTGCGGAAGCCCGAAGCGTCCCCTTCACCGCAGAAATTGGAGAGGATAGGCAGCACCGAGCCGGCGATTGCGCTTGGCACAAACAGCAACAGCAATCGATACCGATCGGCAGCGCTATAAATTCCAAGTTGCTCGTATCCATTTGTCTGAGTTACTACCCAGTAGTTACACAGCCACATGCCAGGTGCAACTATTAAAGACGAGAGTAAAGCAGGTAGGCTGGTGTGGTAAATCAGATGGACTTCGGACCAGCAGCTCTTCCATACCCATGCGATGCCTCGTTGGACGCAAACCTGCCGTAGAGCGACGTGGTTGAGCGCCCAGGTCGCAAACATCGAGATCGATATACCCCAGACCGCACCGGAAAGTCCGCCGCGATACGCTCCCAAAATAATCACCGGGCACGAAATGATGCCGGAGTAGAAGTTCACTTTCGCCATGACGCGGAAAGCTTCAAGCCCGGCCAGAGCGCCGATCTGGTAGCCATTGAGGGCAGTGAAAAGCACCAACAGAGAAGCGATGCGTAGCGGTAACATCAATGCTTTCGCATGTAGTACGTGTCCGGCAACGAACGGGGCCCCTACAAACGTGGCGAGCGCCAATGCTGCGCCGGAAACCAGCGCGACAGCAGAAGAAAGTCCAAGGATACGTCCAGCCCGGTGCGGGTCGCGTTCCCGAAACTGAGCAACGTGACGTGAAGCTGTAATACCAAGCCCTGCAGCCGCGAGTGTCGCCGCGATGCTTACAGTGCTTTGGACGATAGCGAAACTGCCAAATGACTGGGCGCCGAGCAGACGCGCCGTAAACATCGATGCGATGAACGTGGCCCCGCGGACAAATCCCAACCCCGCAATACTCCAGACGACCGCGGACAAGTAGCGAACGCGCAGGCCCCGGCGTGGTACGCCGGCCGGGCGCCTTCCGGTGGCGACCGTGTTCTGGACATCGTTGAAGAGACTCGTACTCATGGTCTTGCGGCCTTCATGTCGCACGGCTCGTACACTTCGCGATAAATACAGTCTAGATGGTCAACCACAGTTCACCAAGAGTGGCGCATGGCAATGTTTCGTCTGTCGTCTGCAAGTTGGCAGTGCAACATATGATTGCTCAGCAAAAGGCCGAGCTTGCGGGTGGGTTTGGCTGCGTCGTCGGGGCTGAAGTACATCCCCTTCCGTTTGGGGAGGCCATCGACATCGGGCTGACTGGGCGTGGGCCAAATCCCAACCACCTAGCTACCGAGACGCCGTAGATCGGTAGGCAGAAGTAAAGCAGCATTTGACTGACAACCATGGCGCTCGAGTGTATCGAGTAACAGAGCCAGATCGTAAGGTATATAAGAGAAAACGTTTTCAGAGAACTTGCTGTGTCCTCAAATTCATCTTGAAGGCGACGAATGAGAAAGCCTATCAGTGCATAGCCAAGTATTATGCCGAGAAGGCGAAAGTTTATGAATAGCTCGCCAGCAAACGGAATTGGCTGATCGAGCGTGGTGCTATTTCCATAGATCAAACTATTATACAGTGCGACGCCGCTATCGGGCCGAAACGGCTTTCCCAAAATTGGGACGATGAACATCAGGGAGGCCACTAAAGTCTGGCCAGCGGAGACGCCCTCGCCCCACTGGCTAGCCTCGAGCAGATACGCGGTGAATTGGGGCGCGCTAGAGTATAGTTGCAACTGCTCGGAGATATCTATGTTCGTAGTGAGATTGTTTACAGCGCCTTTATCATTCAGTAACTCGTCCAGGCTTGAGCCGGTCTTACGGTACTGACCTATAAACATGAGTGTCAAAAGGAGGGCAGATCCCGTACAAAAAAGAAGCCATAGCGGTAGCTTTCTCACATGCCGATTCACGACTGCGACGAGACACACGATAGGCGCTGCAACGGTGGCTCGATTGTACCCGTATGACAAGAACACCACTGTAGTCACGCAAGCGCATGCAAGCCCCGCCATTATCAATGCGAAACGCGATCTGAGCTTTGCATCAACGCTATGGCTCCAAATGGCTACCGCGCCGAACGCAAGAAATGGTCGGAGAAATGTCGAGGCTGCCCCCGCGAGTGTTGTATTTGACTGCGGATCTACAATTCCCTTAGGCGCGCTTGTGTAGTAGTCGAGGGCCGACGTGGCCGAAAATGCGAGCACCATGCCAAGCGCCCCAATCAAAACGTAGATCAGTGCTGCGGTCTTTGTCAGTGCCCACGGCAATTGCACAAACCCTCTGGGTGTTCGATGCCTTGACGTGAGCCAGTATGCAAGAGAAAACGAGAGATAGCCGAGGGCGCTGAGGAGGTACGCGTATTCGATCGAATGGGCGGACGGTAGGTACGGCAGGATGACAGGTTTCACGCCAGCTACCATTATGTTTGCTGGTACGATAACCAGAACAAGACCGAAGAGCGCCAGCGCCCAATTGTAGGGCGAGAGGTAGGGTCTCGCCGGGCGGCACGCTGGAACGAGAAGGTTTATGCCGAGCATCGCCGCGGCCCCTCCAATGGAGGAATACAATGGGGAATCGCTGCGAAGACAGAGGATTGGCATGATGAGCGCCGCGAGGAACAGGACGGGGAATAGTGTGTATTTTTGCGGGCCGCTATTCGTTCTATTGTCTCTGCGCGAGGCCATCAGTGGCCACGCCGCTGTGCTCGAAACCGAAGCGGGTGCGGCGTGCGCGTTGTGCTGACGTAGGATGCTCATCACTTTATGCGAATAATAGGGGGAATATGCGGCCGTGGGCCGCGGCTGTCGCGGCAGGAGCGGGTCGGTCATTTGTGTGTGGCGCGAGGCAACGGGCAAGTGCTTTCCGCCTACGAGATACAGCTTGGACTGACCCGCCGACGGATTGAATCTGTCGATCGACGTCATCTACAATGAGGCTGACTGCATTAATGTGTGGGAATCTACGGTCAGATCGTGCCAGGCTGGTGCCCATGTTAAGTGCTCAGTATATTAGCGTCATCCCGGGTAGACCGGTTTTCGTGGAGATTACCCGTAACGGACGTTTGTGTTCATTGAGTGCGGCTTCGATAGCGAGGTGTGGGCCGATGTTGTATCCAGAATCTTCGGACTGGAAAAACGTATCGTGCAGTAAGATCTTCGGATCCTCAATGGACCGTAAGATTCCGTCGAGTTCGCGCCGAACGGAGGAATACTCGTGATCTCCATCAAGGAAGAACAATGGCCGGCAGGATTCCGGAAGGGACCGAAGGAGGCCCAGGGAAACTTCGAGGCCATCGCCTAGGTGCAAGAAGACGCCAGGTCTGTTGCGCACCAACACGCCGCGCTTGCTGTGCGGGTGTTCGACATGCTGAACGTTTTCAGGGAGATCGACAGAATGAATTTCCGTGGTAATCCCGAAGCGAGTCACTGTTTCGTAGAACACTCTTGCGGACGTTCCGAAATGCGTTCCCCATTCGAATATATGGGTGGGACGGAAGCGACAGACAGCCCCGGCCATTAACTGCAGTTCATTAAGAGGGAACGGAGTGAAACCAGCGAGGGGGACCAGTGTCCTGATGATGAAATCGGAAATCAAAAAGCTGTTGATCTCAAACTCGGAGGAGTCCGGGTTGAGGACCGGATCCGCACTTGCCCCATTCAGGCGAGAGCGAAGGCGTCGGGCGAGCGATTTTACGAGAGTTGGCATAAAAAGGCAGACGTAACTACAAGTATCTCGAGCTAGCTAGTGTAGGTTCTGTGCCGGTGTGGTGACCGATCTGAGCACGGTGCGTATTGTCGCGACCGGCGTCGGCTCGGTTGCTGATGCAGGCTTACTCAATGTTGCGGCCACTTCCGTTTGGGGCATTAATACCATCAGTTTCAGCACAACACCCCTTGTCGCGCTATGCTCACAAGTCGAGCGAGCGTGATTAATCACCCTTATCCGCCGCGTAGTGATTTGAGTATCCCCGGTAATAGCCGTACCCATTCGAAGATCCGTAGTATCCGTTGGGCGACTGCTTCGGATTCCAGTCGTTCAGAATGGTCCCGAGCACGCGGGTGCCATCCTCCGCCAGCCGTTCCCTGACCGCGATGGCGGCATCGCGCGTGGTCTGGCCCGCCCTGACCACCATCACCACCGCGTCCGCCTGGCGGCCGACGACGCGCGCGTCCGGCATCTGGAGCATCGGGGGGGTATCGATCAGGACCATGTCGTATTCTTTCTTGAAGCGCTTGAGCATTTCCGGCAACACCTGCGAGTAGAGCAGGCTCGATGCCGCCGTCGGCCCCGTGGGCAGGACGAAGAGATTGGGGATGGCGGTCTCGCACACCACGCCTTCCAGGGATTCCTCGCTGAGGGTCCGCTGCTGCAACACGGTGCTGAGGCCACGGGTGTTGGGGACCTGGAAGATATCGTGCATTCTTGGTTTGCGCATATCGGCGTCGATGAGGAGCACTTTGCGGTGGATCTCCGCGAGCGCGATGGCCAGGTTGCTGGTGACGGTGGTCTTGCCCTCCGAGGGACTGGCGCTGGTGAGGACGAGAACGCGGGGGCGGCTGCCGTTTTCGCCGGAGAAGAGGATGGAGGCCAGGACCACGCGGAAGCTTTCGGCGGCAATGCAGCGCTTGCGCTGGTGAGTGATCAGCTCGATTCGGTTGGTGAAGGGGGAGGGAAGGGCCACTGGGGCGGACGGCCGATCGTCAATCAGCCCCACATCGGAATTCTGGCTGACAACGGAATGCTGGGGCACGGATGCGGAAGCTCCATTGCGGTTGGCAGGCGCAAGCGCCTGCCCCAACGTCTGTGCCGCCGGGAGGTTCTTCTTGGGGGTGGGGCGGTAGATGATTCTGCGCGTGTGCGAATTGGCTTCGGGGATGACTCCTAATTCGGGGAGGTTCAGGTAGAACTGGGCGTCGCCGGGGGCCTGGATAGTGCGGTCGGCCCGCTCGCGCATGACCACGAACGCTACGCCGAGGAACAGTCCTCCCAAGAGGCCGAGCATGCCGTTCACGGGCAGGCTGGGCTTGTAGGGCAACTTGGGCACGGCGGCCAGATCCACGATGCGGACGTTGCTGGCCCGCATGGCGGAGGCGATGGCGGACTCCTTGACGCGCTGGAACATGCCTTCATAAAGCGAGCGAGTGGTATCCACTTCGCGCTTGAGGATGTTGTACTGGATGGATTTCTCGGATTCGGCGGTGACCAGCGTGGCCTGGGTGGCGTAGCTGGCGCCAAGCAGCTTTTCGCGGCGCTGCGCCTGCTCATAGTCGTTGCGGATGCGCTCTATGATGGCTTTGCGCTCGCGCACCAGGGCGGTCTCCAGGGCCACGATCTGGGCCTTCACTTTCTTGACCTTGGCGTACTCGGGGCGATAGGTGGCGCTGAGGTCGGCTTCCTGGCGGCGGAGGTCGGTGAGTTTGGACTGGTAGTCGCGCAGGGAATTATCGTTGAGGACATCGGGGAGAGAGTCGGGCTCGGCCCCCTGGGCCATTTCGTAGCGCGACTGCATGGAGATGCGGTCGGCCTGGGCCTTGGAGAGCTCCTGCTGCAACTGGCGGAGTTTCTCGTCGGAGACGTTCTGCTTTTCCTTGTCGCCGGTGAAGAGGAGGCCGGACTGGCGGGCATAGCGCTCGAGCTGATCTTCGGATCGCTCCAGCTTGATGCGCACATCTTCCAACTGGCGCGTCAGCCACTCGCTGGTGCGCTGGTTCATCTGCCAGCGGGCTTCCATGCTTTGATCGATGTATTCGTTACCCAGGGCGTTGACAAAGTCGGCAGCGAGGCGTGGGTCGGTGGAATCACAGAGGATTTCGACGACGCGGGTCTGTCCGGCGGCGCGGAGCTTGAGGCTGGCGGCGGCGAGGGCGAGCGCCTGCTTGCGGGCATCGACGGGCTGGGGCTCGGAGAGGTTGAGAGCGTGACGCCAGGCGAAGATGCGGCTGGGGGGAGGGGCGGGATCGCCGGGCCTGGACTGGGCGAGTTTGGCGGAAACCCGGTCGAGGAGGGTGTCGCTCTGGAGGAGCTTGATGTGGGTCTGAATGTCGTTGGAGAAGTAGTCGGGGGCTTCGGAAACAGGGTTGACCTGTTTGGTGTTCATGAAATCCTGGTTGAGGCTCTGGATTTCGAGGGAGGCGCGGGCCTGGTAGACGGGGGTTTGGGGGAGGGTGAACAGGACGGCGAGCAGGATGCCGAGGAAGGCGAACAGGAAGACGGCGCCTTTGCGGCGCCGGAGGATGTTCCAGTATTCGAGCAGGCCGCCGGGGGAGGCATCCTCCAGGTACTCCCGCGCGAAGCGGGAGGGCGCTTCGACGTAGCCCGCGGGCTGGGGCGCGCGGACGATCTGCTGATTGGAATCGGTGAGTTCGGGGGGCATTTTATGGTACTCGAGAGAGTGTATTCAACACGGAGACGCAGAGAGCGCAGAGATCGGCGAAGAGAAGATAAGAGAAAATACAGACCACGGACGGCGATGGTCCGTCCCACAAGAATCTGGAGGTGACAGGTTTGGGGATACTGTGTAGCATCGGGCTGAAGACCGGCTCGACCAAGGTCAGCGGCGGTAGATGGCGATGCCGGTTCCCATCTGGATGGCGACTTCGATGCCGCGGGTGAACGCGCTTTTGGCGCCGCTGGTGGGGACAAACAGGATGTCGTTGGCGCGTAGGGAGACGTCGCCCGATTTGCCCGCGAGGATCTCTTTGAGGTTGACGGGGATCTCCAGGCGGTTATCGGATTCGGGGACGAGGCGCATGATGCGGGCATCCTTGCCAGCGGCCATCTTATCCAGGCCTTCAGCCAGGGAAAGGGCTTGGAGGACGGAGATGTTTTCCTTTTCGCTGAGGACGAAGCCGCCGGAGCGGTGCACGGCGCCGATGACGTAGACCATTTCGGCCTTAGGGACGGTGACCACGTCGTCGGGGAGAACCTGGATATTCTCCTTGGGGTTTTGGGCTTCCATGACGGACTTGACCGAGACCTCGGCGACCTGGTACTCGCCGCTGGAATCGTCGGTGGCGCCGGGCAGGGGGAGGGGGCCCGCGGATTTGCGCCGCGTGATCCTAATGGCGCTGCCGGCATCGGGGTTGAGTCCGCCGGCGAGGGAGAGGACCTCGAAGAGGGTTTTGCTGCCGCGGATCTGGTGGACGCCGGGGGTGCGTACGGCGCCGAGGACGGAGACAGGCTGGCTGCGGAACTCGGCGACGAAAACCGTGACGGTGGGGGTCTGGAGGACGGCTGCGAACTTTTCGACCAGCTCGGCTTCCAGCTGCTCGACCGTCAGGCCGCCGGCGTGGATGCGGCCGACAATGGGCAGGTTGATATTGCCGCGCATATCGATGCGGACGGGCTTGTCGGGGACCTCTTCAATATCGACGACGCGGATGACCAGCTGGTCATCGGGGCCGAGGATGTAAGCGGCGGGCGCCTCCTGGGCGCGGAGCGCCGGGCCGGCCGAGGCGAGGAGGGCCGCGAGAAGAGCGGCCAGGAGGAGGCTAACGCGGTTCATGGCGGCCCCCGAGGAGATGGGTGAGTCGTGCGACTTCGCCATCCAGAATGCTGAGCTTGCCATCGATTTCCTGGACCTTGAGTTCGAGGGCGCGGCCTTCGCGGGAGGTTTCGGCGATGAGAGGCTGCATGGTGGAACGAATGAATTCCGAGATGCTGCGCGCACCATTGGCTGCGTAGAGCTGTTTCAGGGCATCGAATTCGCGCTCGGAAAGGCGCAGACTGATGGTCCGGCTTTTACGGATGCTGGTTGGCATAAGGGGTTACCAAAGGAGTTCGGACAGGTTGCATGGGGCAGGCCCATTCGCGATCGATTTCGACCGAGACGGAGCGTTGAAGCAACGTAACGGAAGCGACGAGGCGGAAGCTGTTCTTGAGCTCGACGACGATGCCTTCGACACCGGCCAGAGGGCCGCGCTCGATGCGGATTTTCTGGCCTTCGCGAAGAAAGGGGTAAGGTTCGACGTGCTTGCAGAGACGCAGCATGGTCTCGACCGCGAGGATCTCTTCGGCGGGGATAGGGGCGAGCAGGGAGCCGAAGCCAACGATGCCGACCACGCCGGCCGTTTCGAGGACTGGGACGCGATGGGCGGCATTAAAGCGGCAGAACACGTAGCCGGGAAAGAGGGGCACCTGGATTTCCTTGGTGCGGTCCGACCAACGGCGACGCGAATGGACCTCGGGGAGAAAGGGCTCGTAGCCTTTGGCCTGGAGCATGGAGGAGGCTACATGCTCACAGTGAGAACGGACCCTGACGGCATACCATTCCAGGAGATGGGATAACGAACTGTGAAATAGGGGGGTAGACGTCATTTTTGAACAGGCTTCGCCCCCTAAAGTCCCAGGGGAGCTTTCTAAGCTGCGTGGAAAAGAAGAACTTGCAGCCTGGAAAATAATCCTGATAATAAGGGGTATAAAATCACACGTCAAGGTCTTCTTGTATTACAGGAGGAGACCCAGCGGTACTATAGAGAGCGCAATCCCTGTGTATTTGATTGAAACAAAATGTTTTAGTGTATTAGTACCAATCTGTATTACGCGCAAAGCACAATGGCCGGGCGTATTACATCTTTGGTTAACAGCCGGGAATTAACTCGCATATATCGCGTTTATCGTGATTATTTATGGATAAATTCAAGTAGTTTCGAAGTGAGTTCCAGGGCCAATTACTAACACTGTATTACGGCCGTACAAGGAAACGGGGAGTGTAAGACAAGGGCTAGCGGACCCGGGTCAGTTCCAGGGCGTCGACCCAGGCGGTGCCGGCGAATTTGTTATCGAACTTCCAGGAGGGTTCGCGGAACAATTCCACCTCAATAAGGTGTGTGCCGGGGCGCACGGTGAAAGCAAGTTCGACGGGGGTCCAATCGAGGGTGCCGGNNTTCCGGGTCGAAGATACGGAAGGCGAGGCCGCGATCGGTGGTGAGTTCATGGAGTTTGAACCAGGCGCGGAAATGGAAGGGGCCGGGGCTGACGATGACGGTCTGAGAGACGCCGTGGTAGAGGATGTTTTCCGTGCCATCGAAGTCGAGGCGGAGGGACCAGGATCCGGAGCGGGCGTCGGAATCGCGGGCTTCGGAGACGTGCGGGGCGTGGGAGGGGGTCCAATCGAAGCGCGGGCCGGAGAACGGAGATTCGAAGCCGGCGTTGAAAAGGAGGTTGCTGTTGGATGCGGGTCGCGGCCCGCCCCAATCGGACCAGAAGGCGGCGGCGGAGAGGTACAGGCGGTGGGCGAGGAGAAAGTCGAGGTAGCGCGCGGCGAGCGGCGGCGTGTCGTAATGGTGAAGGCGCAGGAAACGCCAGACGGCGGCCGGGGCGCCGGCGGTGGTATCCAGGGATGCAACCTGCGTTTCATCGGGTGGCGAGTCGGGGGCGAGAGTATATTCGAAGAAGGAACGGGCGGCGGCCGCGTCGGCGGGGATTCCGTCGCGTAGGAGGTTGTCGAAGGTAAGGCCGGAGCGGGAATAGGCGAGGAAAACAACCGGGTCGTACTCGCGGATGAGGCGGAGGATGCGGGAGTCCAGGGGCAGGGCAGCGGCGGGCTGGTCGGTGCGCCAGAAGAAATTGGCCGCCTGCATGAGGACGGGGGGCGAATTGGGGGCCAGTTCCACGGCGCGGCGGAAGGCGTAGGCGGCGCGATCGCGCCCGCCGGAGAGGAGCAGGGCTTCGCCGGCATCGCACCAGCGAGCGGCGGCGGCGGGATCGCGGCGTAGCGCCTCAAGGGACTCGCGGAGGCCGAGGGCGGCGGCTTCGGGAGAGAGCAGGAGGCGGCGGGAGCGGGCGGTCTCGATGAGGCGTGGAGTGTCGCAGACCTGGAAGCGGCAGAAGTTCGCTTCCACCTGAGAATTGGTACGATATGCGGTCTCCAGCAGCAGGCCGGCGGTGGAGAAAAGGACCAGGATGACGCAAAGAGCGGGCAGCGCGGACGCCGAGCTTGGGAGCATGCGAACCAACGCCGATTATTACGCGCGGCGCGGCAAAAAGCCAGAGGCGGGGAGCGGCCCATGGAAAGGTTGAAGGACGCGGCCTGGCTGGGGGCGCCGGCGGTGGTCTGGGCTTACGCGGTGTTCCAATACGGCGGGGTAGTGGGCCTGGATCGCAAGATCTACCTTCTGGCGCTCGGAGTGGCGGGACTCGCGTGGTGGATGGCGAACCGGCGCGGGATGGCATCGATGCCGCGAATGGCGGGGCGGTGCGCGTGGCTGCTGCCGGCGTACGCCGCATTCCAGCTGATCCCGCTGCCCCGGGGCGTCCTGGCGGTGCTGTCTCCGGCGCGGGTGGAATTGATGCGCGGGCTGGACGGGGTAGCGGCGCGGGAGGGGTGGGCCACGTTGAGCGTAGTGCCGGGGGCGACGATGAACTACTTCCTGCTGCTGGCGGGTTATGCGGTCGTGTTCCTTCTGATGTACCAGATGGGGGCGAGGCTGCGCTGGGCCGCGATGCTGCCGGTGGCGATCGCGGCAGTGCTGGAGGCGGTTCTGGGAATCGCGCAGGCGGCGGCCGGGCAGACGGCGAGTGGGACGTACGTAAATCGGGACCATTACGCGGGGCTGCTGGAGATGGCGCTGCCGTTCGCGCTGGTGTATCCGGTGGCCGTCTGGCGGGGGCTGGACACCAGGCGGGGGTTTCCGATGAAGCCGGCGTTGGTGATGTGCGCGAGCCTGGGGGCCGCGACGCTGATTCTGGCGGGATCGTTGGCGAGTCTGTCGCGGATGGGATTCGTGGCGCCGCTGTTTTCGGTGACGGCGATGGGGATTGTGGCGTGGCGGGGGAATGGGTTGCGGTCGGCTGGGCTGGTGGGGCTGCTGGCAGCGGGGCTGGCGGTGTGCTTCGTGGCTTTGCCGTCGGACCAGCTGATTTCGCGCTTCGCGCAGGCGAAAGACGACATGACTGCCGAGGGGCGGACGGAGTTGTGGAAGGAAAGCTTGGGGCTGGTGCGGGCCTATCCGGTGTTCGGCTGCGGGCTGGGCGCATACGAATCGGCGTTCCTGCGGTTTAAGGTCTCCGTGCCGCTGGTAAGCGACGACCGCGCGCACAACGACTACCTGCAGTTTCTGATCGAGTTGGGGGCCGCCGGGTTTGTCATCGGGCTGGCGCTGATGGGGTCGATTGTGGCGCGCACCTGGCGGTCGGCGGCCCGGAGCGCGGACCCGGACAGCCGGTTCCTGGCGATCGGATGCATTGGCGCGATGGCCGCCATCGGGCTGCACAGCCTGGTGGATTTCAATTTATATGTGCCGGCGAACGCGATGCTGCTGGCTTGGATCTGCGGAGTGGCGTTATCGATTAGGCCGGGGACGGGCGCAAGGAACCCGCGCAACGGGCGGCTGCCGGTGACGATCGATGTTACGGCGGTGCCCAACAGCTGGCAGTAGCGGACTACGGGCAGGTTTGTCCAGCGGGGCAGGACGAGCTGCGCCTGACCAGTGCGACGGTCGTTATGACGGCTGCGGCGCCGCCGGCGGAGGCCAGGATGATGGGTGTTTTGCGGCGGCCGTTAATGGTCACCACGCCCTCGAGCGCGCCCAGGACAGCCTCATTCTGCTTAAAAATCAGAAACTTGGAGGCGTCGGTGAGTTTGTAGTGAAGCGTTCCTGCCAGCAGGCGGACGAACGGCTTACCCTGCGTTTCTCCGGTCAGAACGGTTGAGTGCGCCGCGAGCGTGATCATAGCACCGAACTGCTCCAGGCGGATGACCGCGTCGGAATCGTTGGTCGCGACCTTATCGCCAAGACCCATCGGAACCGAGACCGCGGCCGAGGCAGGGACCGCGGTTTGATTGATCTTGATTGAGCCGGCGGAATTCACCGTGCCGACCGTTGATGCGGCGATAGCGAGCGCGGCAACGCACACAAGGATGCAGAGTGTTTTCCAGGACATCGCGACCCTATTGGAGCACATCATCCGAAATTATGCAATATATCCCCTCGGTACTATCGTAAGAAATTGCAACATAGTGCCGTGATTAACGCACTTTTCCTTAAAAATCGGCCGCATCCTTCCGAAGAGATCTTTGGGAGCGCTGTTTATGCGATATCGATTTCAAAGTTGGGTGGTTGCGTTTGTGACGTGGGCGACGGTGGCTCTGCTGTTGCAAGGGCTGGTCGCGGCCCAGGATGACGGCGCAGTGAGCAGCCCTGCTGCTGGCAGGGAGTTCGTGACTGCAATCGCTCCGCGGACGCCGCCGAAGATCGAGGCAAACCGCTCGGGGCGGGCACTGTGGATCGCGAGCGTTGCCGCCCTGGGGGTCGCGAATATCGCAGACGCCAGATCCTCCTGGAGCAAGGATGAAGCCAACCACGTATTGGCCGGAGCCGGGGGCACGTTCGGGGCAAAAGGCGCGGCAATCAAAGGCGGCATCAATGCGGCGTGGATCGTCGGCCAGATGTTCGCGTTGCGGAAAAACCACGCCTACCGGAGCACAGCGATTGTGAACTTCGCGGCGGCTTCGATCTTCGGGGCGCTGGCCTATCGCAATCGAAGTATTCCAGCACCCCCCAGCGGTCTGCGTTGACTGGCGATCGCCGCCACCGCCGAGCGGCTCGATACCCATCTGCGCCGTGGTTGCACCACCGTGCTTGCGCATGACTGGAATGCCCAGTTGTAGTAGACTGAAGTCTTGTGGGACTGTTCGAGAGGTATTTGCGTTTTGCTCAAGGACTCTTCGAATGGTGCCATAAACCAGACGGCTTAAATCTGGTATAATGTCTGCAAGTCGTTGAAAATGTGCGCCCGTAGCTCAGCTGGATAGAGCGTCTGGCTACGAACCAGAAGGTCGGCAGTTCGACTCTGTCCGGGCGCACCATAAAATCTAAGAAACAAACCAGTTAGGCATCAAAGGCGGAAACGCAATTGGTGCCTTTTTGCTTGTATACCTAAAACTAGTGTTGGCATTTCGGATCCCGATTGCGAATCGGCATCCGGCGAAACTCGTCTCCAGATAGCACTGCGCGAGGCGCCAGCCATTGCCGGTCGCGTCCGTCAGACCGCCGCCAGCAACCGCACCGGACCGCAGAGGCCCGCCGGGTACAACGGCTGGCGCGCTGTCCAGGTTCTCGCGACCGGGTTGGCGGTGAGGGACTTCATATAATTTCCGAGTACCGTGGTGATTTGCACTTCCAGGCGATTCTCTCCGCCGATCAATGCGGCGCCGGTTGCGTATCGGTGACAGCCGTACCACTTCAGGCCCAGGAGCCGGCCGTTGAGAGTCACGCTCGAAATCCCGTTCACCGGCCCCAGATCGAGGAACGCGTGCGCGCCGGCTCCTGCTGCCGGAAAGGTCGCCCGATAGATCGCCGTGCCGGCAAAGGAGCGCAGTGCTTCATCGTCCTTGAAATCGATCAGCGTGTCCAGGGTGCGCTGGCTGCGACTTCCGTCCACGTGCCGCAGGTCAAGCTGCCATGGCCCGGAAATGCGCACTGCGCCGGCTTGCGATGGCTGTGGAACCCGCTGCGCCGGTTGATCCATGCCCGGTTCGAACACCAGCAGCAGCGAGCCGCACGGCTCGACACGCACGTTCAGGCGGTTCTTGCGGCCAGCGAAGAAGTACGGCGTGCGCTCGCCTGTTTCCGGGTTCCACTGCCACGGAGTCTTGCCGCCGGTGGAGAACTCGATATCGGTCTCGATCTCACGCTCCGGATCGGAGTTGGCGAAGAAGAAGATCTCGCGCTCGCCGGATCGCAGCGCAATCTGGCTGAGGTTCATGTCCGGGCGGGAGATGCGCATGTAGGGCTGGATTTCGAACTGCCGCTGGATGCGGCCGTACCACGCCAGAATATCGTCGCCGGGCGGCTCGACGACCGCACACCGCTTGCCGTGGTCCCGCAGAATGCGCTCGGAAGCCGCACGCACTTCCCCATCGTTAGCCTGCCGGTTCTGGAAACGCGGCGAGCGTGAGGGCGCGTGCCGAATAAAGACGATGCGGCCGCCTCCAGCCGCGAAACGTTCCAGCGCTCGCGCCGTATCCGGTTCCACGGTGCGCGCCTCCATGACGATCAGGGCGCCGTAAGTGCGTCCGCGCACCGCCAGGCGCCCGGCGACGCACTTCGATTCGCCCAGCAGTTTCTCGTCGATGTAGTCGCACCCGCTGCCATTCTGGTGTATTGCCTCCCAGAGTTGATACTGGTACGCCGGCATCCGCAGCACAGGGAATGGCTCGCGCTGCATGCCGTGCGTCATCCACAGATCTGCCAACGGGTGCAGGATGGCGACCTCCGCCCGCGGATCGCAGCTTTGGAGCAACGCCGAAAGCCGCGCCTTATAATCCGTAAAGCGCCGGACGAAGGGCCACCACGGGTTGCGCTCATTGAAGAACGTCCCGTAGCGGACCCAGCCCGGGAATGCCGCTTCGGCCGGACTGTAGTTGAAACCGTGGAATATGGAGTGGGTGACGCCGGAGAGATTGCTCTGGTCGGCGCAGTTCTTCAGGNNGACGAACTTGTTGATGCCGGTGGGGGCGCGATGCTCCCGCGTTCCCATCTGCGCATTCATCCAGGTCTCGCATTCGGGGATATCCACTTCCATGCTGCTTTCGAGCGGATGATACGCCGGACCGTAGGCCTGCACCCGCGACTTCACGCCGTGCCGCGTGCACCATTGCCCGTAAGTGCGTGTGAACCGTTCGGAGAACAGCTCGATCTGCAGCGTGAGGAAGTCGTAGCGGACCCGCTCAATGACGTCCCGCGCCGCATCGCCCAACTCGGCCTGATCCTGGTTCGCCGTGGGGTTGCCCATCTCGCCGGTTTTGAACAGCACGAAGGGCAGATATGGCAGCAGTGCGTAACCGCGGCGTGCCTCAAATGCCGGGAGCATATCGGAACACCAATTCGCGCCCTCCAGTTCCAGGCTGTCGCAGAACATCGAGCGGAAGCTCTTGCCGAGCGGGCCCATCACCGGTTCGAGCGCACTCGACATTCGTTCCAGGTAACGCTCCACGGCTGCACCGTCGAAGTGATTGAGTACGGGGCCGTCCGCGCCGGGCGCGCCGTTGATCACGGCCTGGAATCCGCGCTGCTGCACAAGGACGTACAGGACGTGCTCACCCGCAGGCACGTCGAGCGTCAGGACGGCGCCGCTGAGTTGCGCCGTGACGTCTGTTCCGGAAGCGAATTGGTCCATCTGCCGCGGTACCAGCCGCAGATAGCGGATGCTTTTATCGATGGACTTCCACTTGGAATGCAGCGTGAGCTCCGCATCGGCCAGTAGATCGCCTTCGGGAATCCGTACGGTACCGGGACCGGTGAGCCGCCGCGTACCGAGGGCCAGAATGTGGGTCTGCTCTTCGCGCGTCAGGAACTGCCCGCCGAAAGGCCATCCGGAACCCACGATGCTGTCGACGATCATGCCGCGTTCGCGTGCGCCCCGAACGGCCGTCTGCAGCATCCCGATCCAAGGCTTGCTCAGCCATTCGATCTCCGGAATNNTTCGCGAACGATTTCCTTTTCCGTCAGTTTGTCGCCGTTCCACCACCAGCGGACAAACGGCCGCGCGGCGGCGGGCGGTTGCTGAAACGCGCGAAACAGCTCGTCATTCTCCGCGGCGCGGACGGCCTGCCAGGCCGGCGCGGCCGCGACGGCACTCTTCATCAGCGTGCGCCGGGTCAGGCCCTTGTGCTTGTTTTGCATAGATCTCATTCCGGACCGGCCTCTCAGCTAGCGGCCCGCCAAATCGGATTGTTGCCGCCGCACTGCTCATGATAACGCCGCCCTTGCAGCGGCCGCTCAGACAGGGGCGAAAAACCATCCTCGTGGCGCACGCACTCGTGCGTGCAGCGTCGAGTCTCACTCGACGCTCTTCGCTCTGAGCAGCGGGCGTCGGCACGAGTGCCGACGCGGCACGCAAGAGTGCGTGCGCCACGTCTGCCAGTCAGAGTGCTCGCTCGGTTTTTCATGAAATTTCGCGGGCCGAAGGCCCATCCCAACA
>PLDO01000052.1 GCA_003136215.1 Bryobacterales bacterium
GCATATGCGGCCGCACGCAGCCTAGCCAGTTCGATGGCTTCTCTCGAAACCACAGCTTCTTCCAAAGGTCTTGGCCGGATCGAAGTGCCCTTTCGGCAAACAAATACAGCATCCCACTTGATCGTGCCGTCATAGGAATGCAGCCCCCCTTGGCCTTCGCCTCTCATGGGCAATAGGGCGGTGCACCTGAGGCCTGAGCAAACGAGGGCTTGCCCCAGCGCGCCCCAGGCCGCAGCCGATTTGTGGTGATAGGTAAAGACGAGGACTCCAGCCTTTTTCAACACGCGGTGGCATTCAGAGAGGATGCAGCGCAGCCGCTTTTGATAAGTCACGAAGGACTCGTCAGCACGGTCAGGCGATGCAAGATTCTCCTCAAGTGGTGCAGATAAACCCGGGTTGTCGTAGGGAGGTTCCGCGACGCCGAGCGATTGATGCCAAGCGAGGTAGAAGTCGGAAAGCTCCGAATAGCTGAGGTTATCAAAGTACGGTGGGTCGGTGAGGATAAGATCGACGGTGCCGTCCTGAATCCGGTCTAGGTGCTCCGAACTTTTGGTCGCTATCGAGGCACGGGATGACCCAGATAGTACCGTCCAAGGATCTGAAGAGACCTTGCAAACAGGGTGTTTACCAGAGGTGGTCGATAGACGGCGACCGCCCTTCGGGTCCAATTCAGTCGGCGCTTTGGCGAAAGCCACCGCCTTGGCGATCTTACCGACCACATTCGGGAAGGTTCCGCGCCCGATGCCGTCAAGCCAAGGATTGATCTCCACCGGCCTTGTGATGTGTCGGTACGAATGAATCGAAAACATCGGGCTTACGCGGCGATAACCAAACGCGTATGCCGTATACATGCAATTAGTGGTGAGGTGCTCGCTAAAAGCCATGGCCAGGAGACGCCGCAACTGAGGCTCCTCTGCATGCACGATTGCTTGGCCGAGCAGGTTCAGATGAAGCAGTTGCCGGTCGTTGAACAGGTCTCGATACTTGGTGAACCCGTGAATCAGCGGCCGTCGATCCGAACGTCCGTTCGTTGGGATCGGTCGATCTGGCCCGAATGTGCCATCGGCAACTTCTATGTCCCGCAGAAGGCGGCGGGCCTTTCCGTAACGGATTCGATCTCCCGTTGTGGCTTTCTTGAAATGACGGGTGACGCCCTCCGCAGTGTCTTCGAGATACTCCTGGGCAAACAAGCGCCACTCCGGTCGCGCCACCGCGTCCCCTCGATCTCCCAGTACCGATGCGGACTTGCATGCTGGGCATTGAATCTTGCCCTGAGACAAAGCTCCCTGCCCAATGCGAGTGTGGACTCCGCATTCGCATCGATTGCTCTTCCGGTCTATGGGAAGTTCCGAAACTGCGTGGCACTCTTTGCAGAATACCCACTGAAGCGCTTTTGCCTCGCTATAAGCTAACTGGTAATGGGGATGAAGCTCAAATTTAGTTCCGCATTCACTGCAAGTACGGCACTCAACCCAAAAGTGGTGCAAGACGACGCGCTCACCGATACCGGGAACGGTCGTCAGATGAAATGGGGCGATTTGCCTGGAGACGGGCGAGCAGATCTCGCCAATCCGATGGGTTTTCGTGTCGTGGCTGGTAGCTTCCAGTTCGAACCGCGTTATGAATGTTGCCACAGGATCGATGTCATAGCCGATGACCCGGGCACCACAACGTGCTGCCTCGACTAGGCTGGTACCGCCTCCAACAAACGGATCGAGAGTGATCGCTCCCTCAAGCGAGACATCGTCAAGGTACACATTCCAAAACTGATTCGCTTCCTGTGGTTTCAAGGTCAATCCCGTCAAGATGGCCCGGAACTGGGACCCTAGACGCCGCGCAAACCACCGATGAACACGGTAGAGGGGGTTGGTGGATTGCCCTTCGCGGAGGGCAAGAGCAGCGATCTCGGCGATGGGAATCTGACCGGATTCAAGCAATGTGCTTTCTGGGAACCCAGCAAAGACGGACTGCAGAACCGGTCCGACTGGGCGAATGTGTGATTGAGAGCTTCTTTGGACCAATGTCATTTTGCGCCTATCTTCTTGGCGGTCGCCTATTGTGGCTCCCGAACTCGACAACATGCCTCTCGCGACATCGCCGCCAGGTACGTTTCCGAGTCTCGCTGTGGGCGCTTCGGTGTGTCTCGTTATTGCAGCCTCAAGACCTCGATTCTCCCACAGCGCGATAGCGGCTGGTTTTGCCGCGCGGAAGTACTCCATCGCCGCGCACGCACCGTTGAAGCACGGCACCAGGTGCGCTGTCGCGGTCCCGGCCTACTCAGTAGATAAACAAGCTGTCGTCGCTCGTTGGCAGGGACATCAGATTCAGAACGGCTGTGTTCGCTGGGACCTGGGTCGTCTACGCGGCGACCTGTGATGGCGACGTGACCACAACTGGTAGGTGAGCGTGGCAGCGTTGTTCCAGACGTTCGTCCGCGCGGACGAACCGGCAGCCCATTGCTCCATCATCAGCCTGCCGTTGCCGTCGTACGTGTACATCTTTGATCGCCCAGACCGGCTGGCTCGGCTGAGGGTTTATGGACGAGGCCGCCCACCCCTCGTACTGGATCGCTCCGGCGGCGTTATAGGCATACATCTTAGTTGCTGGTATCGTAGGTGGCGCGTCCGGCGCAAACAGAGGATACGGTCCCATTGGTGATGAAGTCCTTTCTGCGAATCGGTTCGAAAAACGAGAAGCGTGCGAGTCGTCAAAAGAGCCGGGCCGTCCGTCTATTCGCCGGCAGGGGCGGCAGCGGCCAACTGAGCAGCGTCAGATGGTCCACCGCCCAAAAACAGATAATCGGCATTCCCGCGTTCGCCGCCGCCAAGTACTGCCCCACCCAGGCGCACGCGCCGTTGAACCACGGAATAAGGACCGCGGTCGCCGACTTGGGATAGGTCAGCGAGGTGGACCCGTAAGCCATCGCCACCTTCGCCAGATCGATGTTCAGGTACGACGCGCCCCAGGAAAGCGACTCCAGCTTCACCCGGTCGAGGTCGCCGTTTGGTGCCATGTATTGCGGCGGGATGTTGACGTAGTTGTTCATCCGGCCGCCCTGTGGATAGGGATATCCCGCATTCCAATAAACTGTGGGATTGTTGGTGTCGAGCGGCAGCAGCCACTCGATCTTGGCTCCGGCATAAGCGGCCTTCACCGCCAGCGCGATTGCGTGCATGTGGTTGTAGACCTGGCCTCGAAGGAAGTTCGCGTCCGCAAACGAGTTAACGTTCGGGTTGTCGTCCTGCGTCCAGAAACTAGCCAGCGCGCGCCCCAGGGCCGTCAGCGCCGCCGCCGCGGTGTAGGCGTCGTAATACGCCATACCGCCGCCACTCACGCCCCCGCCCGCCACGTACGCCGCATTCCCGGTCGAGCCCGTCTCGGTGAAGTGCGTCGAGTCGGAAACCGTGATGGGCCACGTCCCGTTCGCGGCCGTCGCGCCTTGCACAGCCGCGACTATCGCCGTCTGCCCGCTGGCAAGCCCGTGCGCCGCCACTGTGCCTATCGAGATCGGAGCCGTCCAACTGGCGTACCCAACGGCCTCGTTCTTCAGACGCGAGTAGAACCACCAGCCCACCTCGCCGAACTGGAGCCAAGGCACCAGCCCCGCCGCGGCAAGAATCCCCGCCGCTTGCAGATAGCATTTTTCGAGGTACGCAGTGACCGTCGCCGAATTGAAGCAGCACTGCGCCGTCTGGAGATCAATCAGCGTCGTGGCGCCCGGCGCTACGGTGTAAGCAGTCCCCGACACCAGCGTCGTCAATTGGTAGTGATTCGCATCCGTGACCGTCACTGACCACACCGCGCCGTTCGATCCTTGCGCTATGTGGACAGTGTTCCCCGTGACGTAGCCGTGGCCGATCTGCTCAACGGTCTGCGGACCCGACCCGCTGACTCCGTCCACTACGCCAGCACCCCACGACCCGAACCCGGTAGCCGTCAAGACCGTCGCCCCGCTCGCGAACCGCTGGCACCATGCCCCCGCCGAGGTATTGGCGTCTGGCGGCGCGAGCAACTCCTGGGAGAACGCCACCGTCATAGTCTGCCCAGCCGCCTTGACCAGGACCGCGAGGTCAGTCAAGTAATCTTTGAACGCGCGGTTGAGCGGAGAACTCTGCGAGGCGTCCACTGCCCACGTGCCTTCGTTGCCACCCGCGAGGGCTGTGGACCCGATGTCACCTGTCAGCGCCACCGCGATGCCGGCACCGGCGCTAAGAGAGATGTCCAAGCTGAACCCGTTGATTGGGCTCAGCACGGTAATCGTGAACTGCCCGGCGGTAGCGGTCGGTGCCGCGCAGATGCCGACGAACGTCCCGTTGATCGCGTTCACCATACGCTGCGCGAGCGTGGCCAGGGTATCTGCCGGGTACGCCACCGCGCCGAACACGGTGCCGCCGAGCGAACCGCCGCCCGATGGATTGCCGCCCGACGTCGTCGCCCCGGAGATCGTGGTCCCGCTGTTCGGGAAAGTCCCGCCGACCGTCGTCCACACTGTATCCGCGCCGACTCCAAACGAGTTCCCCGGATTAATGGTCCCCGTCAGCGTCACGGTTGTCCGGCACGGCCTCCATCGCTATGTTCGGCAACACGAATCAGCCCGTCGAAGTGATGGTGCGGTCGTCGCACCTGTTCGCTCCGATGCCCGATGTCATTCGTGAGGACACGGCGTTCCTGGATCGGATTCATTTCTACATTCCGGGTTGGGAGATCCCGAAGATGCAGATGGCCATGTTCACCCGTGGCTATGGCTTCGTGGTGGACTACCTGGCAGAAGCCCTTCGGGAGATGCGCCGGCGGAACTACACTGAAATCATCGACCGTGACTTCGCTCTAGGCTCGCAATTGAAGAGCCGCGACGTCAAGGCGGTGCGGAAGACCGTGGCCGGGCTGATGAAGTTGCTCCACCCGCACGGCGAGGTGGCCAAGGAAGAACTGCGGGAAATGCTGGAGCTGGCCATGGAAGGCCGGCGCCGGGTAAAAGAGCAACTCAAGAAACTGGGGTCCTTCGAGTTCTTCCAAACTTCGTTCAGCTACATCGACAAGGAAACGGGCGAGGAGCGGTACGTCGGTGTGCCGGAGGAGGGTGGCCGGAACGTGATTGCAAGCGACCCGCTGGAGCCGGGCTCGGTGTACGCGGCCAGCGTTGACGACCAGGGAAAGGTGGGCCTTTGCCGCATTGAGGTCGGCTGCGCGACCGGCACCGGCAAGCTGAAGCTGGCGGGCGGTATCGAGGGCACCATGAAGGAGTCTATCCATCGGGCGTTTGGCTACTTGCAGGGCGCAAAAGTGAAGCTGGGCATCGCTCGGGATTTCGAGACGACGGACTTCCATGTCGAAGCTATCGATCTGCTGCAGAACCGCGTCGCCTGCGAATGCGGCGTGGCCCTCATTGTCGCCATTATCTCGGCGATCAAGCGAATCTCGGTGCAGCCTGCGTTGGTAATCCTGGGCGACATCAGCATCCAGGGGAACCTGAAGGGCGTTCGAACGCTGGTCGAGCCCTGCCAGTTAGCGATGGAGAACGGTGCGCGCCGCGCTCTCATCCCGATTGAGAATCGCCGGCAATTCCTTGAGGTCTCCGGCGATGTCGCCGAGAAACTGGACCCCATCTTCTATGGCGACGCACCAGTAGCGGCAAACAAGGCGCTCGCGATAACCTAGCGCGTTCCGCAGGGAGAGCATCGATTTATGGCAGAGGAAGAACCAAAGACGGAGGGGGCCGTTGACAATCCCTGGGAGGACTTGGTCGTGAGCGTGCTCTCAGTGAATCAGTATTCGCTTGAGCGAACGTATGAATCGATCACTGGCTTGCGGCAGCAGGGATTGTTCAACCCTACCAAGCTGGAGCACTGGGACCATGGTGAAGTCGTTGCTCGTCTCAAGGCTGCCGGCTGCGAACGGGGGACCTTCATGACTAGTTTGTTCGCACTCCGCCTGGCCAACCTCGGCGCTCTGATTCAAAGCAAGGGACTTGATAGCTGCACCAGGATAATCTCGGGGCGTGACGCACGCGCGATTGAGGAACTGCTCCTGCCTGTTAACGGGATCGGTCCTAAGGTGATCGCGAACTTCTTCCTCCTTCGCGATATCCCCAAGAAATGATCAGCTCTTGTCCATCTTCCAAAAGAGCCAACCATTCACCGCGTGCTTGGTCAGGCTCTTTGCTGCCGCCGTTGGGCTATTGAACGTCTCTCCTTGGAGCCGGTAGAGCACGCGCCCTTTCTGTTCCACGACCATGAGGCTATAGGTTATTCCTTGGTAGTCCTTTTTGAACGCCGATCCAAGTTTGGGCGGCGTTCTGGTCTTTGTCTTCGGCATTAGCTCCCCGCCTCCTCGAAAAATCAGAGTCTATCATCCCTCGATCCATAGATGCATGGCCTGCCTGCGTGTGGGCCGCTGGTCGCGCGGACATGTTGTTTAGGCCGCGCGGATTCCCTCCTCGTGAAACCTTCGCGTGGCGCGCCTTCAGGAGTTGCGCGCCGAGCGCCGTTCTTGGACCAGTTCCTGGCTTGTCCGTTTTCGAAGCACTGGGNNCCTTCGGTTAACAGCCGAATGCTCTACCGTTGAGCTACTGAGGAGCAAGTGTGTCATCTCATTAAAACAGACCCGCGCGCGCACTGTCAAATCATCTCATTTAACAGTTCCGGACGCGGGTGCGGGATCACTACCTTGTTCACCAGCATCCCCTTCTGCCCCACCACCTGCGCCGCTGCGTCCACCGCGCTCTGCACCGCCGCCACCTCTCCCGTCATCGTCACGAACGCCTTGCCCCCCAGCGCCATCGCCAGCCGGATCTCGATCAACTGAACGTTCGCGGTCTTCACCGCCGCGTCCGCCCCCTCAATCAAACTCGCCACCGAAAAGGACTCCACTATCCCCAACGCATCCAGCGCCTCCACCTTCGTCGCACCGCTGATCGCCGGGAACACCGCTTCATGCAGATTCGGAATCACAAACGAATCGATCACCGAGAATCGCGCGCCGGAGATGCCCGCTCCCACCGCTGCCTGTACCGCCGCCACGTCCCCCCGCACCATCACCATGTACTTCCCCGAGCAGATCGAACGCGACAGCACCACCTCCACGTCCGCCGCCTTCAACATCGCATCGCACGCCAGGTATCCCGCGGCGATGCTCGTCAGTTCGATCAAGCCGATTGAATTCTTTGCCATTGCTTCCTCTAGCGCCGCCCTACGCCGAAATCTCCACGTATTCCGCCGTCACCGCGCGCACCTTGCCGTCTATGCTGGCATGCACATTCGCGCCGAGTTTGCCATCTTCCACACGCCCCACGAGCTGCCCCTTCTTCACTTTCCTGCCTTCCTGCACCGTCGGGTTCGCCGCCTGGCCCGCATGCTGTTTCAACTTGATTCGCACCACGGCCGGCTGCCATGTGCCCGGTTCGTACGGCGTCTCGCGCTCATACTCTTCCACCTGCAAACGCCGGCGCAATTGCGATAGCGGCACGCGGCGATATTCCTTCATCGGGTGCACTTCCACCGGAGCCTGCTGCACAAACTTGAGGCCCGCCGCGCGACGGTCCTGTTTTCCCTGATCGCACGCTTCCTTGGGATACAGATCCTCGGGACACGCGTACAGCGTACACAGCCCGCACGCGCAGCAAAGCTCGGACCACTGATTCCAAATGTCGCCGCCCGTCACCGTAAAACCGAGACTGCGCATCACCTTGTGCGGCTGCACGTCGTAACCCAGCAGGTAGCGCGGGCAGAACTCCGTACAGTAGCTGCATTGGTCGCACGCCGACTTTCCGATGTGCGCCATCTCCGAAGTGGAGCGAGTCTTGCGCGTCAGCAGATAGTGATCGCGCGGCAGCAGAATCAGGCCGCCCGTGGTCTTGGTCACCACTTCGTCCAGATCGAAAGTCAGCGTGCCCATCATCAGGCCGCTGATGAATATCCCGAAGTCGTCCACCGTCGCGCCGCCGGCGCGCGTAATCAATTCGCGGAAAGTCGTGCCCACCGGGACCCAGAACGACTTCGCTTCCTTGACCGCTCCCGTCACGGAGAGAAACTTCTCCGTCACCGGAACGTCGCGCTCGGCCAGGCTGACGTTGTACAGCGTCTCCACATTGCTCACTACGCAGCCCACCTGCAGCGGGATGCCCGCCGCCGGGATCAACCGGCCCGTCGCCGTATACACCAGTTCGTATTCGTCGCCCGACGGGTAGAAATCCCCCAGCATCACGAACTCGATACGGTCGTCCTGCAAGCGATGCTTCAGTGCTTCGATGGACTCCGCGTTCTTCGTCTTGACGCCGAACTTGCCCTGGCGCGCGCCCGTCGCGTCCATCATCGAACTCATCCCCGCCAGAATCTCCCCGGGGAAATGCTTCATTAACTCGGCGTCCTTGTGGATCAGCGGCTCGCACTCGGCTCCGTTGGCGATCATGAACTCCACCTGAGACTGCGCTTTCACGTAGGTGGGGAATCCCGCCCCGCCGGCCCCGACCACGCCGAACTCGCGCAACTTCTCACTGAGCATAAGCTCCAGGATAACAGGGGGAGAGAGGCCACTCGCGCCGCTCGGTCGGGTGGTGGGCATGGCAGGCGCAGGCGCTTCCGCCCGCGACCGCTCTAGCGCGCCCCGGGAGTACAATTCAAGTTCATGCGTCCTAGATCGCATCTACGCAACGCGCTGGAGTACTGCGCCGCGATCCTGGTGCTGCAATCCTTGCAGTGGACGCCTCGCAAGCTGGCCTTCGCGCTGGCGCGGCTCTACACCCGCCTGCTCGACCTGGCGATCCCGCGCCTGCGCCGCGTGGCGCGCCGCAATCTGGCCATCGCTCTGCCCGAGTTCACACCGCGGCGCCATGCCCAAATCGTCGATGGCGTGTTCCGCTCCATTGCCCGCATTCTGGTCACCTTCGCCAAATTCCCGGCCATCCGGCGCGGCCATTTGGGCCAGTGGATCCGCCTCGAAGGCGGCGAGTTCTTCGACCAGGCGCGCCACGCCGGCCGCGGCGTGCTCGTGGCCACCGCCCATCTCGGCAACTGGGAGTTGAGCGCCTTCGCCCACGCGCTCATGACCGCGCCCATGAATGTGGTGGTACGCCCGCTCGACAATCCCCTGATCGACGCCCTCGTGGAAAGACGCCGCGCTTTGACCGGCAACCACCCCATCGGCAAGAAGCACTTCGCGCGCACCATCCTGAAGGCGCTGGCCGCTAATCAGGCCGTCGGTATCCTGATCGATCAGAACGCCGCTCTCGACACTGGCGCCTTCGTCGATTTCTTCGGCGTGCCGGCTTCGTCCGATACCGGCTTTGCCAGGATCGCCGCCCACAGCGGCGCGGCTGTCGTCCCCGGCTTCGCCCTCTGGAACGAGCCGGAGCAGTGCTATGTGCTGCGCTTTTACCCTCCCCTGGCCATGACCGGCGATCCGCTGCGCGATACCCAGACGTTGCAGTCCAAGCTCGAGGAGGTCATTCGCGAATATCCCGACCAGTGGCTTTGGATTCACCGCCGCTGGAAGTCGCGCCCGCCCGGGGAGGCGTCGCCGTACGAAAGCGCACCCCCCGCCAGCGGCCCGCGCGTGGCCCTGTAGTATCGTGAAACTGTACCCAAGGCTCCCATGATCCGGCTGGAACGATCGCCCTTGTATGGAAGTGTCGTTGCGCTGGCTCTCACTGCGGTCGCCCTGCTGATCTCTCTCCTCCTGCGGCCGTACCTGGAGCCGGACATCTTTCTGCTGTTCCTGGTGGTGGTGTGGCTGAGCACCTGGTATTACGGGCTCACCATCGGATTGGCCGCAAGCGCGGCCTCCGCCCTCGCCCTGCTGGTTTTCTTTTTTCCGTCCGCGCCCGGCGTCTGGGTTGTCGGTGTGCGCCTCGGGTCGTTCCTGGCCATCGCCTGCATCGTCATCTGGATGACCGCGGAGTGGCGCGAGGGCCGTCGCGTGTTTGCCTCCACTCTGGCAAGCATCGGCGACGCAGTCCTGGCCACCGATGAGGACGGGCGCATCACGTTTCTGAATCCCGTCGCGGAGACGCTCACCGGTTGGAGCGGCGCCGAAGTGCGCAAAAAGGCCGTCGTGGACGTCCTCCGCCTCATTGACGAGCGCACCCAGCTGGCCATCGACAATCCCGTGATGCGAGCCATCCGCGAACGCGCCACCGTGACTTCCGGGGAGCACATCGCCCTCATCTCCCGCGGCGGCGCCCGGGTTCCCGTCGAACTCAGCGCGGCGCCCGTCCGTGGCGATTCCGGCGATCTGCGCGGCGCCATCCTGGTGTTCCGGGATGTCGGCAAGCGCCGCCAGTTTGAAGCGCAGGCGTCGCACGCCCAAAAAATGGAAGCTGTGGGGCGGCTGGCCGGCGGCGTCGCGGGCGATTTCAATAACATGCTCACCGTCATCGCCGGCTACGCCGAACTGCTGCGCGATGAAGTTCCCACCGGCGGCGCCAACCGCAAATTCGTGGACGAAATCGTCTACGCCGGAAAGCGCGCCGCATCGCTGACCGAGCGCCTGCTCGCGTTTAGCCACGGCAGCGGCGCCCAACCCCAGGTGCTCGATCTCAACCTCATCCTTGCCAACATGGAGCCCATGCTGCGGCGCCTGCTCGGTCAGAACATCGAGCTCCTCCTCCTCACCGCGCCCGGATTGGGACGAATCAAGGCCGATCCGGCGCAGATCGAACAGGTCATCCTCAACCTCGCGAGCAACGCCCGCGATGCCATGGCGAACGGAGGCAAACTCGTCGTCGAAACCGCCAATGTGGACCTCGAACTTCAATCCGGCGAGCGCCTCGGCATGAAGCCCGGCCCCTGTGTCATGCTCGCCGTCAGCGACAACGGCGTCGGCATGGATGCCGACACCCGCTCTCGCCTCTTCGAGCCCTTCTTTACCACCAAGGCGCCCGGCCAGGGCAGCGGCCTCGGCCTTGCCACCGTTTACAGCGTCGTCAAGCAGGCCGACGGCCAGGTGACCGTCTTCAGCCAGCCCGACTGCGGAACCATCTTCGAGGTCTACCTGCCGCGCGTCACCGAGTCCGTCATCGAGCAGGCGCGCACCCGCCCGCTCATGGGGTCGGAGACCATTCTGCTGGTGGACGATGAAGAAGGCGTCCGCAAGCTCTGCTGCGCGGTGCTCGAATCCAACGGATACAGCGTCCTCGAGGCGGACACCGCACAGTCCGCTCTGGCCGCCTACGATCACAACGGCCACAAGGTGGACCTCCTGCTGACCGACGTCGTCATGCGCCAGATGAACGGATTCGAACTTGCCGCCGCTCTCTCCGAGCGCACTCCAGCGCTCAAGATCCTCTACATGTCCGGGTATCGCGACCTGTTGGGCGGAGGCAATGCGAACCAGTTGCCTGCCATGTTCCTCAACAAGCCTTTCACCCCGGATGCCCTGCTCGCCAAAGTCCGCGAAGTGCTCGACGCCGCAGTGGCATAAGGCTCCGCCNNCCGAGCGAAGCTCGGACTTCTTTCTCTTCCTCCCCCGTCCGTGATATAACTATCACCAAGGTTTTGCACTGAGGAGGGCGAGCAATGGCTGCTGGAGCAACGATTACCAACTGGTTTGGCGACCTGGTATCCCACCCGAAGGTCGTGGTGGAAGCCGCTTCGGTCGACGACATTATCAGGATTCTGAAAGATTCAGACCACTATCCTTCGCCCGTGCGCGCCGTCGGTTCCAACCATTCTACCTCGCCTGTCGGGGTCGCCGAAGGCGGCACCCTGATCAAGATGTCCAAGATGAACACCATCCTGGAAATCGGCGCCGACACGGTCACCGTGCAGGCCGGCGCCATTGCCATCGATGTCGCCCACGAACTCCAGAAACACGGCATGCAGTTCTACGTCAACACGGAGATCGGCAGTCTCTCCGTGGGCAGCGCATCCTGCGCCGGAACCAAGGACGCTTCCATGCCCGGCGAGTACGGGCAGGTCGGGTCCTACATTACTCGCATCAAGATGGTGCTGCCTTCGGGCGAACTGCTCGAAGCCTCCGACCTCCAGCCCGACCTCATCCAGAAAGTCCGCTCCTGCTACGGGACCTTCGGCATCGTCTACGAGGCCACTTACCGCATTCGCCCCATCATTCCAATGGCGGTGCGGCACGAAACTTTCCAGCTCGCCGATTTTCTCCAGAAACTCCCCGATTTGAAAACCTCCGGCGAATCGCTGATGTACTACATGTTCCCCTACGAAGACCTGGTCACGGTGGAGTTCCGCCACTACAATCCCGGCGCCACCGGCGATCCCGACAGCCATATCTGGCCGCTGCGCAATTACATGTGGGCCAGCGCCGGACCGCTGTTCTGCGCCCAGACGGAAGCCAACATCGCCAACAAGACGGTGCGCTACAAAGTGATCGACGGATTCAGCGCGCTCTGGCGGTTCAATCTGGAAACCTTGATCCATAGCGATAACACGGTGGCCACCGACCAGATCATTCAATACCCTCCGGTGTCCGACGGCAGCCGCTACACTTTCAGCCTGTGGGCCTTCCCCGAAGAGACTTATCCCGCGGTTCTGCCCGCTTACTTCGCCTTCTGCAAAAAGTATTACCAGGATGTGGGCTATCGCAACAACATGCTCTATGTCGGATATCGCATCTTGAAGGACCGCCAGGCCCTGCTCTCCTATTCGTGGGACGGCAACGTGATGACCATCGACCCGGTCTCGACGGCGAACCCCGGCTGGACAACGTTCCTTACGGCCTACAACCAATGGTGTTCCGATCACGGCGGCATTCCGCTGCCCAATCAGACTCCCCAACTTACCCGCGCGCAGCTCGAAAAGGGCCTGGGCGACCGCTGGAAACAGTTCGCTGAAGCGCGCCGCAGCTTCGATCCGAACAACCGCCTCCTGAACGACTATTTTCGGGAGTTACTGGGTTAGAGGTGGGGCAGGCT
>PLDO01000646.1:0-1776 GCA_003136215.1 Bryobacterales bacterium
CAGGATACCATCCTGCCCCACGAGCCTGCCAACCTGCCCCACGGGTTTGTTGGTAGGCGGCGAATGGCGGCCCTACAATTGGAATAGGACACTACCGTGAAACCTGTTTACATCGCCGCTTTCCACCAGTCGAGGTTCGGCAAGCTGCTAGGCATGACCGTGCCGCAGATTATCGACTCCGCCATCCAGGGCGCGTGCCGGCAGATCGGCACGGAGCCCGCGGCTTTGGATGTGGGCAGCATCGGCGCCGCCTGCAATTTCACCCTCAACGAGCAGGGTCTGCTCGCCGGGCTGATGGCCGACACGCCGGGCATGGAGGGCAAGCCCATGGAGAGCGTGGAAAACGCCTGCGCCTCCGGCGGGCAGGCAGTCCTCTCCGTCATCCAGAAGCTGCAACTCGGCATGGGCGAAACCGGCATCGCCGTGGGCTACGAAAAGATGCGCGACGGCGAAGGCAAGATGGACGGCAAGCTCATCGGCAAGGTGCTCGGCTACTTCTCGCATCCCGACGAGCGTGCGGGCAAGCTCTTCGTCTTCCCGCACATTTTCGCCGAAGTCATGCGCCAGTACATGGACGCCTACGGCGTCACGGAGCGCGATCTGGCCGCCATCGCCGTGCAGGAATATGCCAACGCGCGGTTCAATCCCTGCGCCCAGATGAACAAGGTGCAAATCACCCTGGACCAGGCGCTCGCCATCGAGGGCTTCAATCGGTACGTGGTGGAGGGACTGCCGCTCAAGACCTACGATTGCTCGCAGATCACCGATGGCTACGCCTCGTTGATCCTGGCGACGGGGGAAGGACTGGCGGCGCTCGGCGTTAGCAAACCTGAGTGCGTGGAAGTGGCGGGATGGGGACAGGCCACCGACCCCCTACGCAAGGCCGGCCGCGATGTGCTGCAACCGGCGGGGGCCTATCGCGCCATGCGAATGGCCTACCAGATGGCGGGCCTCAATCCCGAAGAGGTGAACGTCGCCGAAGTGCACGATTGCTTCACGGTGATGGGCGCGCTGGGCACGGAAGTGATCGGCAAAGCCGAGCCCGGCAAAGGCGCCCGATACTGGGTGGATGGCAAGGCGGCGCCGGATGGCGAGTGCGCTATCAATACGTCCGGCGGGCTGATCGCCAAGGGGCACCCCATCGGCGCCACGGGAATCGCCATGATCGGCTGGAGCGCGCTACAACTCCTCGGCAAAGCGCCCACCGAATTGCAGGTGCGCAATCCGCGCGCCGCCGCGACGTTTAATATCGGCGGCCCCATCTGCGCCAGCGTATGCACCGTGCTGAGGGCAGCGGAGTAGTAGTATACTCCGTCCAATGAGCACTTCGAGGCGGAAATTCATCGGGACCTGCGCGCTGGCGCCGGCCATTCTTGGGGCGACCGACAAAGCCGGGGCCAAAGCGCCCGTCGTCGGCACAGGCAAACACACCTACGAGGCCCTCCACGACTGGGGCGAACTGCCGCCGGACATCAAGTACGGCAACACCCACGGCGTGGTCGAGGATTCGCAGGGCCACATCTACGTGCACCACACCGTGCATGCCACCAGCGAAAGCGCCGACTCCATGGTGGTCTTCGACGAAAACGGCAAATTCGTCAAGAGTTGGGGCAAGGAGTTCAAGGGCGGGGCTCACGGCCTGCACATCCAGAAGGAGGGCAGCACCGAATTCCTCTATCTCTGCGACACGGCGCGCGGCATCGTCATGAAAGCCACGCTGAACGGCGAAGCCGTCTTCACGCTCGGCTACCCCGATGAGTCCGCGGCCTACCAGCC
>PLDO01000646.1:1813-18438 GCA_003136215.1 Bryobacterales bacterium
GAGGCGGGCAAGCTGGATTGCCCCCACGGCATCATCGTGGACCGCCGCGGTGCCACCCCCGTCCTGACCGTCGCCGACCGCGGCAACGCGCGCATCCAGCGCTTCACGCTGGATGGCGCGCACCTCGATTTCGTCGGCGGCACCAACCTGCCGTGCCACTTCAACTTCTTCAAGAACGGCGACGTCGTGGTGCCCGACCTGGGCGCCCGCGTGACCCTGTTGGACCAGCACAACCAGGTGATCGCGAACCTGGGCGACGATTCCGCCAGCACGTGGCGCGACACCCGTAAGCTCTCGCGCGATCGCTTCACTCCCGGAAAATTTGTCGCCCCGCACGGCGCCTGCTTCGATCACAAAGGCAACATCTTCGTCGTCGAATGGGTCGAGGTCGGCCGCGTCACCAAATTGCGCCGCGTGTGATCGCAGGCTGCAAGTCCGCCTCCGCCATCTCGTTGTAACCGGTCTGAAACCCTGTTATATTCTGGTCAGCCTACGGGTCTGGCAACTATGTTCGAGAAGGTGGAAGCGTTTTATCGGCCCGCCAATGTCCGCGAAGCACTTCGATTGCTCCACAGCGGCAAGGGCCACGCGCGAGTAGTGGCGGGCGGCACCGATATCGTGGTGGATGGCGACGATTCGGTCCGCTTCCTGATCGATATCACCCACGCGGGCTTGAGTTACATCCGCCGCAGAGGCGCCGCCTGGGTGATTGGCGCCACCACCACCATGGCCGACCTGGAAGATTCGGATGCCATCCAGGCGTTGGCCGGCGGACTTCTTTGCAGGGCCGCGCGATCCTGCGGCAGCATGCCGGTTCGCAATCTGGCGACGCTCGGCGGCAATATGGCAAACGGGTCTCCCGCCGCCGACATGGCGACGCCGCTACTGGTGCTGGACGCCGCCGTGGTGATGGTGGATGCGCGCGGACGGCGTAAGTTGCCGCTCGCGGAGTATCTGGCGGGCGTGCGCACGGCGCGCGATGCCAAATCCTTGCTGGTGGAGATTGTGGTTCCCGATCCGCCGGATGGCAAAGGCTGCCGGTGGTCTTTCCAGAAGTTGGGCCGCACGGCGGTGGACATCTCGCTGGTCAACGTTTCGGCGGGACTGCAATTGGATTCCAGACGCCGCGTCAAGTGGGCGCGGATCGCGCTCGGGTCGGTGGCGCCCAATCCGATGCGCGCTCCCGGCGCCGAGCAACGTATGACGGGACGCACGCTGGACCGGGCCCTGCTGGCGGAAATCGGCGCCGCGGTGGCCCGCGAAGTCAGTCCCATTTCGGACGCGCGCGCATCGGCTGAATATCGCCGCGAGATTTGCTCTGTACTCACCAGGCGGGCATTGGAAGAATGCTCGACTCCCGAGGGGTGTGCGCTATGAAGACGATGGAATTGCACCTCACGGTCAACGGAAAATCGCTGACCTGGACCATCGCTCCGGGCGAACTGCTGCTCGACCTGTTGCGCCGCCAGGGCTATTTCGGCGTCAAGCGCGGCTGCGAGAAAGGCGAATGCGGCGCGTGCGCGGTCTTGCTCGACGGCAAACCGATCAACTCCTGCCTGATGTTTGCCGCGCAGGCCGAGGGGCGCGAGATCCTGACCATCGAAGGCGTAGCCGTTGACGGCAAGCTCGACCCCTTGCAGGAAGCCTTCCTGGACCATGGCGCGGTGCAGTGCGGCTTCTGTACCAGTGGCATGGTGATCAGCGCCAAGGCGCTCCTGCTCCGCTGTCCGGACCCCTCGGAGGAAGAAGTGCGGGAAGCCCTGGCCGGGCACCTCTGCCGCTGCACAGGGTACCTCAAGCCGGTGGAGGCGGTGTTGGCCGCCGCATCCAGGAAGAAGCACAGAGCCCGGCGCGTGAAACCGGTGGCGGAGGTGGCTCGATGAGCCGCGCGATGAACGGACACCGCCTCGTGGTGGGCCGCAATGTCCGTAAGGTGGACGGCGCCAAACTGGTCACCGGCGGCGCCGCATTTACCGATGATGTGCACATCCCGGGCATGCTTTACGGCAAGATCCTGCCCAGCCCGCACGCCCACGCGCGGATTCGGAGAATCGACACCCGCAAGGCCAAAGCGCTGGCGGGCGTGCATGCCGTCCTGACGTACAAGGATGTGCCGCGTGTGCCTCACACCACCGCCGGGCAGGCTTGGCCCGAACCCTCCCCCTACGACACCTACCTGCTGGATTCCAAGGTGCGGTTCGTGGGGGACCGCGTGGCGGCGGTTGCCGCCGAAAGCCGCGCCATCGCCGAAAAGGCGCTCGGCCTGATCGAAGTGGAATACGAGATTCTGCCCGCCGTGCTGGACATGGAACTGGCCATGGCGCCGGGCGCCGCGGTGATCCACGACGAGCCGGACTCCACCAAAATCTACGACCGCGAGCACAACATCGCGGGCTACATTCTGCGCGAGATCGGCAACGTGGAGGAAGGCTTCGCCGCGAGCGACTACATCATCGAGCGCGAATTCCGCACACAGCGCCAGCAGCACTGCCCGCTGGAGCCGCACGTCACCATCGCCTGGCTGGATGCCGATGGCCGCCTGGTGATCCGCACCAGCACACAGGTGCCCTACCACTGCCGCCGGCAAGTGGCGATGATCCTGCAAATTCCGGTCAGCCGCGTGCACGTCATCAAGCCGCGCATCGGCGGCGGCTTCGGCGGCAAGCAGGAGATGCTGCTGGAAGACATTACCGGCGCCCTGGCGCTCGCCACACGCCGCCCCGTGAAGATCGAGTTCACCCGCGAGGAAGAGTTCTACATGGCGCGCAGCCGGCATCCGCAGAGGCTGCGCATGAAGATGGGCGTGAAGCGCGATGGCACGGTGTTGGCGAGCCAGCTTACCGTGCTGGCCACCACCGGAGCCTACGGCAGCCATTCCACCACCGTGCAGGGCAACACCGGCAGCAAAGTGCTGCCGCTCTACCGCGCCCCGCACATGCGTTTCGAATGCCACGTGGTGTACACCAACGCGCCGGTGGCCGGGGCATTCCGCGGCTACGGATGTCCGCAGGGATTCTTCGCGCAGGAAACGCTGGTGGATGAGATCGCCTGCGAACTGGGTATGGACCCGCTCGACTTCCACCGGATGAATGTCATCCGCCTGGGCGACACGGACCTGCTTTCCGCGCAGCTCGGCGAGGGCAAAGAGGGACTGCCGCGCGTGGTGCGCAGTTGCGGTCTGCCGCAATGCATGGAGAGTGCCGCGCGGGCCATCGGCTGGGCGCAGAAGCGCAAGAAGTTCCCCAGCGGGCACAGTCACCTGAGGCGCGGCGTTGGCATGGCGTGCACCATGCAGGGTTCTGGCATCGCCGGCGTCGACTGGGCATCCGCCTTCCTCAAGATGAACGAAGACGGCTCGTTCTATCTGCAAGTGGGCGCCAGCGACGTGGGCGCCGGCGCCGACACCGTGCTCTCCCAGATCGCCGCCGAAACCCTCGGCGTCACCCTGGACAAAGTCATCATCACTTCGGGCGATACCGACATCACCCCGTTCGATGTAGGCGCCTATGCCAGCAGTACCACCATCATTTCCGGCGGGGCGGTCAAAAAGGCAGCCGGCAAGGTTCGCGCCCAGGTGCTGGAGGTGGCTTCCAGGATGCTCGACGCCCCGGTGGACCAGCTGGATTGCGCCAACAACGAAGTCTTCACCACCTGCGCCTGCCGGAAAGCAGTCAGCATGACCGATCTCGCCATGCAGGCCATGTACAAGGAAAAGTTCCAGATCATGGACGGCGCTTCGCATTTCAATACCGATAGCCCGCCGCCTTTCTGCGCGACCTTTGCCGAAGTGGAAGTCGATACCGAGACCGGTCAGGTGCACGTGCTTCACCTGGCCAGCGCGGTGGATCCCGGCACGGCCATCAACCCCATGCAGGCCGAAGGGCAGGTGGAAGGGGCCGTGGCGCAGGGGTTGGGCTATGCGCTTACCGAGGAACTCGTGCTCGATGCCGACGGCCGGCCGCTCAATCCGAACTTCCTGGACTACAAAATGTTCGGGTTCCAGGATATGCCGAAGCTCACCACCATCCTGATTGAGACCGACGAGCCTCTCGGGCCCTACGGCGCGAAATCCATCTCTGAAGTGCCCATCAACGGTCCGGCTCCGGCCATTGCCAACGCCATCTTCCACGCCGTCGGCATCCGGATCCGCAAACTGCCCATCCGCCCCGAAGACGTGCTGCGCGCGCTGCACGCCGAACGGCCGGCGAATCTGGATGAGGAGGCGATGTTCGCCCTATGACCGCACCCCCGGCTGCAATCCTCGACCGCCATCGGCTGGCGGAGTTGGCCCAGTCCTACGAGGCCGATATCGTGCGCTTCCTGCGCGACCTCATCGCCATTCCCGCCGAGAGCGGCCACGAGGGCCCGGTGGTGGCCCGCATCCGCCAGGAAATGGAGAAGGCCGGTTTCGACGAAGTGCGCATCGACCCCATGGGCAACATCCTGGGCCGCATCGGTTCCGGCAAAACCGTCATCATGATGGACTCCCACACCGACACCGTGGGCGTGGGCGATCCCAAGGAATGGGCGTGGGATCCCTACCAGGGCAAGGTGGAGGACGGCTACGTCTTTGGCCGCGGCGCCTGCGACNNAGGAAGACTGCGACGGTCTGTGCTGGCTCTACATTCTGAAGGAAGACGGCATCCGCCCCGATTGCGTGGTCATCACCGAGCCCAGCAAGCTGGGGATTTATCGCGGGCATCGCGGCCGCATGGAGATTGAAGTTCACCTGCGCGGCAAATCCTGCCACGCCAGCGCCCCCGAGCGCGGCGATAACCCCATCTACAAAATGGGCCGTCTCGTGGCCGAGGTGGAGCGCCTCAACACGCGCCTCAGGGACGACGCTTTCCTCGGCAAGGGGACCATCGCCGTTACCGAGATCCGCTCGCTGTCGCCTTCCCTGTGCGCCGTCCCCGGAGCCTGCTCGATTCACCTGGACCGCCGCCTCACCGCCGGCGAAAGCAAGGAAAGCGCCATCGCCGAAGTCCGCGCGCTCCCCGGCGCCGAAGACGCCGAGATCGAAATCCTCACCTACGACGTGCCGAGCTACACCGGCCTGCGCTATCCCATGGAGAAATACTATCCCACCTGGGTGCTGGCGGAAACGGACCCGCTGGCGCAGGCCGCCATCGCCACCTTCCGCGGGCTTTGGGACAAAGAACCGGTGGTGGACAAGTGGACTTTCAGCACCAACGGCGTGGCGTCGATGGGCCTGATGGGTGTGCCGACCATCGGCTTCGGCCCCGGCGAAGAGGAGGTGGCGCACAGCGTGATCGAGCGCGTGCCCATTCGCCACCTGGTGGAAGCGGCCCAGTGGTACGCGGCGTTTCCGCTGGTTTATGCGGCGACGGTAAAGCACGGCAATGGCTGAACTGGTTCCGATTCCGCTGCCGCTGCTGTTGCGGCGGGCTTTCCTCGAGTTTTCACGGGAAGGTAAAATCTTCGATCTTCCGGCGAACAAATTCTTTCGCGGCATCCCCGGGCTGGACCTGTCGGTGGAGTTTCACGGCCATCGCGCGGGCACGCCGCTCGGTCCGGCCGCCGGCCCGCACGGGCAACTGGCGCAGAACATCGCGCTTTCCTGGCTGGGCGGGGCGCGTATCATCGAGCTCAAGACGGTGCAGATTCTGGACGAGCTGAAGATCCCGCGCCCCTGCATCGACGCCGCCAACGTGGGCTACAACGTCGAGTGGTCGCAGGAACTCAAGCTCGAACAATCCCTGCGCGAATATGTCAAGGCGGCGATGCTGCTGGAGATATTGAAAGCGTCTCAACTGGCAGGCGGAACCGCCTGCCCCACCAATGCGTGCAGCGGACTTCCGCTGGTGGGGCAGGCGGTTTCGCCTGCCAACCCCTCGGACACCGTCTTCGACATGAGCGTGGGCTACAACCTCGAAGGCATCCGCTCCCCGCGCGTCCGTTCGTGGATCGCCTCCATGCGAAACGCCGCACCCATCATCGACGAACTGCGCGCGGAACTCGCCGGCGAATTCCAGCAGTACCGCGATCTGCCGTTCCCCACGTGCATCAGCGATACCGTCAGCCTATCCACTTTCCACGGCTGTCCCGCCGGAGAAATCGAAGGCATCGTCACCTTCCTGCTGGTGGAAATGGGCTGCCACGTCTGCATCAAGCTCAACCCCACTTTGCTTGGCAAAGAAGAGGTCGTCCACCTGCTCCATGACGTCCTGGGCTACCGCGAGATCGAACTCCACCCGCCGGCGTTCGAGAACGACCTGCAATTCGACGAGGCGCTGGACCTCGTTCCCCGTCTTCAGCGTCTGGCCCGCCGCCACGGCAGGAGCCTCTCCCTGAAGTTCACCAACACCCTGGTAGTGAAGAATCACAAACAGGTATTCGGCGACGAGGTCATGTACATGTCCGGCGCGCCGCTGCACGTGCTTGCCATGAATCTGGTGCGGAAGTTCCGCGCCCGCATGCCGGAACCAATCCCGATCTCGTTTTCCGGCGGCATCGACGCGCACAATATGGCCGCCGCCGTGGCCATGAATTTCGTCCCCGTCACCACCTGCACCGACCTCCTGCGCCCCGGCGGCTACGCCCGCCTGAGCCGCTATCTGGACAACCTCGGCGCCGAGATGCAGCGCGTGGGCGCGTCGAACATTGCGGAGTTCGTGCAGCGCTACCGGGGGCAGGGAGGCGATGTTCACACCGCCGGCTTGCGCAACACCCCCATTCTGGTGGCCGAAGCCACCGCCAATCCGCGCTATGCATGGGAGCGCAACAAGGGTACACCGCGCAAGATCGGTTCCAAACTCTGGCTGTACGACTGCACCAACTGCGACAAGTGCGTGCCGGTCTGTCCCAACGACGCCAACTTCGCCTACGAGACCCTTCCGGTAACCATCGAGTACGACAACTTCGAACTGATGCCCGATGGAGTCCGCCGCATTCCGGGCGGCGTTCTCCGCATCGTGAAGGCGCACCAACTCGCCAACTACGCCGACGCCTGCAACGAGTGCGGCAACTGCGATATCTTCTGTCCCGAGGATGGCGGCCCGCAGGTGGAGAAACCGCGTTTTTTCGGCAGCCGCGAAACCTACGATGCCGACGCCGGGGCCAACGCCTTCTACATCGATTGGGACGCGCGCACGATTCACGGCACGCTGGAGTGCCGGCGCTATTCGCTCGCCATCGACCCCGCGGCCGACCGTGCCTGGTTTCACAGCGCCGACGCCCAAGTGGAAATCCGCCTGAGCGATAACGAAGTCCTGTCGTGGCAGCCCGCCACGGGCAGGCTCGACATGCTGCCGTACCTCAAACTCAAATTGCTGATGGAATCCATCGGCGATCCGCGTCACGTTCATTTTGCCAACGTGGCCGGCCTTCAGGAGAAACCATGAAAAAAGCCCTCTTCAAGGGACGAGACTGGATCACCACCCAGGAATGGAGCGACGCCGAACTCGACGTTCTGCTGGATGTCGCGAGCGACCTCAAGCGTAAGTTCAAGGGGCGCGTGCCTCACCGCTACCTGGCCGACCAGACCATCTTCCTGATGTTCTTCGACAAGTCCACGCGCACGCGGAATTCGTTTGAAGCCGGCATGACCCAGCTTGGCGGCCACGCTCATTTTCTGACCGCCGACGTCATGCAGGTTTCGCACGGCGAAAGTCCCAAAGACACCGGCATCATCCTCTCCAGCTACGGCCACGCCATCGCCATTCGCCACGATCTCGTGCCCGGCGAAGGCAACGCCTACATGCGCGAAGTCGCCAGATGGGCGGACGCGCCGGTCATCAACATGCAGTGCGATGTGGACCATCCCTGCCAGACGCTGGCCGACCTGATGACCATTCGCGAACTGCGCGGCCGCAATCTGCGCGGCCTCAAGATCGCCGTCAGCTGGGCCTACGCGCCCAGCTATGCCAAGCCGCTTTCCGTGCCGCAAGGCCTCATCATGCTGATGCCGCGCTTCGGCATGGACGTGACCCTGGCCCATCCGCCGGAATATAATCTGATGCCCGAGACCATGCAGGCAGCCGCGGAGAACGCCCGTCTCGGCGGCGGCCAGTTCCGCGTGACGGACGACATGGATGAAGCCTTCCGCGATGCCGACGTGGTCATCCCCAAGAGCTGGGGCTGCCTGGATACCATGGGCAGTAATCCGGCGGAATCGCTGCGCATTGCCAAACAGTACACGGGCTGGATCTGCCATCGGGAACGCATGCAACTGGCCCGTCCCGATGTGCTCTACATGCACCCGCTGCCCGCCGACCGCGGCAACGAGGTCACCGACGAAGTCATTGATGGGCCCAACTCCGTGGTCTATCGGGAGGCCGAAAACCGCCTGCACACCGCCAAGGCCATCATGGCTCTTACCATGGCCAATCTCGAGATCGAGTATGAATAAGAAGTCCGAGCTTCGCTCGGATGCACAAGGCGGAGCCTTATGCCACTCTGAAACGCTCGTCATCGCTCTTGGCGGCAATGCCATTACGCGCCCCGGAGAGCCGGGAACCATTCCCCAGCAGTTCGAACACGCCGCGGAGACCTTGGGCCATCTCGTTCCTCTTTTCCAGAGCGACGCCGGAATCGTCATCACCCACGGCAACGGTCCGCAGATCGGCAACATCCTGATCCGCTCCGAAGAAGGCGAGCGCCGCGTCCCCAGGCTTCCCCTGGACACGTGCGTTTCCGATTCCCAGGGCGGCATGGGGTACATGATTCAGCGCATCCTGTTCGAATTGTTTCGCCGCGAGGGCATCCGGCGGACCGCGGCCACCGTCATCACCCAGGTATTGGTGAGCGAAGGCGATCCCGATATGGTCCACCCCAGCAAACCGATCGGAGGCTTTTATAACACCGCCGAAACGGCGGAAGTCCGGCGCGACCGGCCTCACTGGGAACTCATGGAAATCGAGCCCGGACGATGGCGCCGCGTGGTGGCATCGCCCCTTCCGTTGCGCATCATGGAAGAGGATGCCATTCGCTGCCTTCTCCAGGCGGGCGTCGTGGTGATTGCCTGCGGCGGCGGAGGCATCCCCGTGGCCTGGGAAGGCGACCGCCTGGTAGGCGTGGAAGGCGTGGTGGACAAGGACCGCGCATCCAGCTTGCTGGCGCGCGATCTGCACGCGCGGAAATTGATCATCGTCACCAGCGTGGATCGCGTCGCCATCCGCTTCGGCCAACCCGGGCAGCAGTGGCTGGATACCATCACGGTTGCCCAGGCGCGCGCATATCTCGCGGCCGGCGAGTTCCCGGCCGGCTCCATGGGACCCAAAATCGCTTCCGCCATCGAGTTTGTCGAAGGCGGCGGCCAGGAGTGCATTGTCACCTGCACGGAGCACGTCGCCCCCGCCATCGCCGGCGCGGCCGGCACCCACGTCGTTATGCACATGGCCGCGTCATGATTCTCACCAACGCGCGCATTCTGACCTTCGACTCCGCCGATCGCGTCCTCGATTCGGGCAGCGTGGAAGTCCTCGACGACGGCGCCATCGGGAGCGTGCGCGGCGGGCGCGCGACGGATGCTCACGCGGTGGATCTTCAGGGCCGCCTGCTTATGCCCGCGCTCATCAACTGCCACACCCACCTCTACAGCACGCTGGCGCGCGGCATCCACCTGCCGGGTCCCCCGCCGCCGGATTTTCCGGCGATCCTCAAGAAACTCTGGTGGCGCCTCGACCGCGCCCTCACCGAAGAGGACGTGTACTACAGCGCGCTTACCGGCTTGATCGATTCCGCCCGCTGCGGCGTGGGCACCGTGATCGATCATCACTCCAGCCCCAATGCCTGCGCCGGCAGCCTGGATTCCGTCGAGCGGGCGTTTCACGAGGTCGGACTGCGTGGGGCCACCTGCTATGAAACCAGCGACCGCAACGGCCGCCGCGGCGCGGACGCGGGGATTCGCGAAAACGTGCGATTTCTGGAGCGCGTCCGCCCCGCCGCGCAGGTGGGCGGCATGTTCGGCCTGCACGCCGCCTTCACGCTGGGCGACCGCACCCTCGCCGCCTGCGTGGAGGCCAACCAGTCGCTCGGCGCCGGCTTCCACATTCACGTGGCCGAAGATGTTTGCGACCGTTCGGCGGTCCGCCGCCTCTGCGCCGCCGGCGTGCTGAACGAAAAGGCGCTCGCCGCCCACTGCATTCACATCACCGCTTCCGAGCGCACGGCCCTGGCGCGCCACCGTGTCAACGTGGTCCACAATCCGCAATCCAATTGCAACAACGCCGTAGGGATCGCCGACCTGCCTGCCCTGTTTCACTCCGGAACTACTGTGGGACTGGGTTCCGACGGCTATTCGCCGCGCATGTGGGACGAATTCAAAGCTGCAACTCAGTTACAAAAAGTCCGCGCTCGCGATTCCCGCGTGGGCGGCGCCGAAGCCTGCGCCGCCTTGTTCCGCGGCAACCGCGACATCGTCCGACAGATCTGGGGAACCGAAGTCGGCCGCATCGCGCCCGGCGCGCGCGCCGACCTGCTGCTGGTGGATTACTTTCCGCCAACACCGATCGACAGCTTCAACCTGTTCGGCCACCTTCTGTTCGGCGTCTCCAACGCGCCCGTCGATTCGTTGATGGTGAATGGCCGTTGGGTCCTGCGCGGCGGGCACTGCGTCAACCTCGACGAGCGCGCGATCGCCGAAAAAGCCGCCGCCAGAGCCAAAGCACTGTGGGAGAGATTCTAAGGAGTCCTATGAAACCGACGATACCCGGCCCGACCTATGCGGAGATGTTGCACCCCGAGTTGCCGATCCGATCGGGGGGTGAGTTGGACCCCATCAACCTGTTCAACATTACGTGGCGCGCGCCCGACCAGCGGATCCGTCACATCGTCCTGCCACGGGAACTCACCGGCGTCCAGGCCAATATCATCGTTATGGTGGGCCGCCATTTCCCGTCGGGCAGTCATAAGGTCGGGCCCGCATATGCCACGCTGATGGAAGGTGAGCTGGCCGGCGAAATCTCACCCGATGTTCATACCGTGATCGGGCCATCCACCGGCAATTTCGGCATCGGCGTGGCCTACGTTTCGCACCTCAAGGGCTACCCCGCCATCGTCATCATGCCCGAGGGCATGAGCAAGGAACGCTACGCGCGCATCCGGCAGTACGGCGGTGAGCTGGATCTCACGCCCGGCTCGGAAAGCGATGTCATCCTGGTGCTGGAGCGTACTGAACTCTACAAGAAGGACCCGAAGAACAAGGTTCTGGCGCAATTCGAACTGCTGCCCAACTATCGCTTCCATCGCTATGTGACGGGACGCAGCGCGCTCGAAGCCGCGGTCAGCCACGGCAACGGCCGCGTGGCCGCGTTCGTCTCCGCGCCCGGCTCCGCCGGAACCCTGGCCGCCGGCGACGAGATCAAGGCGAAGTTCCCCGAATCCGTGACCTGCGCGCTGGAACCGATGGAGTGTTCCACCCTGTTCAACAACGGCCGGGGCACGCACCGCATCGAAGGCATCGGCGACAAGATGGTGACCCTCATCCACAACGTCCTGACCACCGACTACGTGGCCCTGATTCACGACGACGATTGCGTGATGGGCCTGGAACTTCTGGAGCGCCGCTTGCCCTTCGTGGAATCCCTCCTGCACCTGCCGCCGGGCACGCTCGCCGGTCTCGAGGGGTTGTTCGGAATCTCCGGCATCTGCAACATCCTGGGCGCCATCCGTCTGGCCCACCACCTGGGCCTCGGTCCCAACGACAACGTGGTCACCATCGCCACCGACGGTTTCGACCGCTATCCTTCCGTGTTGGCCGACCTCGCCGAGCGCCGCGGCCCCATCGATGCCGCCAAACTCGGCGGCTGGTTCGAGAGCGTCTTCCGCGGCGGCAGAGAGGTGGACATCCAGGATGTCCGCCCGCGCGCCGAAAAGGAACGCCTCTTCGCCTGCAAAGAGGAGGTCTGGTCGGCATTCGGCTATTCCCACGCCTACCTGGAGGAGATGAAATCGCAGTCCTTCTGGGAAGCGGAGTACGCCCGGATCGACGGCATCGATCGCGCCCTGACCGCGGCGCGCCGGGTGGCATAGGGCCTGACCCGCGCCCCAAAGCGCTACGCCGGGGAGTAGAATTGACGTTTACCAACAGGAGCAATGCATCCATGAATTTCGAAACCTCACGCCGCGGTTTTCTGGGCGCCGCCGCCGGAGCGGCGGGTCTCAGCGCCATTGGCGCTACGCCTGCCTCCGCCGTCGTCGAGCCGGAGCCTTGGGGAATGAAGCTGGGGGTCGCCACCTATTCCCTGCGCGAATTTGACCGGCACACCGCCATCGAGATGCTCAAGAAGCTGCAGGTGAAGTACGTCAGCATCAAGGACATTCACCTCAAGATCGGCGCCCCGCCCGCGGAAACCGCCGCCGGCCGGGCCGAGTTCGACGCCGCCGGCTTCATCGTCACCAGCGGCGGCAACGTGGATATGACGAAGGGCGTCACCGTGGACGATCTTCGCAAGCAGTTCGAGTACGCCAAGGCCGCCCGCCTGCCCATGATGGTCTGCGCGCCGACGCACGAGAACATGAAGGCCGTGGAGACGCTGGTCAAGGAATATAACATCCGCATCGCCATCCACAACCACGGCCCCGAGGACAAGAATTTCCCGACCCCGCAATCCGTGCTCGAAGTGGTGCGCAAGCTGGATAAGCGCTGCGGCCTGTGCATGGATATCGGCCACTCCGCGCGCACCGGCATCGACGTCGTGAAGACCATCGGCGAAGCCGGCGATCGCCTCTTCGATATGCACGTCAAGGACCTGCGCGATCTGAAAGACAAGGACAGCCAGTGCGATATCGGCGACGGCGCCTTTTCGTTCCCGGCCATTTTCAAGCAGCTCAAGAAAATGGGCTACACTGGCTGCGTCAACATGGAATATGAGATCAATGCCAAAGATCCCATGATGGGCATGCAGCGGTCGCTGAGTTACGAGCGCGGCGTTCTCGCGGCCCTGGCGGCCGCATAGTCCGTATGGCGAACATCCCGATCGGTACCAAAGGCGAGTTCCAGGTTCTGGTGACCAGCGAGGTCGCCATCTCTTTCCTGGGGGACGAGGGCGCGCGCGTGCTGTCTACCCCGCGCCTGATCGGTTTTATGGAGTGGACGTGCCGTAACGCCGTGCTCCCCTTTCTGGAGCCTGGCTACGATACCGTGGGCACGCACGTCAACGTGGCGCACCTGGGCGCCTCGCCCATCGGCATGTCCGTAACCTTCACCGCCGAGGTCATCCGGGTGGATGGCCGGCGCGTGGAGTTCCGCGTGGAAGCGCACGACGAGAAAGAGAAAATCGGCGAAGGCACCCACGAGCGCGCCATCATCAACATCGCGAAGTTCGCCACCCGCCTGGCCGAGAAGAAACGGTAGTTCCCTCAATACCAGGCTTCAGCCGAGCCAGCAGTCCAGATGCTCCCTCACGAACTCGTCGTCTCCGAGTTCGGGATAGCTGGCGCACACCCGGTCGATCTCTTCCAACTGTCCGGCCGACAAGTCCTCCGCCGGGTCGAGGCACCAGCGCCCTTCCAGCAAGCCTTGCCGCCGCAGAATCTCGTGCAGGCCGGCGATACAGCCCGCAAAGCCGTTGCGCGCGTCGAAGAGCGCGCCATTGGCGTCCGTCAGCGCCGCCGCCCCGGCCAGGATCTCCGCCGCACCCTCGCCCGCCGCGTCGCGGCACGCGCGGACGGCCTCCAGCAGTTGCACCGCGCGGCGCGTCCACACCGCCCACTGCCCCAGCAAGCCGCCGCTGAAGTGCAGGCGCTGTCCCATCACGCGAAACTCCGTCAGCAGATCGGCGATGATGTTGTCGTCGTTTCCGGTGTAGAGCGCGATCTCCCCGGCGCGCCCGCTGCCGGCAACAGCGCGCACCACGTCCAGCGTCTGATAGCGGTTGAACGGCGCCACCTTGATTGCCGCCACCGCCGGAATCCGGCAGAACTCGCGCCAGAACTCGTAACTCAGCAGGCGCCCGCCCACCGATGGCTGGAGATAGAACCCGCATACTGGGATGGTCTCCGCCACCGCGCGGCAGTGCGCCAGCAGTTCGCTATCCGATGCGTCGGGCAGGGCAGCCAGACTCAGGAGGCCGAGATGGTAGCCCGCGTCGCGCGCCGCTTCCGCCTCGCGCACCGCCTGCACCGTGGCGCCGCACACGCCCGCCACCCGGACGATCCGTCTTCCGCCGGCGCGCTCGAACTCCGCGATTGCTCCGGCTGCCAGCTTCAGCACCGGCGCATACAGCCCCACCCTCGGGTCGCGAATCGCAAACTGCGTGGTATGCACTCCCACCGCCACGCCGCCCGCGCCGGCATCGCAATAGTAGCGGGTCAAGGCCACTTGCCGCCGTTCGTCAAGCTTGCGTTGGGCAGTGAGCGCCAGGGGATGCGCGGGGATTGCCACGCCGCGCCGCAACGCCTGTGCCACCGCCGGGTCCAGCCGGTCAGAACTTCCCATCGGCCACCTCGAAATGCGTGGGCTTGTGCAAACTCTCTCCGCCACCGAGCACCCATTCGGCCACCATGTCCATCAGCCGGGCGGCGTCCACGCCGGGCGGCCCCATCAGCGCTGCCGCTGCCGAAGCATCGCTCAACAGCGCCACTGGCCCCGGGTCGCCGTGAAACCGGCAGGTCCGCTGGAAGCGCGCCGCGAAGAACTCGGCCGCCGCCCGCACCGCAACCGTCTCCAGTCCCGTGATATTCAGGATGCGGGGCGGCGTGCCGCAGTGCCCCAGCGCACGCAGCGCGTAGGAGTTGGCATCGCGCTGCCAGATCGCGTTGAACGCGGGAACCGTCAGGTCCACCGGCTCTCCCGCATGCACCTTGCGCGCGATATCCACCAGTACGCCGTAACGCAGATCCACCGCGTAGTTGAGGCGGAAGAACAGGCAGCGCAGTCCGTGGGACTTGGCGAAGTACTCGAAGACCCGCTCCCGGCCCAGGCAGCTCTGCGCATACTCGCCCACCGGCGCCGGCGCGTCCGTCTCGCGCGCGCCACCCGCCGCCACCGGACGCAGCGCATATACGTTGCCGGTAGAGAACACCACCATGCGGCTCCGGAGGAAACGCTCCGCCACGTTCGCCGGCGCCACCGTATTCATCGCCCAGGTGAGTTCCGGACTATCCGACGACCCGAATTTCCGTCCGGCGAGATAAAGCACGTTCGGACAATCGGGCAGCCGCTCCACCTGCGCGCGGTCCAGCAGATCGCAGCAGAGCCAATCGATTCCGGGCGCCGCAACCAACCGCCGCGACACCCCCACGATGCGCCGCGCCGCTCCCGCCGCATCCGCCGCCCGCCGGCACAGGCGCGCCAGCGAGGGCCCCATCTTTCCCCCCGCGCCCAGAATCAGGATGTCCCCTTCCAGTTGCCGCAGGAACTCGACATCCGCCTCGCTGGGACGCGAAAGCTCATTTTCCAGTTCTTCCGTCGACATGGTAGGACAGGCCTCCCGGCCTATCAGCGTATTTTCCAGCTACAATCCTCTCATATGGTCACCGGAATCGAACACGTCGCGATCGCATCTCCCGATCCACTCCGCCTCGCCCTCTGGTACGTCGAGTATCTGGATTTCGTCATCAACTACCGGTCCGCCCACGGCAAAACCGTTTTCATCAAAGCCGCCGACGGCTCCATGATCGAAATCATCGAATCCGCGCCCGNNTGCGCAGACCACCAACGGGAACTCCCTGGCCTTTTTCACCGATCCGGACGGCAATGTCCTACACCTGCTGCACCGCGAAACCCCCTTGCCATAGCCGCACAGCGCCGCAGTTTCACCACAAAACGACCGCAAAGTGTGGCTGTTTGACCACATTGTAACTTTCACAAGTCCTTCCGCATCAGATACTTGTAGTTACGTTCCGAGCTTGCTGTAATAGGAGTGCCAGATGCGGGAGATTCGCTTTGCGGTTTGAAACCACGGTACAACGCCCGGTAGAGGCTTCCGGAGTAGGCCTCCACTCGGGAGTGCCCGTGAACATTCGCATCCTCCCCGCCCCCGTCTCCACCGGCGTGGTCTTCCTGCGCACCGATCTCGACCGCTTCCCCATTCCCGCGAGTTGGCGCCATGTGGCGCGCGTCAGCTATGCCACCAGCCTGATGCGCCAGGGCGTCCTCATCTCCACCACCGAGCACCTCTTGAGCGTGTTCTACTCCATGGGCATCGACAATGTCTACGTGGAGATCGACAACCTGGAAGTGCCCATTCTCGATGGCAGCGGCCTCCCCTTCGTGCGCCTCATCGAGCAGGCTGGAATCCGCCAGTATCGCCGCAAGCGCCGCTACCTCCGCATCCGGCGGCCCATTTGCGTGGAAGACAAAGGCAAGCGCATCTCCATCCTGCCCGCCGAAAGCTTCCGCCTCACTTGCGATACCGATTACCCGGCGCCGGTGGGCCGCCAGTCCCTGGAACTCGACGTGACCCCCGAAAGCTACGCCGCCGAAATCGCCTTCGCCCGCACGTTCGGCTGGGAGTCCGATCTCGACCAGATGCGCAACATGGGGCTGATTCGCGGCGCTTCCCTGGAGAACGCCGTCTGCTTCACACCCGCCGGCGTCCTCAACCCCGGCGGTCTCCGCGCGCCCGACGAGTGCTGCCGCCACAAAGCCCTCGACCTCATCGGCGATCTGGCCCTGCTCGGCCGCCCGTTGCTCGGCCACGTCATCGCCGAGCGCGCCG
>PLDO01000401.1 GCA_003136215.1 Bryobacterales bacterium
CGCGACAAGAACGATTACATCACCAATATGGGCCGGCCGGATGTCGCGCGCATCAAGCGCGACGCCGACGTGGCCACCGCCGAAGCCGAACGCGACACCACCATCAAGCGCGCCGATGCCTCGCGCGAATCGGCCATCGCCAAGACCAACGCCGACCAGGCGCGCGTCCTGGCCGAGACGCTGTCGCAGGCCAAGCAGGCCGAGGCGCAGCGCGATCTGGAAGTCAAGAAGGCCGAATACCTGGAGATGGTCAAGAAGCAGCAGGCGCAGGCCGACAAGACTTACGAGATCCAGACCAACATCATGCAGCAGCGCGTGCGCGCCGAGGAAGTCACCATTCACCAGGTGGAAAAGGAGCACGAGGCCCTGGTGCAGCAGGCCGAAATCAAGCGCCGCGAATTCGAACTCACCGCCACCGTCCTCCGGCAGGCCGAGTACGAACGCCAGCGCATTGAGACCCTCGCCGGAGCCGAGAAGAACCGCATGATCATGGAAGCCGAAGGCCGCGCCGCCAGCATCCGCGCGCAGGGCGAGGCGGAAGCCGAGATCATTTTCAAGAAGGGCGAGGCCGAAGCCAAGGCGATGAACGTCAAAGCCGAAGCCTACCAGCAATTCAACCAGGCGGCCATCCTCGACAAACTCATCACCGGTTTGCCGGAAGTGGTCCGTGCGCTGGCGGCGCCCCTGGCCAACGTGGACAAGATCACCATCGTGTCCACGGGCAACGGCCCAACCGCGGGTATGAACAAAATCACGGGCGACATCACGGCGATAGCGGCGCAGGTTCCCGCGCTGTTCGAAACCCTCTCCGGCATGCCGTTCAGCGAAATGTTTGCGAAGGTGCGGACGATCACCGACAAAGCACCCAAATCGGACGATCAGGCGAAGAACGAAGGCGGGAAGCAGTAGGCAATAAGGAGCAAGACAATGGCACTTCTGGAACGGGTAGCAACACTGGTACGGGCCAATCTGAACGATCTGGTGGATAAGGCGGAAGACCCGGAAAAAATGATCAAGCAGGTGATTCTCGATATGCAGAATCAATTGCTGCAAGTCAAGACCCAAGTAGCGATTTCCATCGCCGACCAGCACGTCCTGGAGAAGAAGCTACAGGAAGCGGAGGAGAGCGAGCGGCAGTGGATGAGCCGCGCGGGAATCGCTCTCGATAAGAAAGATGACCCGCTGGCGCGCGCCGCCGTGGAGCGCAGCATGAGCTACAAGGCCACCGCCGCCAGCTTCCGGCAGCAGGTGGAGGATCAGAAAGCGCAGGTGGATAATTTGAAGTCGGCGCTCCTCCGCCTGCAACAGAAGATGGCGGAGGCGGAATCGAAAAGCGATATGCTGATCGCCCAACACCGCCGCGCCCGCGCTCTCGGCAAGGCCACGGAGGCAAGTAACGCCATGGGTGACAATGCAAATGCCGCGGCGTTCGACCGCATGAAGAGCAAGGTGCGTCGCAACGAAGCCACCGCGCAGGCGCAGGCGGACCTCGGTGGCGACGATGTGAACGCCAAGTTCGCGGCGATGGAGAAGCAGGAAGAGATCGATCGCCTGTTGAACGAGCTGAAGAGCAAACGCAACGCGTAATGTCGGGCGGGGTCCTCCCCCGCCCTCCCCTTCAAACATATGAAGCACAGATCAAAGGTCGAAGTGTGGCTGTTCGCCGCCATCCTGTACGTCGTCGGAGTCCTGGCGGCGGGCGGCAATCTATGGATCGGCGGCCCGGTGCTGCTGGTCCTGCTGCTGATCGCGCTGCCGCAGGAATATGTCACGGCGCCGGAGGCCCTGCGCGTGCGCGCCGGACTCACCCGCTGGGCCATCCCCTACGCCGCCATCACCTTTGTCGGAGAGAGTTCCCTCGGACCGGTGCTGGGCAAGCGCGTCGCCGTGCGCATCGGGCGCGATTCGGAAATTCTCCTGGCTCCGGACGATCCCGGCGCCTTCTTCGCGGACGTGGCGGCGCACGCCCCTCATCTGCGCCGCCGCGGGGCGGCGCTGGTGGCCGGGTAGGCGGCTATTCCGGGCTTCCCTGGTACTGGTTCTGGAACACCACTACGAATGGACTGGGGCTCTTAGTGGTCCAGAGGAACGAGTAAAGGCTCTGCGCCGGCAAAACAGCCCCGTTCACCTGGAGGCCCACTACAACGTAACCTGACTTTTGGACTTCCGCAACGGTGTAGGTGCCGGCCACTAAGTTACAGATGGTGGCGGAGCCGTCTGTGCCGGTGAGCGAGAGGAAGTTGTTGGTGACCCCGGAGTAGTCCGTCAGTTGCATCTGCCAACCCACACCTGCGGTAGCTGCGCCGTTATTGTCAACCAGTTGTTTGATCACCGTAAGGCAAAAGGTCGCGGTAGTGGGCATCACTTTGAAATTGTCGGTCTTGGATTTGGATGGCACGAACCCGTGGAAACATCCGTTGCCACAGCTATTGTCCACAAGTGTGGGATCGCCGACGAAGTCTGCCGCGGGAGTCACCCACACCTTGTAAACCCCGCCGCCGTTCGGCGTATCCAGATAGTCTGTCGGGCAGGTCGAATTGGCCAGGCGGATGGTGATTGCCCCCAACTCCGGATGATCCTGATCGACGCCCGTCGGGTGCGAAGGGCCGCCGGAACCCGTGTAGGCGTCGATCACACCGCTGGAGGAAACGTGCAGTTGGCGATTCGACACCGCGTCGGTGCTCAGTAACGTCTGACCGCTTGGGTCGGTGACCTGGAAATAGTAGTACCCCGCGGGCAGACCCGCGGCGCCGGCCGGCGCATGGTTACCGGGGCCGCCATCGAGGTACACGTCGCATTTCGAAGCGTATTGAACGTTGGCATTGACAATGCTCCCGGCCACGTCGGTCGTGAATATGGCGCCGGAAACCGCCGCGGCCGCCGGCGTCTGACAAAGCAGCGACGCCACAAGCGGCGCCAACAGAACAGCAAGTCCGAGATCCCGTTTCATATGATGACCACCTTCCCTTCCCGCGGCCGGCCGGGAATTCATCGAGTGCGAATTCAGGCATTCCGCGGGCTGTCATCATCTTGCGGTCTTTGTCGGAAGTAAAATATACCGACCTTGGTTATGGCTGGCGCCCTGTCCGGCGCGTCGCAGCCTAATACGGCATGCCCGGCAGCGGGGCCAGCACCGGAGTGATCTGCCCCCAGTTCTGATCCTTGGCCAGTTTCATGTCCTTTACCAAGGTGGCGCGGTGATAGTCCGGGTGCTGTCCCGTGGGTAAGAAAGCGATCGGGATGCCCGTCTTGGACAACCTCAGGCGGCCACGATGTACTCGGCGATCGTCCTGGCTTCGGGGATCGGATCCCCGTCCTCCCGCATACCCGCAAGGTGAAGGACGATCGCGCGGCGAATCAGATCGGTCGTCTCGACAAGCGTCGACCCGGCCGCGACACAGCCGGGAAGATCCGGGACATGCGCGCTGTAGCCGGTGGCGGTCTGTTCGAAGAGAACGGCGTATTTCATTTCAACCCCGCTTGTCTCAGGATACTACCATGCGTCTTCGGATCGAGGTCCATGGACGGATGTCCCGCGATGGTAACGCGGCCCTTCTTGGCAGGGTGCTTGTACTGCCGGTGGCTGCCCTCCTGCGCCACCATGCGCCAGCCATCCTTCTCCACCAGTTTGATCGCGTCGCGTATCTTCATCTGAACTTCAATACGGCATGCCCGGCAGCGGGGTCAGCACCGGGGTAATCTGCCCCCAGTTCTGATCTTTGGCCGATTTCATGTCCTTCACCAACTGCTCCGGCAGTTTGCTGTTCAACTGCGGACGGCCCGCCTGCGTGGCCAGGGCCCACGCCACCGCACCCATCGTCTTCGACACCACCTGCATCTGCTTGTAGTCGATCTTGTCCGGCGTATCGGTGGCGCGGTGATAGTCCGGG
>PLDO01000338.1 GCA_003136215.1 Bryobacterales bacterium
TACTTATACATTCAAACAGGCCTCCCGGCCCGTCCAGAGTTCCCCTACCGGTACGTCAGCGCGACAAGTTTCTCGCAGGCGGAACCGCCTGCGCCACCAAGTCGTGCCGTTTGACTGCATTGGTGGGGCAGGCTTCAGCCTGCCAATCCGAGCGAAGCTCGGACAAATCTTCCTACCGGTACGTCAGCGTGACCGGCACGACTACCTGCTGTGCGCCGGCATCGGGCCGGCCGGTCACCACGTAGGTCGCACCCGCCGAAGTCCCGATCAGATTGTCGCCGGCGAGGCTGCCGAGCGATTGCGGCTCCACGGTTTGCGGACGCCGCGAGAGCATCACGTACAACTGTCTCTGCCCGCTCCCCTCGAAACGCAGTTCCGGCGTTTCGAAAGGCCGCAGGCGCTGCGCCGCGCCGCTCGCTATCGTCCGCGAGCCCTCGACGACGTACAGGAAGCCATCGGCGTTCGGAGTCACTTTCAGGCGTACCGTCTCGCCCGGATCCAGCGCGGTGGCGAGATCCACTTCGCTCGCGCCGCGCAGAATGCTGACGCGCACGCCGAGGCGCGGCGCGGCGGCCGGCACAGGCGCGGCAAGATCCGCGGCGGACGTTGCCGTTTGCGGAGCATCCCTCCGAGGCGCCAGCGGGCGGGCCAGAGGCGCCGCGCCGCCACCGCCGCCACCCGGCTGCACGAATGCGCTAGCCGCCGGCGGCAATTGGTTGGCATAGAAAAGCGCGCGCACGTCAAGGGTACCTTCTTTATGAACGGCGCCGGATATGGTCCCCACCGCCCGCCCGGTTGCCGTCGCATCGCCTTCGGCCTTGCGCGCCATCAAGGCAGGCGCTGCCGCGGGAGCAGGCGGCGGAGGCGCCACCGTGGACACGATTGCCTTGTCCTTCATGAGCTCGGCCGCCGGCTGTGCGGCCGAAGGCAGCGCCATCACGTGCGCCGCTTTCTTCTCCGCCATTGCCGCGTCGGGAGCATCGGCGAGCTTCGTCCGCGGTCTGTCCTCCGCCGGCTTGGCCGCCGGAGCGGCCGGCGCCTCTGGCACGGCGGGCACCGCATCCGGGCGCTTCAATTCCGCCACGATTGTGGCGGCCGGCCGCTTCAAATGCTGAAAACGCGTGACTTGCCACACCGCCACCAACGCGATCGCGGCGACGCCCGCCGTCGCCAACCCCGCCACCATGGGACGGCGAAGCCATTGCCAGAAACCGGCAGGCCGGGCGGCCGGCCTGTCCAGCGCGCTCAGCAAATCCGCCCGGGCAGCCGGATCGCGCAAAAGATCGCGCAGCGATTGTTCCCGGGCCAGCGCGTCGAACAGTTCCTGGTCGTCCAGGGCGGCGGCAAACAGCGCCTCCTGCTCTGCCGCGGTCAGCGTGCCGGTGGCGTATCCGCCCAACAGCTTCTTGATGTCTTCCGGGCTCATCGCTCAGGCGGCTCCCAGCTCCCGCCCATGGCCTCCAACAGGTTCTTGCGGCAGCGGTGGTCCCAGGTGTAAATCGTATTGATCGCCGCCACTCCCATGATCTTCTGGATCTCTGGAAACGCCTTGCCCTGCAGTTTCAGCCGCATCAGTTCGCGGCACCGCTCGCCCAGACCGCTCATCGCCCTGGCAAGCCGCTCCAGCATCTGTTTGCGTTCCACATACTCCGCCGGATTGGCGTCCAGATCGGGCAACTGAATATCGCTGATCGAAACCTGCGTGTACTCACCACGCCGCACCGATTTTCGGCGCTGGCTCATGATCTTGAAGCGCACAATCTGGAGCGATAGCGGCAGCAGGTCTTCCACCCGTTCCAGGTGGGCGTACTTTTCGTGCAGCAGCAGGAGCACCTCCTGGGCCAGATCCTCGGCGGCGTCCCTCGATAGATGAGATGCCGCGAACCGCACGATCCTTTCACGAAGTTTGGCCAGTACCTGTTCCCGCTCCACTCGCTCGCCGCCCGTTTCAGTCGCATCATAACACCCGCATCCCGCTAATACCCGAGATTGAGGCCGAAGTCCGGCGTCAGGCCGGCGCGCACCAGGGCGATCCACTCCGGCAGTTTGCCGCGATTGCCGCTCCAGAACTGGCCGCAGGACTCCAGGTAAGCGAGCACAGTAGCGGTCTCGCCGCGACCCAGAAGGTCCCTGGCCAGCGCCATATTGGGGCCAGGCCCGTCCAGGGACGAGCTGCCCGGCGTCCTGCCGGCAGCCAGCAGAAAGCGTTTGGCGGCCTCCACCTTGGATTCGCGCAGCGCCAGGCGGCCGAGGATGATGTTGCCCTGGTGAATGGCATCGCCGGTCCACCAGAACACGCCCCATTTGGCCGCTTCCAGCGCCTCCTTGGCGAGCGCCTCGGCGCGCGGCCATTCGCCGGCTTCGAAAGCGGCGCGCGCCATCCTGGGCAACAGGGGATTGCGCGTGATGCTGTCCTTGCCCGCCAGCATTTCCAGGTGCTGCAGCTCCAGCCCGGGAGTAGCCTGTGACCGGGAGCGCAGTTCCAGAAGCGTGTTGCTCAGGCGCATCGAGAGGCGCGAGGCCTCGGGCCAATCCTCCGCGCGGATGGCGGCGCGGATCTGGTCCAGCATGAGGTTGAATTCCCTCTGATCCGGCTTCGGCTGCGCGCCCGCCAGCGCCACCGCCCCCACCCACAGAAGCCACAACCTCCGCATGTGAAAACTCTACTACAGATTGACCGGAACGACTTCCTCGAAGATCGCCGGCGGCACGGTCACCCCGCTGATGCGCAGGCGCTCCAGAAGTTTGGGCGTCACGCCGGTGGCGCGGAAACGGCCCTGCACCTTGCCGGCATCGGTCACGCCGATACGGTCGAAAGTGAAGATCTCCTGCAAATCCACCTTTTCGTCCTTCACGCCCAGCACCTCGCTGACGCTGAGCACTTTGCGGCTTCCGTCCTGCAACCGGGATACCTGCACCACCAGCTTGATGGCGCTGGCCAGTTGCTGGAGAATCACGCGGGTGGGAATTTCGAGATCGGCCATCATCACCATGGTTTCCAGGCGCGAAAAAGCGTCGCGGGGCGTGTTGGCGTGCACCGTGCTCATGGACCCCTCAACTCCGGTGTTCATGGCCTGGAGCATGTCCAGGGCCTCGGCGCCGCGGCACTCGCCGACGATGATCCGGTCCGGCCGCATGCGCAGCGCGGTGCGCAGCAGGATCCGCTGGTTGATGCCGCCTTCCTTGTTCAGGTTGGGCGGGCGGGTTTCGAACTTGATGACGTGGCGCTGCTGAAGCTGCAATTCCGCCGTGTCTTCGATGGTGATGATGCGTTCTTCCTCGGGGATGAAGCGCGAGAGCGCGTTGAGCATGGTGGTCTTGCCGGAGCCGGTCCCGCCGGAGATCAGCACCGTGACCTTGCACTGCACGCACGCCGAAAGGAAGCGCAGGATGCCGGGCGTCAGGGTCTTGAACTGCAACATTTCGTCCTGCGTGATGACGTGGCGGCCGAAGCGGCGGATACTCAGGCAGGGACCGTCCAGAGCCAGCGGCGGAATGATGGCGTTGACGCGCGAGCCGTCCTGCAGGCGGGCATCCACAATCGGCTGGGCTTCATCGATGCGCCGGCCCACCTGCGAGACGATCTTTTCGATGATGTGCAGCAGGTGCGCATCGTCCTTGAAGCGCACGGTGGTTTCCGAGAGCTTGCCGTTGCGCTCGATGAATACCTTGTTGTAGCGGTTGACCAGGATGTCGCTGATGCTGGGCTCTTTGAGCAGCGTTTCCAGAGGGCCGAGACCTAGCACCTCATCGAGCACTTCCTCGACGATCCTGGTCTGCTCGGCCGTCGTCATGGGTACGCGCTCTTCGTCGAGCAGGCGCTCCACCACCTTGCCGATCTCGGCGCGAATGCGGTCCTTGGGGATGGACGACGCGCGTTCCAGGTTGAGCACGCCGATGAGCTTGCGGTGAATCTGCGATTTGAGCTCGAAGTAGCGGTCGGCGCCGCGGGTGGCGATGGGCAAGGCACCGCCGCGCGCCGGCAAGGGTCGATTGGATCCCAATGGTTCTCCCTGGAGGCTGTCGATACCGATTATATCGCGGCGACCCTATCGGAAAGCTCCCAAACGGACGATAAGTAAACATGCGCTCATACACTCGCAGTTTCATCCTGACCGCCGTCGTCATTCCGGCAATCCTGCTCCTCTGCCCGAGCATGCAGGCAGCCACCATCAACCTCACCGGAAATTACTCCTGGAACTATCAAGGCATCATCGTCGGCCCGTACCTGGCGTCGCTCGACGGGGGCCCCGATCTGTCGGTTTTCTGCCTGGATTTGCACCTGGAAACCTACGTCAACACAACCTACACGGGGAATCTCACCACTCCCTCCACCCCAGCGGAAGACGAAGTGGCTTTCCTGGCCTCCTATTCTTTGTACTTGGGAGCGCCCAGTTCCATCCCGGAGATGGTGAACAACGTGGAAGGCCCTGTCTCCCTGGCCATCTGGCAGTTGATGGGCACCATGGGCGACACCAAACCCGATCCCGCCGCGCTGCCATACATTCAGTTGGCACAGTCCGCCTATTCCCAAGGCCGGATCCCCGAGTCTTTTCTGGACAGGGTCTCCGTCTGGACTCCGCAGACACCCGGCAGCTCACAGCGCTTTATAACCGCCGTCCGCGACGATTCCATGATCGAGGGCGCGGCTCCGGAACCCGGCACCGCCCTCTTCCTCGGTACCGGCGTGCTGCTGCTGGTGCTCGGAAGCATACGCCCGATCCGGCGCCGGGTGCCGAGCGGCAACAGCGACGCCGGTATCAACCCGGGGCCGCGGTGACCCAGATCTCGCCTCACAGAAAGCGCTGCACCTGATCGCGGAAGCGCGTGTAGACCCAACTGACCGCCACCAGCAACAGCCCGAGGACGATAAAGCTGACGATCCGCGGCAGCGTTTCCAGGTTGCGCAGGTCCCAGAAGAAGAGTTTCAACGTGCAGATCAGGAACAGCCCCAGGCCGGAGAGGCGGAGCACGCGGTCGCGCAGCGCGAAGCCCGCGGCCAGCAGCGCCACTGCCTCCGCACCCCAGGCGACGGTGAGCACAGAGCCGCTGACTTCGTGATAGATCAGGGTGCCGAGTAACAGGGTGGCGAGCAGGGAATCGTACAGCCGGGGGAGGCTGCCGGATTCGCGGCGTAACATGGCAGCCCAGAAGCAGGCGGTCGTGGGCGCGATGGTCAGGACGGCATGAACCGTTCCCATGTCGTTAACGAAGCAGCGCGTGGCCACCAGGGCGCTCACGAGAATCGCTTGCACGCGCAGGCTGCGGCGGTCGAATTCGGCGAGCGCGAGCGCGGCCAGCGCCCAGGCGGGGCTGGCGGCCCACGCCGGCAGTAGGGCGTGGAGCCCAGCCAGCAGGAAAAGAGTGCCCGGGATGCTGGCGGCATCGGTCACGCGGCCACCGGCTTCCTTGCGGGCGCGCAGGGCGAAGGCGTAGGCCAGCCCCGACGATACCAGGGCGAGGCGGCTGGAAAGGTCGAATCCGGCGACGCGAGTGGCGCCGAGAATGCCGACCGCACAGGCCAGGGAACGGAACTCGCCGGGCAACCCCCGGAGTCCCGCTTCCAGCAGCACGAGCGCCAGGGCCAGCCACGCGATGCCCAGGTATTCGCCGGGGACAAGACGCCAGACTAGAGCGCAAAGGCCTGCCGTGGTCGCGCAGGACGCGGCTACGCGCAGCACGTCGCGTTCCCGCTCGCCGAAGCGATCTACGCCGCTCCACAGCGTGGCATGCACGAAGGCGTAAGCGACGGCGGCGCCCACGGCGAGAGAGAGCGCCGGGTACGGTTGGTAGATGGTGATGGCCGCGGCGCCGAGGATGGCCAGCGCATAGCCCTGCACGCGGAAATCCAGCAGGCGGCGCCACCATCCGAGGGCGAACGGGCCCAGCGCCATGAGGCTCCAGACCACCCCGCGCCACGGGTCCCCGGCTTCGAAGCCGGAGATGACCGCGGCGATCCCGGCGGCGGCATAGCCATACCAGACCTCCGAGGTTTGCAGCACGCGATTCAGATAGAAGACGACGACGTTGAGCGCCGCGACGCTCTCCCAGGAGCGCTGGGGTAGTCCGGTGACGGCGGCGAGGAACAGATCGACGACCTGCAACACGAAAATCACACCGGCCAGATTACGCAGGAACGTGGAGCGGAAACGCACGCCCGCCAGATAATAGAGTTCGGCCTCGATGAGGAGCGCGAGCGGCTGCCACTGGTGGTGCAACTTGAGCACGATGGCGGTGGCGGCCAGCGCGGCGTTAAAGAGTACCGCGGGCTTCCAGCGTCCGGCGCGGGCGCGCACCAGGGTGCTGCCGAGATACAACACGGCGGCCCCGGCTGCCAATTGCCAGATCCCGTTCGGGTCGGATTGCTGCCATTTGCCCGTCGAAAGAGCCAGGAACCCGAGCGCATTGAGCGGCAGCAGCCAGGGGTCGGCGCGCAACAGGTCGAAGCCTTCGAAGATCAGCCAGTAGATCAGGAACAGACCCTGCGTCTGCCACAGAGGCGACCCGCTGTCCCGATGCAGGCCGCAGGTGACGTAGGTTGCAACGAGTCCGAAGAGGGCGAAGTGGCGCCACTGGCTGCGGTACGCGATGTAGAGCAACGAGGCGGTCAGCGGGATCAGCATGATCACGGCGAAGGTGGTGACGTCGGCGATGGCCAGCGTGAGGAACGCCAGGAAGTAGGCCAGCGCGGTGACGGTCTGCGAACGGTACTTCAGCGAGTGGACGATCATGCCGGCAGCGACCGCCAGCAGCAGCACAGTGGCGGCGAATGGGTTGTCCAGAACCTTGGCGGCTGGGATGGCGTACATCGCGTAGACGGTGGTGTAGAGCGCGGCCCACCCGCCGCCTATCAGGCCGTAGGCGAAGGTGCGGTACTTTTCCCGGCGTTCGAAGACGACGCCGCAGACGAGCATGGCGAGGCTGGCGCCCAGGCTGAGAGCGACGCGGCCGCCGGCGCCCAGTTGCGTGTAGGCATAGTTGAGCAGCAGCGCGATCCCGATGACGGCGACGAAGACGCCGATCTTGTTGACCCAGTTGCCGCCGATCAAAGCTTCCCATTCCTCGCTGGTGCGGCGCACGGGAGCGGCGGCCGGTTGGAACACCTGCCGGACCGCTTCGGGCAACGGCGCAACGGGAGCGGGAGGCGGCGGCGGTGTGTGCGCCGCCGCCGGACGCTGCACGACCGTCGTCGCGGGCGCCGGCTCCGCGCGCGGAGTGGGTGGGGCCATGACCGGGCTCGCGGGCGCCCAACGGACGGACGCGCGCTCCAGCACAAAGAGCCGGTTCTCCAACGCGTCCAGGCGGTTGCGCAGATAGATCCAGCGGATCACCAACACGACCAGCATGCAGGCGAACACGAATTCTTCCATGAGGGCGCTCCTTATGAAGGGACAGGCCGGGAGGCCTGTCCTACCAGTTCCTGCGCGCGATTCCTTACGCCGCGCAGGTCCAGTTTGCCGGTGCCGAGTTGGGGAATAGCATCCACCGGATAAAGGTTCTCGCGCTTGGGGATCCAGAGGCGCGGCATATCGGTTTCCGAGAGCTGCCGAAACAGTTCGGCGGGTGTGAGCGCGGGATGCACGTACAACACGGCGAGGCGCTCTCCGCGCAGGTCGTCGGGGATGCCGGTCACCACGCACTGGGCATCGCCGAGGACGTTGGCGATGGCTTCTTCCACCTTGAGATGGGGCACCATTTCGCCGGCGATTTTGCTGAAGCGCGCAAGGCGGTCGGTGATCCGCAGGAAGCCCTCGTCGTCGAGCAGCGCTACGTCGCCGGTAATATACCAGCCGTCGCGGAAGACCTCGGCGGTGCGCTCGGGCTGGTTGAGGTAGCCCAGCATGCGGTTGGAGCCTTTCACTAGCAACAGCCCTTCGGTATTGGGCGGTAGCGGAGCGAAGCTGACGGGATCGACGATGCGCGCGGCGACGCCCGGCAACGGGTGGCCCACGGTGCCGGCCTTGTTGCCGGGCTGCGTGTCCCTGCCGGCGCTGAAGTTGGGAGCGTTGACGGCCACCACCGGGGACATCTCGGTGCAGCCGTAGCCTTC
>PLDO01000446.1:0-615 GCA_003136215.1 Bryobacterales bacterium
ACGCTGCTGCGCGACGACCAGACCATCAAGGGGCTCACCAATCAGGATCCGCTGGACCTGGCGCGGCGCGCGCGAGTGACCGCGTCCGCCGAATCCGGCGTTGCCAAGGCCGTGCTGCTGCTCGACGGGCACGTGCGCGACATCCCCGATGAGCGCGGCGATGCGGCGGAAGTGCATCACTGGGCCGCGCCGGTGGCGGATGGGCGTCCCGCCTGGGTGGAACTGCGCTGGGATCGTCCGCAACGCATCGGCGAGGTGCAGATCACCTTCGACAGCGGGTTCAAACGGCAGCTCACGCTTTCCTCGCAGGAGGCGCAGAACGTCAACCTGCTGCGCGCGCCGCAACCGGAGACCGTGAAGGATTACACCCTGGTGGCGCGGATGGCCGATGGCACCGAGCGGCGTCTGGCCACGGTGAAGAACAACTTCCAACGGCTCAAACGGCATCGCTTCGAGGCGGCTGAGATGCAATCGGTGCGTATCGAAGTACAGGCCACCAATGGCGACCCGCTGGCGCGGATTTTCGAAATTCGCTGCTACGCCTAGGGTGGGGCAGGCGCTTTCGCCTGCCAACTTTTGGCCGAAGCAACGGGCTTGGCAGGCTGAAGGCCTGCC
>PLDO01000446.1:649-9892 GCA_003136215.1 Bryobacterales bacterium
TCGCGGCGCGAATGGCCAATCGAACCGGTGCCCTTGCACGGGGCGGCTGATTCTGTTATCAACAGGAGCAGTATGAATATTCCACGTAGAGACATTCTGACCGGCGCCGCCGCCGCGTTCACCACCTCGCTGTTCACCGGAAGGGTGAGGGGCGCCAACGACCGCGTGGCGGTCGGCTTCATCGGACTCGGCGCCATGGGCTCCGGCAATCTGGGGTATGCCATGAAGGTGCCGGAAGCGCAGCCCGCGGCGCTTTGCGACGTCTACCAGCCCCACCTGGAGCGCGCCGAGGCGGCCGCCAAAAAGGGCGGATTCACGCCCAGGAGCGTGAAGGATTTCCGCGACATTCTGGCGGATAAATCCATCGACGCGGTGTGCATTTCCACGCCCGACCACTGGCACGCGTATATGACGGTGGAAGCCTGCAAGGCCGGCAAGGATGTCTACGTGGAAAAGCCCTCCTGCACTTACGTGGATGAAGGGCAGAAGATGGTGGCGGCCGCGCGCAAGTACCAGCGGGTGGTGCAGGCCGGGACCATGCAGCGCTCCGGCGGCTATTTCCGCAAAGCCGCGGAAATCGTGCAGAGCGGGGCGTTGGGCGACGTCACGTTTTGCCATGCGTTTCAGGCGGGTCTTACCAAGCGCGAAGGCTACGGCAATCCGCCCGACAGCACGCCGCCGGCCGGACTTGATTGGGACATGTGGCTGGGTCCCGCGCCAAAGGTGCCGTTTAACGCCAACCGCTGGGGCGTCGAAAAGGCGACCTTCCCCACCTTCCGTTACTTTTGGGACTACGCCGGCGGCTCCATGACCGATTGGGGCGTCCACCTCATCGACCCGATTCATCAGTGCTTCGGCGAGCCCATGCCGCTGGCGGTCAGCGCCATGGGCAGCAAGTTCTACGTGCAGGACAATGTCGAAACACCGGATACCATGGAAGCGCTCTTCCAATACCCGAAGTTCCTCACCACTTACGAGAGCCGCACCTGCAATCCGCTCCCCATGTTCAATATCGGCAACGGCACGGCGATCCACGGCACGGAGGGCAGCATATTGTTGACGCGCGGCAATTGCACGGTGATACCCGCCGGCAAGGGCAGCAAACTCGCCGCCGTCACTTACGAGAAGGATGCTGCCATGGCCGAAATGAACGTGCCCCACTGGAAGAACTTCCTGGAGTGCATCAAGAGCCGCCGGAAGCCACCAGCGAGATCGAGACCTGCGTGCGATCTTCCACCGCCTGTCTGCTGGCGAATCTCTCGATGCGTCACGGCGTGCGCCTGGATTGGGACGAGAAGAACTGGACGGTGAAACAGGAGCAGGTGCGCCCGTTCCTGCTGTCGCATTACCGGGCCCCCTGGAAATTGGAAGTGTAGGCGGCTTACCGGTAGCTCTTACTTTTTCTTCTTCTTCGCCGGCTCCGGCCCGACCCGTTCGATGGTGACGGCTGTCAGTTTCACCGGGTCCACCGGCTTATCGCCGTTGACCCGGGCGTGGTTGATTTTCGAAACCACGCCGAGCCCCTCCACTACCACGCCGAAGATCGTATACTTGCCGGTCCATTCACGCATGGGGCCGGCGGTGATGAAGAACTGGCAGCCGCCCGAATCCGGCTCGCCGGTGTTTGCCATGGCGAGCTTGCCCGCGGCGTCGAACCGCAGGCCGGGCAGAAACTCGTCGCGAATCGTGAAGCCGCAGTTGTGAGAGCCGGTGCCGGTGGGGTCGCCGGACTGGATCATCTGCTCCGCCACCACGCGGTGGAAGGTGATGTTGTCGTACAGCCGCAGCTTCTCCATTTTTTTGGTCTTGGGATTGAGCGTAGCTCTGGTGCCCTGCGCCAGCGCTACAAAATTCTCGACCGTATTCGGCGTATCTTTTTCGTAAAGCCGGGCGGTGATATTTCCCATCGATGTGTTGAAAATGGCATAGAGTCCATTCTGTTGTGGTTGCGCGGAAACGCATCCCGCCGCAAGAAGAAAGAGTGTGAGTTTAATCACGGTCTCATTCTATTACAGAGTGGGGCAGCCAATCCTGGCTGGGGTCCCCTCTGGGGACGGCTTTCAGCCGGCCCTCGCCGATTGGCCATTTGCCGCAGCCCTGACGCGACAAGTTTCTCGCAGGCGGAACCTCCTGCGCCCGGACTTGGCCATTTCCAGGCTGCTGCGGACCATAGGTGGGGCATGCTTCAGCTTGCCAGGCGAGCGAAGCTCGCCTTTCGCAGGCGGAACCGCCTGCGCCACATCAGGCCACTTACAGGACGCGGCTCGGGCGATAGCCTGGACGGCTGCGGATGCGCCACTTCCTGCCGGGATCGTTCGTCGGGTCGATGGTGATCTTGCGGAACCCCTCATTGGGGTTGGCCTTGGGGTAATACGTCACCGTGTAGGAGTTCCCCAGATCTTCGCGGATGTCTTCGAAGGCTTCCACCTGCTTCTGCCAGGTCTTGGCGAAATAGGCTTTGCCGCCGGTCCGCTGGGAGATGCGTTTGAAGACGTTGCTGGAGATCGGGTCCTTATTCACTTCGGCGGTGGAGATGACGTAGATGGGAATCCCTTCGTCCTCGGCCACGGCGCGCACGTCGTCCGGTGCCACCATGCTGGCGTTGTCGGGACCGTTGGAGAAGACGATGATCACCTTGCGGCCGGGCACCTTGGCGGCATCGCGCAGCGCCAACAGCAGCGCATTGTAGAGCGCCGTATCGTCGCCCGCGACGCTCTTGCGCAGTCCGGCGATGGCGTTGGAGTGATCGTGTGTCAGGGTGGCGGCGCGCGACAGATTGCGGCTGAAGGTATACAGCGCGATGGAATCGGCGCGGTCCAGCCCGCGCACGAAATCGGCGATGGCGTCCTCCGCGTAGACGAAGCCCCGGTACATGAAATTGCTGGTGTCGAAGAGCACGAAGACGTTGGTGCCCACGAAGGCATCGGGCCGTTCCATGCCGGGCAGAGTCTCCTTGGCGCCTTCCAGGAGCGGGCGTGTGACGCCGTTCTCGGCTACGGCCAGCGGCGCCTTGGCGCCCTCGGCGAAGGTGGCGATCTGCTGTTGGATGCCGTCCTCTAAGATGCGGAAATCGGTGGGCTTCAGTCCGTTGACATAGTGACCCTTGTTGTCGGTCACCTGAAAACTGAGGACCACCATATCGACCTTGACCCGGAAGATGGGGCGCTGCCCGCCCTCCTGCGCGCGAATCACGGCGCCTGCCGCGGTCATTCCAAGAAATCCTCGTCGCGTAATCGTCATGATCGTATACCGGAAGTGTTTTCTACTATTGCAGGGATGCCTTCTGTTCGGTTGCCAGGGCGCGAGTGTGGGCGCGAACATCGTCGCCCACCAGGCGCAGGGATTTGAGCACGGCGGGCCAGTCTTCCAGGTGCGATGCAAAGATCTGTTCCACCAGCTTGCGCGTCCACTCCGGAATGCGCACGTTGAGTTGGGTGGGCGAAACGCTGAGTTCGTCGGCCAGCGCCGCCCAATACAGGGTGTTGGATTCCCAACTCTCCGCCATGATCCGGCTGGAGTAACCCATCAGGGTGGGGAAGGTGCGCAGGTTCAGAAGCTCGGGCTCGTAGGAGTTGGCGAGGGTTGGCTTGGGTGTGCCGAAGGCGCGCGAGATGGCGGCCTGGTTGACTTCTTTCGGGGAGGCGTCGGCCATATGCTTCAACTCGGCCAGCAGGCAGGAGCTTTGGGGATTGCGCCCGGCGCCCACCTCGCGGGCGATCAGGTACAACTCCGATGGCGTGACGCGGTCCACGGCATCCCGGACCGCGCCCTGCTCCACGAGCAGCGCCACCTGCCGGGTGCGCGCCGGAGCGGCCAGGAGGCCGAGCGCGGCGATCACCCGCCCGCGCAAGTCGCTGTCGAGCGAGGCTTCGGCCAGCAGTTCGCGGCCGTAGCGCAGGTGCAGCCCGACCCAGTGAAGTTGGGCGGTAGTAACCAGCCAGAAGCGCGGGATCTTGGCGCTGAGAATCATCTGCGGGACCAGGTCGCCCCAGATCAAGGCCTGGGTTTGGGACGGAACCAGGAAGTTCTGTTCGGCTTCGGCCAGCGTGTAAGGCAGAGAGGATAGCGAGCCTACCAGGCGGCCGCCGCCGTTGGAGGGCCAGCCAGTGCCGTAGAGTTCGGTGGGGCGCCAGGTGTGATCGGTGCCCTGCATGCCGAGAAAATCGTGACTGCGCACGAAAATCGGGTTGGTGTACAGAATCTGCGCGCCTGGCGGGGCGTAGTGGGCATAATTGAAGGAGAGCAGGGTATCGCGCAGCAGAGGCGCCAGGAGCGCGCGCACTTCCTTGACCTTTTCCGGATCGCCGGCGGCCTTCTCAATGGAGGCTCGCAGATTGAGTTTGCGCTCCGCGTCCAAGTGCCGCTCGGTCCAATAGCCGAACCCCATGGCGTTCTTCTCGTTGGAAGAGAGCGGGGCGCGCGGCAACTGAATTTCGCTGATCCGGCTGGCCAGCTTGTTGACCAGCTTGGGGTCGAGTTTCTCGCCTTTGGCGACGCCCTCGATGTGATCGGCCAGTTGGAAGAGGGTATCCAGGGACACGGTGCGCTGCGCATCCAGAATACGCATCAGGTCCTGCACCATCTGGTCATGGGTCTCGGAATCGGTGGGATTGCCGGCCAGCAGTTCCAACATCTTCCCGTGAGGGTCGGCGATCGGCGCCGTGACGCCGAGCAGCAGTCTGACGCCGTTGCGCCCGGCATCGAAGAGTTCCCGGTCGCCGCGCACCGTGGCGAAGCCGCCGACGATGCCGCTGAACACGGCGTCGGCCCGCGCGTCGGGAATGCTCTGCTGCCGAACCAGGATTTGCCAGAGGCCCACCAGCGCCTGGAACGTGCCGGCCACGTCGGATTTCAACGGCGGGTCCTTGACCTTGCCGATGGCCGCCATCTGATCCAGGAACAGGACGATGGAGCTTTCCGAAAGGCTGCGCGATTCGCTGAACAGGGGATACTGGCTGCCGTAGGTGTGATAGTCGCGCGCCAGACGGTCCACTGTGGCCGCGCTGAGCGGGGTGGCGCGATTGCGATCGATATCGCCTATCGCCATGAAGATCTTCAACGGCTCGTTCTCCACCGACTTGCGGCAGAGCGCGAAGAGGGCTTCCAGTACATCGTCCGGCTCTTTCCAGGTGGCGGCCAGTTTGGTGAGCTTAACGTCGTACTTGCCCTGCGGATGGTTGAGGAACAGGTTGCGCCACACGTCCAGGCTGCCGGGAATGTGGGGCTTGCCGTTGGGGTCCATACGCAGGCGGGTGGTGAACAGCATCATGTCGGTGTTGGCGCGGAATACCGGACGGGCCGGTCCGGGGCTGGTGATGCGCCCGCGGACCGCCGTGTAGAAGCGCTTCATGCGCGCGGGGTCGGTCAGGTAATCCTGCACGGGACCATTGATGCGGGCCAGGGCGTCATAAAGGCTGGCCAGCCAGCCATCGTCCTTGGCCATCAGTTTGTCGAGGAATACGGCGCCCTGATCTGGCGGCGCGCCGACCAGTTCGGCCCAACCGGCTGCGGCACGCTGGCCGCCCGGCACCACGGCCTTGCCGTCGCGTAGCTCGAACATGCCGCCGAAGAAATCGAGCACGTGCGAATAGGCTTTCAGGCGCGTCACGCTGGCCACTTTTTTCATCGCCTCCGCGGTGACGGCGTCCAGCTTGGAGAAGCCCAGATAGAGGCGGCAAGCCGAGGGGTCGGAAATGAAATTCTCAATGAAGGTGCCGGATTCCTTATCCTTGGGACCACTCCAATACTCCGGACCGAACATCACCGGCACCTGCGTGGGGTGAAAGTCGTAAGTGAACGGGTGATTGGTGCGCAGCGCCTCCTCCAGCTCGTTCACGGGAAACCCGGAGTCGGTGGTGAGGAAGGCGCGCGGCGCGTTGACGGTTTCCAGAACCACTTCACTGCCGCAGCCGCCGCGCATGCGGAAACCCAGGATGCGGAGCAGCTCGCCGGCCGCGGGCGAATCGCAGTTGTCGATCTTGATGACGCGCGTCTCGCCGGAGAGTTTCTCCAGTTCCCGCGCTTGGGAGAGGTAGCGGTGAACCAGCTTGAGGAACTCGGTCTGTTCCAGCGCTTCGTTGTTGTGCGACGCCTGATAGCCGTTGGTCACTACGTTGCGGGCGAGCGCCGGCAGAATGTCGGCTGGGTCGGCGTCGGGCGGCACGGCGGCCATGCGGGCGAAGGAGCGCAGCGGACCGGGGATATCGGCGGTGCCTGGCGGTGTGCCGGGCGCGGCCACAACGCCGCGCGGCGCGCGGTCGGCGGCCAGCATCGTGAGCAACTCCACGCGGTGCGCCACCGTGGCGGCTCGCGCGGAATCGCCGCTTGCCCGCAAGGTGGCCAGCAGATGGCCGTACACCTCGCGTGCCGCCGGGTCGCCGTAGCGGTCCAGGAACTCGGCGTAAGCAGTCCAGGCGGCCACGCTGTTGGGATTGGCCTGGGCGGCGCTGGAGAGCGCGGTCCGCGCACCCGGGGTGTCGCCGGACGCCTCCATTTTCTGGACTGCATCGGGGCTCTGTTCTCCGAGGATCGGGAAAGAGGCGGACGCCAATATGACAATTGCGTAAAGCAGGGACGCCTTCATTGAGGCCCTCCGTTACTGGTCAATCACTGTACCACGCCGGTACCGTTGTCTTGTGAGTCTAGAGCAAACAAAATACGGTACGCAACCACCAGCTTGTAAACTGCCGCACAGCGGGGTCCGGCAGCCGCAAAAAAAAACACCTTGAAATGGGTGCGTGGCTACTGTGAGGCCGGAAGCGAGAACGCGACCCGGCGTTCGCGGTTGAGCTGCCCGCTCAGGTCGCGGTCGACGGTGTTGAGCGGGGCCTGCTTATGTTCGTGCTCCAGGGTGACCCAGTGCAACGTGGCTCCCTCCGTCCAGTAGGCCGCGGCGGCGCGAATCGATTGATCGCGGAACGCGATCAGGTACAGGGTTGGGCCGGCGTTTGCAGCCGCAACCGGCCGGTTGGTCTGCTGTCCGTACTGGTCGTACTCGCGAGTCACCGAATTGGGGCGCTCCACGTAGACGGGGGACTGCGCCGGCGGCGCCTGGACCACCGTCACGTTGGGTGAAGGTTCGTACACCGGATAACTGTAGGACGGATAGGGATTGTAGGTGTAGTCGGAATACCAGGGCGAGTACCCATATCCGTATCCGTATCCGTATCCGAGTCCGACATAAGGGTAGTAGCCGCCATAGTAGCCACCATAGTAGCCGCGGTAGCCGCCGTAGTAACCGCCGTAATGGCCGCCGTAATAGCCGCCGTACCCACCGGTATGGCCGTAGCCGCCGCCGCCGCCGTGGCCGTAGCCTCCGCCCCCGCCCACGACACCGCCGCCGTGACTGACACCGCCGCCGCCGCCACCGTGGCCGATACTGCCGCCGCCGTGGCCGCCGCCGCCCCGCTGCGCCAGGGCAATGCCGGCGGCCAGGGTGCAACACAAAGCGATCCGCAACACAAGCTTCATGGCGATTGTTCCTCTATTGGGGAGCTTACTCCCGCTTTGCCCCTGACGCAACCGGAAGGAAGCAGGCGGGGAAAAACCTGCTCCACCGGGGTACTATCGAGGAACGATGATCTACACGTGCTACGAGATGGTCCGCGATTGCCGGGCCGGTCTGCCTGAAGGTTGGATCCATTTCATTTCCCATTACGTGCCGGTGTGCCGCCAGACGCTGGCGCACTACGCGCCGGAGAAGGCCGGCGACGCGGCGCTGCTGGACCACATTCTGCTGGCTGTCCGCCAACCCGAATCCTTCATTTTTCAAGCTACCGAACCACCCGAGGAACGCTGGTTCGTGGCGCAACTGCGCCAATTCATCGTGGCCGCACTCGCGGCGCCGGCAGCCGAAATCCCTCTCGATCTGGAAACGCTGACGGCGGCGCTGGCACCGCTGACCATGACCGAGAAGCAAGCCACCTGGTTTGAAACCATGCGCTACCCGCCGGCGCTGGCGGGGCCGATGTTGCGCGTATCGCCCGAAACCGTGGAGAGAGTACGCCATCGCGCCGCGGAACTGATCCGCGGCAAGGTGGATTCCTGGCGGCGGACGCTGCTGGCTGAAAACGGACCGGCGCTGGGCCGCGAGGCGGCCGCGGGTGGCGGCGGAGCGGATTGCCTGCCCACCAAGGCGTTCCTGGATGTGGTGGACGGACGCACCACCTGGCGCGGGCGCGAAATGATGGACCGCCACCTGGCGTCCTGCTGGCACTGCGTGGACCACTTCTGCCGGATATTGGAGGTGGTACACCTGCTGCGCGGCAGCCAGCCGCTCTCGGAAGCGGAAAGCCAGCCGTATCGTGAACTGCTGGGCGTGGCGGCGCGCAAGCGCACCGGCTGGAAGCGGATGATCGGCGGAGCGTGAGTATGGCGGAACTGCTGGAACAGTTCGGAGCCATCGACATCTACCTGTTCGACCAAATTCTGCGCGGCAGAATCGGGCGGGGGATGCGGGTGTTGGATGCAGGGTGTGGGGCGGGCCGCAACCTGGTGTACTTTCTCAGGGAAGGGTACGAGGTCTTTGGGGCGGACCTGGATGCGCGGGCGGTGGAGAGCACACAGCGCCTGGCGGCACGGCTGGCGCCGGGGTTGCCGGCCGGCAATTTCCGCGTGGAAGCGATCGAGGAGATGTCCTTTCNNTGAGCAGCGCGGTGCTCCACTTCGCAAACGGGGACGACCAGTTTCTGGCCATGTTGCGGGGTGCGTGGAAGGTCCTGAAACCGGGCGGACTCCTGTTCTGCCGCCTGGCCTCCACCATCGGCATGGAACAGCAGATGCGGTGCATCGGCGGACGGCGATTCTGGCTGCCCGACGGTTCCGAGCGCTACCTGGTGGACGCGAGTTTACTGGGGGAACTCACCGAAGAACTGGGCGGGCGGTTGATGGACCCGCTGAAGACGACCCTGGTACAGGGTCAGCGCGCCATGACTACGTGGGTGCTACAGAAGGACGCCTGATGGATTACTTCAACACCACCAGGAAGCCGTCGGAGACGCCGCCGGCGTAGCCCGTGGCGTTAATCGGCATGCCGACGTTGCCGTAGCCTCCCAGGTAGATGCTGCCATCCGGGCCAATCACCAGCACGCCGCCGACATAGGTGCCAGTGGCGCCCAGGTAGGTGGAGAACAGAATGCCGGCGCTGCCGGGCTTTCCAGGCGTTACGGCGGCAACGAAGACATCCACGCCGCCGCCGTATCCGGGATAGGGTGCGCCCACGGTGTAGAGATCGGGGGAGAGGGT
>PLDO01000665.1 GCA_003136215.1 Bryobacterales bacterium
ACGTCGCCGTGCAGGGCCAAACGGGAGCGCAGCCGGAAGGCGCGTTCCTTAACTTCGTCAACTGGATCGGTAACGTGATCGCTCCGGTCGGCGCGGGCGTCGCGGTACTGGGCGCTGTCGGTAGCTATGCCACGGGAAGGGGTGTTTTCCGGTGGCTGGTGACAGCGGCCGGACTACTCGCAATCTCGGGCGTCACCCGGTTGATCGAGTTCTGGCTCGCTCAGGGTGGCGGCGGCATTTCGTGACGCCCGGACAACACAGTACAGCAGCCAAGTAGGCAGGCCGGTTTGCTGGGGAACCGGCCCGCCCAACTCCGAAATGGGAGTAACGAATGGCAGTCCCACAACTGGTACTCGACGCAATCCGATTTCTGCTGGCGCTGGCCGCTCCGGCTGCTCTGGTGGCGCTTGTCTTAGCGGGCATCGCGTTGCGACGCGAGGGAACAACTTCGTTTTCGGTGGGCGGAGGCGGGTTCTCGAAGTGGATGTTCTGGGCCATCGTGATGATCACCCTCCCCCAGGTATTCGGGTGGTTCGCTTTTTGGGGCGTCGGAGCGCCGCTTCCCGGCGGTGGCATTGGCAATGGATGGATGTCAGGGTTCGCGAATGATGCCGTGATCTTCGTGAACACTTTCGTGATTGGCCGCCTTGTGCCGGTGCTCGCCGCCTGGATGGTATTGCGGTCGGTGATCGATTGGAGTGAGGGCTACACTCCGTTGGCCTCGATCCTTGGCGCCATGTTCCTATTGGCAATCCCCGCGAGCGCAGCGCTTCTCCAAAGTTGGAATGACGGGACGCGCTTCGGGACGGCCGCGGTCCTCGAAGGCGCTTGGACGTACACCGCCAGCAGGATCATGCCAATCGCCGCGGGACTGGCTGTCATCGGGGCGGTTGTGAACTTCGCTTTTGGACGGCCGGCCATACGGCTGATCGGGTCCGCCGCCGCGTTCCTGACGGTCTCTGCGCTCTGGCGTCTGGTCGTTTCGATGATGTAGCACCCGAGGCAATATGAACTTCCTTAATGGCATTACGAACCTGACGAACTGGATGGGCAACGTCATCATGCCGACGCTGGCCGCGTTGTTCTTCGCGCTCGGCGTCCTCCGCTACGCGCACGGGCAGGCGCACACCTACGCACCGTGGGCAGGCTTTCTCTGCCTGATGGTCTCGGGCGTATTGCGCGGCATCGAGAAATTCGCGGCCCAGGCCGCATGGAACAACCCGGACTTGGTCTGGATCACGCTTCGGGGAATGGTGAATTGGACGTGCAACGTCCTTCTGCCTGTGTATGCGGTACTGCAACTCTTGCAGGCAGTCATGCTGTACGCGGGCATTGGTCACCGCATCTACGCCGGAGGTGCATGGATGCGGCATTTCAGCGCCGCGGCACTATGCCTGGCGTTATCCGGCTTGCTGCGGTTGGCGGAATGGTTCATCGCGCGAGGGTTGGGCGGCATTAGCTGAATGAGGAAGGCCAACAAACGTCATGGCACTAAATATCAGCCCGGTTCACCGCAATCTGCACACGCGCGTGAGCTTCTTGTACCTCGAGTTCGAAGACTGGTTCGTCGTGATGGGTCTGGCGGCCCTCACCAACATCTTCGGCCGGTGGATCGATCGTCACATGTTCGGGATACCGATGAACGTGTTTTTGCAGTATATCGTTCCAGTGCTGAGCATCCCATTCCTCATGCTGTTCAAGTACGGAAAACCCGGCGGCTATCTGAAAGATTTTCTGGCGTGGCACGCCAAGCCCCGGATCTATTGCGGACTCGAACCGGATTCGGGAATGAAGCTCGACTACTTCAAAGAGGAGGAGATCGATGCCAACGACTATCGAACAACATAAGGCATCGCTGCATCAGCCAGCGTTCTCCGAGTTGCTGCCGGTGCGCGACATCTTGAGCGACGTGATCATCCGGACCACGGGCGCTCTAGTCGCGGCGTACGAACTCAGCGGTATCAACTCGTACTACCACAACGACGATGGCCGAAACCGGACGAAACTGGCGCTAGAAGCGTTGATTCGTTCCCTGCCGGAGCGGTCTATGCGAATGCAAGTGCGGTTCGAGATCACCGAAGGGTTAGGCGATCTGCGCGAGCGGTACCAGCAACAACTCCGGAATCAGAATCCTACGCTCTTGGCGCTCGATCGCTTAAGGATGGACACCTGGAGGAAGAAGGAGCAGGAAGGCTACTACCTGCGGCCGCTTTTGCATGCCTACTTCCACTGGAATCCCACGGTTCATCACGAACTTCCAGGCGCCGCTTTCGGCAAGGCGGTAACCAAGCGCTTCAGCCTCGATAGCTTTAGCTTGTCGGCGAATAGATGTATCCAGCGAACAGCGCGGGAACACGATGATATTCTGTCTGAGTTTGGGTCAATACTCTCCGGCGTCGAGCAGACGCTGAGAGCCACAGGAATGGGAGTACGGCGGCTGACCGACGCAGAGATCTTCCTTGAGGTAAAGCGTTCTCTGAATCCGTTGGTATTCGACCGGATCCCCCTTCGCCGGCCGGAGTCCTCGCTCCAACATCGCAGCACACGGGAGCAGATCGTCAATACAAACATCGAGCACGAAGAAGAGACGTACATCCGAATCGGTGGTCTTCTGTACTCGTTCATCACTTTAAAAGATCTGCCCGATGCCACCTTTCCGGGGATCCTGCGCGATCTTGTGGGCCTCGACTTTCCTATTACGGTCAACACCGACGTCATGATTCCGGACCAGGCGGCGATGATCAAGCAGTATAAGGGGCGCCTCAAGAAGATGCAGGCCGCGCAACGGGACTCGCATGGCGGGTTCCGCATCGACGTGGATGCGCAGGTGGCCCAGCGCCAGCTAATCGAAACACTCGAAAACCTGATCTCAAGCTCACTGAAAACGTGTCGCACGAGTATGGTGATCGGTGTCCGCACGTCGCAACCCGTGCAGAGCCACCGTGACCTCGCGGAGCAGGAGCGGGTGTTGTCGGACCGGCGCCAGAAAATTCTGTACACCGTCATGCAGATGAATGGAAGCCGGGGGCTCCCAGAGGACTTGGCCAAGCGGCGGTTGTTCATCGGGGGTCTTCCCGGCATGAGTGAAGAGAATCAGCGGGAGAACGACTGCCTCACAGTCCATGCGGCCGACCTGCTGCCGGTGGAGACATCTTGGCGGGGCACACCACAATCTCCGCTGATTCTGCTCGACACGCCCCATCGCCAGCTAGTGCCGTTCTCTCTGTGGGATTCGTCGTTCGCCGACGCGAACATGCTGATCATGGCGGCGTCGGGCGGCGGCAAAACCTTCATGGCGATGCTGTTCCTGCTGATGATGGCCAGGCTGAAGCCGCTAATCTCGATTCTGGAACGCGGTGACTCGTACCGGCCGCTGGTGGAGTTGATGGGCGGGCGGTGCATAGACGTGGATCTCGAAGGAAGCATAACCCTCAATCCGTGGGACTTGGCTCCGGGAGCAACGACACCCGGTAAGGACAAGATCGCTTTCCTCAAGAATCTGACCCGCCACATGATCGGGGACAGTCCGAATTCGGATACGGCCCTGCTCGACAACCTGCTCAGTGAGGCGATCAGCCGCACTTATAAGCGCTGCGCGATCCGGCATAGCAACCCGACCCCGACGTTCAATGATCTGCGAGAAGAACTCCAACAATGGCGTGATGAAGATCGAATCGAGAGGACCGTCGAAGAGGCAAAGTTGGCCGCTCTCAAACTTCGCGAGTGGACTGGTGAGAGGGGCGTTTACTCGAGGTTGTTTGACCAGCACACCACGTTGAAAACGGACGCCGATTGGCTGTTCTTCAACATCGAGAGGCTGAGTGACGATCCAAAGCTCGAAACTGCCATGAGCATGATGATTGCCCATGCGATGCAGGAGCGGGCCTCTGGCAGAACTGGTCAGCACAGCATCACGGTTCTCGACGAGTGCTGGTCACTGCTCGATTCCAATGTTCTGGCTCCCGAAGTGGTGCAGTTGTTCCGGACGGCACGCAAACGCGGCGGAAGCGTGTGGGGCATTTCGCAGACGCTCGAAGACTTTGTCGGAACCGACACGCAGCCGCGTATCCACGGTCCCGGCATTGTGCGCAACGTTTCGACGAAAATCATCGGCCGGCAGCCGGGAGACGTGAGCCCGCTAGCGACTCACCTTGCTCTGAATCAAGCGGCTTTGGATGAGATCAAGCACTTCGGAGCGCCCCGGAAGGGACGGAGCGCCGAAGCGCTGCTGGTGATTGGCGAGAAGGCGGAGACCACGCAAACGATCCGTCTTGTACCGACACCAATCGAATACTGGGTCTGTACGACCTTCCCACGGGAACGCGTCTACCGAACCTATTGCTTCGCCAACAATCCGGCTCGGCCTCCTCTGGACGTGTACGAAGATCTGGCCCGGAGTTTCCCGAACGGACTCGCGGATGTGCCGCCGCTTCCCGAAGAGCTGTCGGGTGCGGTGACTGGTGCGATCGCACGGAGGTAAGGAGAAATGACTTCATGAAGCTCCTAACGCTCTTCTTTGCAAACCTTTTGGCGTTCTTCCTGGTGACCCGAGTGCGCCAGGTAGTAGCTGTGACCTTGGTGGGAGCGGTCGCCTTTACGATTGTCGCACCGCCGGCAAAGGCTCAACTCGGCATCCCGGCCATCATCGCAGCCGCAGCGCAGGTGGTGGCCACGATCACTAACGTCATTGGGCCGCTGTTCGGCTCCATTCGGGGCACACTTGGCGCGGTCAACGGAGTGCTCAATCAGTTCCTCAACCTCTGGCAACAGGTCGTTTACCCACCTCAGTCGATTAATCGGGCACGATCGCTGGTCGTTTCACTGATCGCCCAGTACCGCGGCCTCCTCACCGCGCTGATGCGGGTGAATGTGTCGAGCGCTCAACTGCCGAACCCGGTTTCGCTCGATAGTATCATGCGCAATCGAGGCACCGGAGACTTCGGCCAACTGACCAACGCCTTCGGTCAAACCTACCGCGCGATTCCCCAGCCGGCGGATGCGCACCCGATCGAGAGAGACCTTGCGGACATCGACGATGCGATGGCCCTGGCGAATCTCAAGACGCTCAAGGCCTCGGACGCTGTGGTGGACCAGATGATGGCGGCTGCAAATGCGATCGAAGACGAAGGCGTAAACATGGCTCCTGGCGAGGCACCGTTCCTGGCGGCAGCAGGGATCACCGCGTCCGTGAAGAGTCAGGCCATGATGCAGCGAATGATGGCGGCAGCCATTCGCCAGGAGGCGGCCCGTGTGGCTCACGACAACACCGTACGGAAGCGGAACGCGATGTTTGGCGCACAGTTTCGGAACGACATGCAGACGATCTTCAAGAAGTAAGGAGGCAAAACGCAATGCCCGGGACTTTTCGAGCCGTGAAAGGAATAGTGAGCTGGATTTGGATGCAACGCACCAAGGTTCTGGTGCTGATCCTGGTGATGACGCTCGTCGCGCCGCAGCCTGCCAAGGGTCAATTGATCGATGTGGCCGCGATCGTTGCGGCGCTTGGGGCGATCAACACCGCGATCACGAATGTCATCGGCGCCGGACTGCGAGACATCAGCGGTGGGCTGAATGCGGTCAACGGGGTATTGAACGCCATTCAGAGTTTCTTCCAGAATACTGTCTACCCGCCCGCCGCCATCAACCGCGCCCGCGGCGTGGTCGGTGCGGTCCAGGGTTTCTACAACATCATACGAGGTCTCGCAAATCTCAACGTGGCTAGCGCAACCCTCGCGAATCCCCGGCAACTCGAAGCCGTGCTCCTGTCACGAAATGCGGGAAACATCGGCCAGGTGACCAACCGGTTCACCACCGTCTATCAGGCCATACCTCCTCCGACTGACGCTCCACCGGCCGTGCGGGATTTGATCGACATGACGGATGCGACCGCGCAGGCAGCGTTCAAGAGGGCGATCGCCATCGACGACGCCGCGGACCAGTTGATGGATGCTGCCGATCAACTGGCGGCTGAACTCGCCGTGGCGGCGCCGGGAACGGCTCCGATGATTGAGGCTCAGTCGGCGGCCATGTTGGTGAAAGCGCATGCCCTGACGCAGTCTGCGACGGCGGAATTGTTCCGCATTCGAGCGATCGACATGGCCAATACAGGAGCGAGTCTGAAGTTCAACGCGAATCACGCGAGCGATACGCGGCGTGATGTCACGAACATGTTCAAGAAGTAAGGGGGAAACTATGTTCTTCTTCGAGCAGACATTTCAAACTGTGCTGAACGGCATTGACGGCGTCGGCGGCCCAATGGGGGCAATTACGAACATCGCCAATGCGATTCTGCTGCTCTGCGCACTCTTTGCCGTCTACGAGGCGTATGCCCGAGGGGGAGACGCGCGCATGATCGGTATCGCGGCGGCCAAGTTCCTCATTTTGGGGTTGGTCGTTTCCAACTACAGCACGATCTTCCGGAACGTCAACGGCGCGTTCAATCAGGTTGCGGCGACAGTCTCTCCCAATGATTGGGCCAACGACTGGATGCTTCAGGTCAATCAATACTTCAACGGCCTTGGGAACGCAAATTGGTTCAATCTGGTGGTCAGCAGTATCGTGGCTCTGGTCAGCGTGCTGGTGCAGTTGATCGCCGCCGTCCTCTTCCCCATCGCGCTGTTGATCTTCACAATCCTGTACTGCTTATACGGGGCAGTCTTGTACGCCGTCGGGCCGATGGTGCTCGCACTCTATCCAGCCTTTGGTGTCGGCCAACTGGCACGCAGTTATCTGGTGAACGTGTTCGTGTTTCACGCCTGGGGCATCGTCTACGCCCTGTTCAGCGTGCTCCTGACGGCAATCAATGCTCAGAGCCTGGGCGCCATGCTGGCCGCCAACAGTTTGGGGGGATGGTTCCAAGGGGCGAGCGGAGCGCTACTGATGTCGCTGGCGAGCATTCTGTTCGCGGTTATGGTGGCGCTGATTCCGTTTCTAGCGCGGCGCATCGTGACCGGGGAAATCGGCAGCTCGATGATGACGGTAGTTCACACGGTTAGTTCTGCGCTGGGAGCGATCCCGCTTAGGAGGCCGCCAGGAGTCTAGGCAGAGGCGGAGGCGCGCAGAAGGGTGGGTGGCAACTTAACCATTGGGAGTAGAAAACATGTTCCGACGCCAACAACGAAGTGACGACGGGAGCCAGTCAGTACCGGAAAGAGCCGGGTACACGAAGTACTACGAGCACGATGGCCAACTGCGGGCTTATGCCAACCGGTCGATGTTCTTGGCCGGGCTCTTCGGTGTAATCGCTTTGGGTTCGCTCGGCTTTGCGATCTATGTCCGGTTGCAGCCGGCGACGGTCATTCGCGTTTCCGCAGATGGCGAAGCGACAGTGGTTGGCGGAAGGCCGACCGGCTCGGCTCCGGCGATGACGCGAGCCGGTTTGTTGAGCTTTCTGGCGGCGCCTACGGGCGAAGCGGCGCCTGCGGATATCGAAGGCCGGGCGTTGGTCAGGAAGTTCCTCGAGAGTTACATGCGGTACACCCCCACCTCAGTCGACAAGAATCTGGCGGACGCGCTCAATATGATGACCGCGAACCTGCGCATGTATAGTCTCAACCTGCTTCGGGACCAGGACTTGATTGGCAAGATCAACGAGGAACAGATCACGTCATCGTTCAAGATCCGGTCGATCGAGCCGCTTCCCGGGCAGCCGTGGACCTACCAGGCATTTGGGGTGAAGGAGGTTCACCGGGTTCGCAACAAGAGCGAGTTCACAGACCGGATCGTCGGCAAATATCAAGTGCGTTTGATTCAAGACCGTCGAACGGAGCGGGTGCCGAGTGGCCTCCTCGTCGCCGAGTACAGAGAAGAGCAGATGGTGGGCGAAAAAGATATCGGTCTCTTGCAGGAGTCAACTCTGTTGGGGAACCGCTGATGGGTTCCGCCAGCGCCGTTTTTCTGAGAATGGCCTTCTCCGGAACGGCGCTGA
>PLDO01000258.1 GCA_003136215.1 Bryobacterales bacterium
GAGGTAAAGCGTTCTCTGAATCCGTTGATGTTGGACCGAATCCCCCTTCGCCGGCCGGAGTCCTCGCTCCAACATCGCACCACACGGGAGCAGATTGTCAATACGAATATCGAACACGAAGAAGAGACGTACATCCGCGTCGGCGGCCTGTTGTACTCCTTCATCACCTTGAAGGATCTTCCCGACGCAACCTTTCCGGGGATCCTGCGTGATCTTGTGGGCCTCGACTTTCCGATCACGGTCAACACCGACGTCATGATTCCGGACCAGGCGGCGATGATTAAGCAGTATAAAGGACGCCTGAAAAAGATGCAGGCCGCGCAGCGGGACTCGCATGGCGGGTACCGCATCGACGTTGATGCCCAGGTGGCCCAGCGCCAGTTGATCGAGACACTCGAGAACCTGATTTCAAGTTCGCTCAAAACGTGTCGTACGAGTATCGTGATCGGTGTCCGCACCTCGCAACCCGTGCAGAGCCACCGTGACCTCGCCGAACAGGAACGGGTGCTGTCAGATCGGCGCCAGAAGGTTCTTTACACGGTGATGCAAATGAACGGAAGCAGGGGACTGCCCGAGGATCTAGCCAAGCGGCGGCTGTTCATCGGGGGCCTTCCGGGGATGACTGAAGAGAACCAGCGGGAGAATGATTGCCTGACGGTACATGCGGCCGACCTCCTGCCCATGGAAACCTCCTGGCGGGGTACACCGCAGTTGCCGTTAATCTTGCTCGACACACCTCGACGTCAGCTTGTGCCCTTCTCTCCGTGGGACTCGTCGCTTGCCGACGCCAACATGTTGATCATGGCGGCCTCCGGCGGCGGCAAGACCTTCATGGCGATGCTGTTTCTGCTGATGATGGCAAGACTGAAGCCGCTGATCTCGATTCTGGAGCGCGGTGATTCGTACCGTCCGCTGGTGGAATTGATGGGTGGGCGGTGCATTGATGTGGACCTTGAAGGGAGCATAACCCTCAATCCGTGGGACCTGGCTCCAGGTACGACAACGCCCGGTAAGGACAAAATCGCCTTTCTCAAGAACCTCACCCGCCACATGATCGGGGACAGCCCGAATTCGGACACGGCCCTGCTCGACAATCTGCTCAGCGAGGCGATCGGCCGCACCTATAAGCGTTGCGCGATTCGGCACAGCCACCCGACACCGACATTCAACGACCTGCGAGAGGAGCTCCAACAATGGCGCGACGAAGAGCGGATCGAGCGGACCGTGGAAGAAGCAAAGTTGGCAGCTCTCAAGCTCCGCGAATGGACTGGGGAGAAGGGGGTCTACTCGCGGCTGTTCGACCAGCACACCACGTTGAAGACGGACGCCGACTGGCTGTTCTTCAACGTGGAAAGGCTGAGCGACGATCCGAAGCTCGAAATCGCCATGAGCATGATGATTGCCCATGCGATGCAGGAGCGGGCCTCCGGCAGAACTGGCCAGCATAGCATCACGGTTCTCGACGAGTGTTGGTCATTGCTGGACTCCAACGTCCTGGCGCCCGAAGTGGTGCAGCTGTTCCGGACGGCGCGAAAACGCGGCGGGAGCGTGTGGGGCATTTCGCAAACGCTGGAAGACTTCGTCGGAACGGACACGCAGCCGCGTATCCACGGACCCGGTATTGTGCGAAACGTCTCCACGAAGATCATCGGCCGGCAGCCCGGGGACGTGAGCCCGCTGGCGACCCATCTGGCCCTCAATCAGGTGGCTCTGGACGAGATCAAGCACTTCGGAGCGCCGCGGAAAGGGCGGAGCGCAGAGGTGCTGCTGGTCATTGGTGAGAAGGCAGAGACCACACAGACGATTCGTCTCGTGCCGACGCCAGTGGAGTACTGGGTGTGTACGACCTTCCCACGAGAACGCATCTATCGAACCTATTGCTTCACCAGGAATCCAACCAAGACCCCGCTGGAAGTGTATGAGGAACTGGCTCAGAGATTCCCGAACGGGCTCGCGGACGTGCCGCCACTTCCCGAAGAGTTGTCGGGTGCGGCAGCTGGCGCGGCCGTGCGGAGGTAAGGAGAGACGGCCTTATGAAGCTCCTATCGCTATTGTTTACAAACCTGCTTGCCTTCTTCATGTTGACCCGCGTACGGCGCGTCGTTGCTCTGACCTTGGCCGGGGCGCTCGCCTTTACCGCCGTGGCACCGCCGGCAAAGGCTCAACTGGGCATCCCGGCCATCATCGCAGCCGCAGCGCAGGTGGTGGCGACGATCACGAACGTTATCGGGCCTCTTCTGAGCGCTATTCAGGGCACGGTCGGCGCGATCAATGGAGTGCTCGGTCAGTTTCGGAACCTCTGGGAACAGGTGGTGTACCCACTTCAGTTGATCAATCGGGCGCGAGCACTGGTCAGTTCAATGATCGCCCAGTTCCGCGGTCTGCTCACCGTTCTGATGCGGGTGAATGTTTCGAGCGCCCAACTGCCGAATCCCGTTCTGCTCGAAAGCATCATGCGCAATCGAGGCACGGGAGATTTCGCCCAATTGACCAACGCCTTCGGGCAAACCTACCGCGCGATTCCCCAACCGACGGACGCCCACCCCATCGAACGAGACCTTGCGGACATCGACGATGCTATGGCCCTGGCGAATCTTAAGACCCTCAAGGCCTCGGACGCGATGGTGGACCAGATGATGGCGGCCGCAAATGCGATTGAAGACGAGGGTGTAAACATGGCTCCTGGCGAGGCGCCGTTCCTGGCGGCAGCTGGTATGACGGCCTCCGTCAAGAGCCAGGCCATGATGCAGCGGATGATCGCGGCGGCCATCCGGCAGGAGGCGGCGCGCGTGGCTCACGACAACACGATACGGAAGCGGAACGCCATGTTTGGCGCACAATTCCGGAACGACATGCAGACGATCTTCAAGAAGTAAGGAGGGGAAAACGCCATGTTGGAGACTCTTCGGTTTGTGAAAGGCCTGACGAACTGGGCCTGGACGCATCGCGCCAAGATTCTGGTGCTGATTCTGGTGATGACCATGGTCGTGCCGCAGCCTGCAAAAGGTCAATTCATCGACGTCGCTGCAATCGTGTCGGCGATCGGGGCGATCAATACTGCGATCACGAACGTCATCGGTGCCGGATTGCGAGACATCAGTGGTGCATTGGGTGCGGTCAACGGAGTTTTGAACGCCATTCAGAACTTCTTCCAGAACACCATCTACCCGCCGGACGCGATCAACCGCGCCCGCGGCGTGGTCGGAGCGGTGCAGGGGTTTTACAACGTCATCAGGGGTTTGGTGAATCTCAATGTTGCTAGCGCAACGCTCGCTAATCCCCGTCAGCTTGAAGCGGTGCTCCTGTCCCGAAATGCGGGAAACATTGGCCAGGTGCCCAACAGTTACACCACCGTTTACCAGCCTATACCGCCGGCGACTGATGCTCCAGCGCCGATGCGGGACCTGATCGACATGACCGCCGC
>PLDO01000669.1 GCA_003136215.1 Bryobacterales bacterium
CAATCCGAGCCGCGACCGTGAGGGAGCGGTTGCCACACTCCCTCACTGTTGCGCGATCACGTCCTGATAAATCTCCAGCACCTGGCGCGCCGTCCAGTTCCAGCTAAAGCGCGCCGCCTGCTCCCGCCCGCGGCGGATCATGCGCGCGCGCAGTTCCTCATCCAGCAGCATGTCGCTGATGCCGCGCGCGATATCGAAAACGTTTTCCGGGTTCACCAGGATGGCGGCGTCGCCCACCACTTCGGGCAGGGAACTCACGTTGGAGGTCACCACCGGCGTGCCGCAGGCCATGGCTTCGAGCGGAGGCAAACCGAATCCCTCGTAGCGCGAGGGAAAAACGAAACCCGCGGCCGATTCGTAAAAGCAGCGCAGCGTCTCGAACGGCACGAAGCCCAGAAAACGGACCACGCTTTCCACCCGGCTCTTCATCACCGCCTGCCGCACCGCAGGGTATTGCGAAATGGTGTCGCCGATAATCACCAGGCGCAGGTCCTTGTAAATGGGATGGGCGGCCAGTTGCTCGCGCACCACCGCGAAAGCCTCCACCAGGCGGGGAACGTTCTTGTGGGGGCGGATGTTGCCGGCGTACAGGATGAACGGATACTCGATCTGGTAGCGCTCCAGAATGCGCTGCTGCTCTTGCGCACCGGGGTCCGAGGCGCGCGCGACAAACGCCGGGTCGGGCGCGTTGTACACCCGCGTGATCCGGCTCGGGGGCACCCCCATCTGGTTTTCCACGTCGCGCTTCGTCGCCTCGCTCACCGCAATCACGCGCGCCGCGCGCCGCAACCCGCGGCCAAAGCGGAATCGCCGCAGCTGCATCCGGAAACCCGAAGTACCTTCTTCAAAGAATATATTCGCCATATCGTGGATGGTCACCACGTAGGGTCTGATCATGAATAGCGGAACGCGGGCCAGCGGGATGTGCACCAGGTCCGGCGAGAGCCCGCGCAGAAACAGCGGGAACGCCACGTGATCGAGAACGCTGTGGTCGTCGCGCGCGTAAACCGCGGCATGGAAGTTTTCCGGCAACCCGGCGAGCGTGCGCACGTCGGCCGGTCCGGAGACCAAAGTGTACTGGTTGGTGCTGTCGATGCCGCCGAGGGCTTGCACCAGGCTCCGGATGTAGGTGCCGATCCCGAAATCCCGTATACGGCGGGCATCGATGACGATGTGCGCCATTCTACGCCCGCACGGGTTCGCGCTTCCAGGCGTAGAGCGGGAAGCGGAGAGTGAGCGCCTCGACCTTCCGTCGCACGTCCGCGATCACGTCCTCGCTCGCGATATTGGTCAGCACCGTAGCGATCAACGAACCCACCTCGCGCATTTCCGGTTCGGCAAACCCGCGGGTGGTGACGGCGGGCGAACCCAGCCGGATCCCGCTCGGGTTCATCGGCGGGTTGGTATCGAACGGAATGGCGTTCTTGTTGACCGTGATGCGCGCGCGGTCCAGCGCCAGTTCCGCCTCCTTGCCGCGCAACCCCTTGGAGAAGACATCGAGCAGCACCAGGTGCGTGTCGGTGCCGCCGGAGACCACCCGGAAACCGGCATCCATCAGTGTCCGCGCCAGGACGCCGGCATTGGCGACCACCTGCTTCTGGTAGGCCACGAACTCGGGTTGCATGGCCTCCAGGAAACAGACCGCCTTGGCGGCCAGCACGTGCACCAGCGGGCCGCCCTGCGTGCCGGGGAAAACGTTCCGGTCGATATCCTTGGCGTATTTTTCGCGCGCCAGAATCATGCCGGCGCGCGGTCCGCGCAACGTCTTGTGCGTGGTGGTGGTCACAATGTCGGCGTGCTCGCAAGGGTTGGGGTGCACGCCCGCCGCCACCAGGCCGGCGATGTGCGCCATGTCCACCAGGAATACCGCGCCCACCAGATCGGCGATCTGCCGGAAGCGGGCGAAATCGATGATTCGCGGGTAGGCGCTGGCGCCCGCCACAATCAGCTTGGGCCGGTGCTCTTTCGCCAGCCGCTCGACTTCGTCGTAATCGATGAGCTCGTCTTCCTTGCGTACGTTGTACGGCACCACCTTGTACAGTTTGCCGGAGAAGTTCAGCGGATGACCGTGGGTGAGATGGCCGCCGTGGGCCAGGTTTAATCCCATGATGGTGTCGCCCGGGGTGAGCACCGCGCCATAGGCGGCCTGGTTGGCCTGCGAACCAGAGTGCGGCTGTACGTTCACATACTCCGCGCCGAAGAGCTTTCTGGCGCGCTCGCGCGCCAGGGTCTCCACCACGTCCGTGTATTCGCAGCCGCCGTAATAGCGCTTGCCGGGATAACCCTCGGCGTACTTATTAGTGAAGACGCTGGCAGTGGCTTCGAGCACGGCTTCGGAAGTAAAGTTCTCGCTGGCGATCAGCTCGAGTTGTCCGTCCTGGCGGGCGGTTTCGTGCTGGATGGCCTGGTAGATCTCAGGATCCACTTGAGAGAGAGGGCGGGACATGCGTTGAGTTTCGGTCATTTTCAATGCTCCTCCGGCAGCGGGCGCGGGGCGGCCCACATCCGCTAATTTTCAGGCTATTTCTCCAACTGGGCGATCTTGGCAACGCGGCGCGCATGGCGGCCGCCGGCGAATTCCGTCTTCAGGAAGATGTCGATCAGTTCCATGGCGCGGTTCTCGTCCAGATACCTGGCGCCCAGTGTCAGCACGTTGGCGTCGTTGTGCTCGCGCGTGAGCTTCACTTCGTCGTCGCTCTCCGCCGGCGCGGCGCGCACGCCATCCACTTTGTTGGCGGCGATGGCCATGCCGATTCCCGTGGAGCAGACCAGAATGCCGCGGTCGCTGCGCCCCTGCGCCACATCGCGGCCCACCGACTGGGCAAAATCGGGGTAGTCGCACGACTCCACGCTGCCGGTGCCGAAATCGACCACTTCATTGCCTTCCTCGGCCAGTCTTCGCCGCAGCTGCTCCTTGAGAGAAAACCCGGCATGGTCCGCGCCAATGGCGATCTTCATAAGGCGATAAATCCGAGTTTAACATGTTAGAATTCAGGCCTATGCGGTGGAGCCGGCTGTTCATCCCTACCTTGCGCGATAACCCCGCCGAAGCCGAGGTCCCCAGCCACCAATTGCTCTTGCGCGCCGGCTACGTGCGCCAGCTTTCGGCCGGAATCTACAGCTACCTGTTCCTGGCGCAGCGCTCGCTCCTCAAAATCCAGCAGATTGTGCGCCAGGAAATGAACGCCATCGGTGGGCAGGAGATGTACCTGCCCGCGCTCAATCCCGCCGAGGTCTGGCAGGAATCCGGCCGCTGGGACGTCATGGGCGACAACCTGTTCCGGCTGAAGGACCGTTTCGGGCGCGACCTGTGCCTCGCCATGACCCACGAAGAGGTCATGACCACCATCGCCCGCGGCGAACTGCGCAGCTACAAACAACTCCCCCAGATCTGGTACCAGATCCAGACCAAGTTCCGCGACGAGC
>PLDO01000406.1 GCA_003136215.1 Bryobacterales bacterium
GTGGTCATGCTTCCGAAGGGAAAGTCCGGACCCGACAAGATCATCTGGTACCCACGCGCCGCCATACCCGATGTCGCGCCAGCTCAGCCGTTTGGCCCGGCGAAAACTCCGCAAGGGGTACGCGACCCATCCGGCCAGACGCTGGTTGCCCACTCGGCTGAGCCGAAGTCCACGAGGCAGTTCATCTGGCAGCCGGAGCATCCGCAGCCCTTGCCCAGCGATGTGCCGACGCCGAACCTGGTCGCGCTGGCCGAGCCGGCTCCGGCGCCACCCAAAGCCCCACTCAAAGTGTTCGTTCCTCCGCCGGCACCCAAACCGAGGTCCGAGTCCAAACTCGTGCCGGACCTTTTGCCCCCGCCCGACTCCACCAAGGGACCAGTCCGCGTGAATGGCGCCCTTCCGCAACTGATCCAACAGATCCCGACCTCGGTGGCGAAACCGGCTCCCAAGCTCTTTGTGCCCCCGTCACAAAAAAGCACGCCCGCCGCCGGGCCAGCACAACTCCCCGAAGCTCCCTCCCTACCCTCGCGAAACGGGTCTCAGTCTGGCGGTTCGACTGGCCCCGCCGTGTCGTCTTTGCTGGCGGTAGTCGCTGGGCTGAACCCGGCTCCGGGACCGCTTCCGGAGGGCTCTCGGAGCGCGGAATTTGCGAGGGCGCCCGTGGCAGGCACCCCTTCGAGCGGTGCGCCGGCGAAACCCGGTACACCGTCGGTTCCCGGCCTGGTGGCCCACAATGCCAACGGCCAGCCTGCGGAATCGGCTGGCACACACGAAACCGCGAAAGCCCCCGAGCGTTTCCTGGTGAAGGAGACCAGTTATGCGGCATTCAATCGCACGCTCTCGGTGCCGCTGCGGCCCTCCTCGCGCGTCATCCCCGCCACGGTGGAGGCTCAGTTCGCCAATCGCAACGTGTATACCCTAGTCATCCCCAAGCCGGATCTGCCGGAATACGCTGACGACTGGGTGCTCTGGTTTTCCGAGCGCCAGCCCGGCGAAATGCTGGCGCCGCGCATCTCGGCGCCCGTGCCGGCCCGGAAATACTCGTTGGTGGGCGGCGCTCCAATCGCGAGTTCCGCCGCTGGGACCCTGCAATTGGCTGCCGTAGTGGAACGCACGGGGCGCATCTCCGCCGCGCGCATTTTGCGGGGCACCGCCGGAGATGCGTTTCGCCGCAAGGCGCTGGAGGAGTTGCAGACTTGGGAATTTCAGCCGGCTTTACGGAATGGGGAGGCGATCGAAGTAGATATCGTGCTGGAGATAGCGTTTCAATTCCGCGCAGGAGCGCAGCAGGCTCGTTGACATCCCTATGGGGATGTCATAGTCTGATTTAGATACCCGGCTTTAGCCGCGGGGAGGAAGCCAACGCATGAACAGCCTGTGTACTCAATCCAAATCAAACTGACTCCGGATGGTGAGTGGCTGGACGTCAACTCGACCGATGATCTACACGAGGCCGTACACTGCGCCGGATTGTTAGTTTCAAATATGTGCCCCAGCACTAAGACAGAGTGGCGTTATGGACACCCTTGCCTTGGTCAAGGTTGTGGCAGATGCGCTGGGGTTCCAGGTACGCGAGGGAGAATTGACGACTGGCTACGTGTGCGCATTATTGAAGCAACCCGCGGAACGATCTGGCTGGATGATTGGGAATAGTTCTCGCCGGCCTGTGCATTGCCACGCCTTGTTCCGTTAGGGAGTAACGCCTTCGGCGCCGGAGACATCCGGATTTACTGAACCGCAGTGACCCAGTTCGAGTCAATTTCGGCTGTGACGGACCGTTGCAGCAGGCTGATGGAGACCACGATGCGGAACCCCTTGCGGACTTCTTCGAGGATTCCCTCCACGCCCGCCAGGGGCCCGCGTTTGATGAGCACCTTGCACCCCACCTGGAGAAACGCCCGTTGGAACAAAGGCACAGACGAGCCAATCAGGGTGCGCAAGGAGGCGAGTTCCAGAGCGTCAACCGGCGCCAGTTTGCCGCCGAAGCCAACCACCTGCACCACTCCCGCTGTCTGGAGCACGGGTAGAAAGTGGTGCGGGTTGAACCGGCAGAAAACGTATCCCGGAAACAGCGGTTGATCGATCACTTTCACGCGGTCCGACCAGTAGCGCCGCGATCGATAAGAGGGTGCGAACTCCTCATAGCCCTTCTCGCGCAGGATGTCCGCCGATTTCTTTTCGAAATTGGAGCGGACTTTCAGAGCGAACCATGGCAGGGCCGGCTCGACGGCAGGCAATTCGGACACAAACGTCTCTAGCAGTTGCATCTGTACAATCCTGTGCCCGCTCATTGACAACTGTCAACAGCCCACTAGTCCCATGGATACTACGCAATTGCGCCCCTAGCGGCCGGAATGGGAGTTGCGCCTCTGCTGGGCGGCCGTAACACTGGCCAGTTCCGGAGCAGTAAGCAGCGACAGGTCGCACTTGGAGAAGAACCCATTCACGCAGTTCTCCAGATTGCGGCGCTTCCTGGCGACGGCGACGGCAGGCAGTTGATCGGATTTAAGAGCCCCGGGGTCGCAACTGGCCGCGCCGCTCACGCACCGGTCGAAGTTGCGCTGGAAGTTGGCTGCGCCAACCTGCGCGGCCCCCGCAGGATCCAGCGCACTTGGGTCACAAGCGGGTAACGCGTTCAGGCAGGAATCCAGATTGCGGCGCCGGGCCGCGGTGGCGACGGTGGCGGCCTCGGACTGCGTCAGCATCGAAGGATCGCATTTGGAAGAACCGTTTGTGCAGAGATCGTAATTGCGGGAGCGGGCCGCTTTTGCCACGCCTTCCGCCTCCTGGGCCGAGAGCAGCGTGGGGTTGCACTGGCTGCTACCTTCCAGACATCTCGTCAGGTTTCGTTTGCGGCGCTCGGCGCTCACCATTTTGGCTTCGTTGGGGCTCAACGCCGTGGGATCGCAATTCGGCGACCCGGCACGGCAGCGGTCCAGGTTTCTCTGGCGATTGGCGGCAACCATGGACTGCCATTCCTCTTCCGGCAGGGCAGCGGGATCACAGGCGTTCGATCCGGACCGGCAGGACTCGCTGTTCCGGCGTCGATAGCTCTCGGCAATGCGACGGATTTCGTCGGGTTTCAGGCGGCTCACGTCGCAACTCGGCAAACCCTGCAAACAGCGGTCCAGGTTGGGATCCGTCTGCGCGTCGCATGGGAGTACTAGGTACAGGATCCAGATCATCGCCGCTGGAATGTTATAGTATTGCATCGTAGAGTAGTTTAAGTCTTTTGCGGGCTAACTTGCCAGATTCCGTCGCCACCCAAGTAGTTACGCGGATGGAGAAACCGGCGCGCGTCAGCGGCGTGGCGTGGGCGATTCTCGGTGCTCTCCTGTTGGTCTGTTACCTCCCCATGTTGCGGATGACCGGCCAGACGCTGCTATTGAGCGACGACATGGCCCACGGTCTTTTCGCGATACCAGTAGTGTTGTATCTGGTCTTGCAAGATCGCGATTCCTTGAAGCAGCCCGTCGGCGCGCCGAGTGCCTGGTCGCTGGTGGCCCTGGGTTTCGCCGCCTGTCTGGGCGTGGCCTCCACCCTGGCCAACAGCTCGACTTTTTCGCGCTTCGCCTTCCTGATTTCCCTGGCCGGATGCCTGCTTCTGGTCGGCGGCGCGGTTACTTTGCGGAAATTCGCCTTTCCCCTGGCCCTGCTGCTGTTCACGTTTCCGGTTCCCGACGTGCTGTATGGCGAGTTGACGCAGCCGCTGCAGTTGCTGGCCACCCGTTTGTCCGAACTCAGCCTGGAGACGCTGGGGGTGAGCGTGCTGCGCGAGGGAAACGTCCTGCAGTTGACCTATATGAAGCTGTCGGTGGTGGAAGCCTGCAGCGGGCTGCGGTCCTTGATCACGCTGTTCTTCTTTTGCCTGGTGTACGGCTACTTCTTTGAGGAGAAGCTGTGGATGCGCAGCCTGGTGGTGGCCTCCGCGGTCCCGGCCGCGATTCTGGTCAACGTGCTGCGGATAACGTCTACCGGCCTGTTGGGCCGCCATCACCCGGAGTGGACCTCCGGCGTCCACCACGAATTTCTGGGCTGGTCCGGTTTCTTCGTGGGCTTCTCGCTTGTCTTCCTGGCGCATCGCGGGATCAGCCGCTTTTGGCGCGCCCGAAATGGGCCGACCGTCCCATGAACATTCGCGCACCACGCCTGATGGTCGGAGCCGCCTGCATCCTTGCGATCCAGGCGGCGGCTTCCTACTGTCTGCATCGCGAGCCTTACCTGCCTTCGCCGCCGCCGCTGGCAGCTCTGCCCCTTCGCGCCGGCGAGTGGACCCAGATCCGCGATAGCAGCGTCGAACCCGATGCTCTACTCATGCTCGGGCCGGACGATGCCCTGGTGCGCGAGTACCAGCTTGGCGGAGGAAGGGACACCGCGAGCGTGTTCGTCGCCTACTACAAGACCCAGCTACGGGCCCGGAATGCGCACGATCCCAAGGTCTGCCTGCCCGGAGCCGGTTGGAACCCGACGGTGTCGCGCGTCATCGAGGTTGCCGTGTCACCGCCAGCGCGCTCGTTTCCAGTGAACTATTACCGCATCGCGCGCGAAGGCAGCCAGTCCGTTGTACTCTACTGGTTTCAGACCTATAATGGTGTTTACACTTTCGAGCAACAGCTTCGCGCACACCGCCTGCTGGATTCCGTGATCGACAACCGCACCGATATGGCCTTGGTCCGCATCATCATACCGATCGGCGAGGCTGGCGTGCAAACCGCCGATGCCAGGGCGACGGACTTGGCGCAGTTACTCTATTCTCAAATGCTTTCCTATTTTCCTCCGAAGGAGAAAGCCCGCTCATGATTGTTCCGGGCATCGCGCGCCCACTTTGCGCCATTCTTGCCGCTCTGCTGGCGGCACCCCTCGGCTCCGCACAGGCTCCCCAGCAAGCGTCCAGGCCCGCGGTATCACCACCGCTTCCTTCGGTCCTGAAGATTATCGTTCTGGAAGGCAACAATGTCTCCAACTCGATTCCCTTAGGCCGGCCAGTCACCCCGGTCATTGAGGTGCGCGACGAGAACGATTTCCCGGTGGAAGCCGCCACGGTGGTGTTCACCTTGCCGGAAAACGGGCCCAGCGGAGTCTTCCCGGGCAACCGGACTACGTTCACCACGCGCAGCGACGCGCGAGGCCAGGCGGCGGCGCCGTTTACGGTGAACGGTACGCCGGGACTGTTTCGAATTCAGGTCAGCGCCACACTCGGAAATCGCAAGGGCGATGCCTCGATCGTCCAAACCAATACTACCGGTGCCTACATCGGGCCAGTCATCCCGAAGAAGCCCTGGTACAAGAAGTGGCAGGTCTGGGCGATTGCCGGAGCGGCTGCCGGCGCCGGCATCGCGGTGGCGGTGACCCGGGGCGGGAGTTCTTCGTCGACTTCGGGCCTCACGATCTCCAGCGGCGGGGTCGTTTTCGGGGGACCACACTGATTCCCCGGTCCAACACCGCCACCAGCAGCGACCGTGAGAAGCGGTGGCTATCTTGAAACGCTGTACAAGATTTGATTGGGCATGCTCAAAACTCTGAGAGAACTACGAGGCGGTATGATAGCGGCCTTGTTCGCGGCCTCGCTGGGCGCGCAGTCGCCCTCGTGGAACCTGCCGGCCAGCGGCTATGTTTATGACTCTGTCGCGGGCACGATCCGCCCCGTACTGGGATTTCCGGGGTCGTCCTATGCCGGTCCGGCCGTACTCAAAGGCGTGGCCTGGGCCAGCGTTGCGCCGGACGGCAGCGCAGCCCTGATCGTGCAGCAGGATCGCCTCTGGTGGACGCAGGATCTCTCTAACGCCAATATCCCGCCAGTGGGGATCGATGCCATCGATTCCGTGGCGGACTGCCGGTGGTCCGCCGATGCTTCCGCGGCGGCTGTCCTTTCCTCCAGGACCGCTACGGTGACTTGGCTTTCGGGGCCGCGGGTGACCAACAGCCTCCGGCTTCCGGCGCTGCCGGTGACGAACCGCCGCCAACTTCCAGCGCGCGAGGATGCCGCCTGGACGCTGTTGGCCGCCGACTCCCACGTCGATTCGGTTTTACTGGCATCCAATGCCCGGGGCGTGTGGACTCTCTGGCTGGCATCGCCGAACAACCCACCAGTGAACCTCGGCCCGGCACAGCGTCCGGTGGCGGCGGTGTTCGCGTCGCGTTCGCCGTTGGTTTATGTGGCGGAGGCCGGCGTGCCTCGCGTGAGCCGCATCCGGTTCCAGGAAGGCGCCCCGCCTGAACCCGTTCTGGGAACGGACGACGGGATCCAATCGCTCTCCGGCCTCGCCTTGTCGGCCGATGACCAGCAGTTGTTCGCCGCCGACCGCTGGGCAAGAGTGGTCCGCGTTTACGACCTCGTCTCTCGCCAGGCGGGAACAGTCTTGCCTCTCACCGAGAGTCCCGGTGCGCTTCTGCCGTCCGGATCGGGTCGGTTTCTGGTGAATTCCCGGGAGCGGCCGGATGCTCCGCTCCTGCTGCTGGACATCTCGGGCCAACCCAGGGTCTGGTTCGTGCCGATGGGGGCAAGCCAATGAGAGCCAAGCCAATGAGAAACCTGGCATCGATGATCCTGGCCGCCGGCCTGCTTCATCCCAGCGGCCTTCTGGCGCAGAGCTCCCTGATCAACGCCAGCTTTATCCAGGGCAGTCGCGCTTCCGGCGTGGCCAACGGATCGACGGCCGGCATCATCGCACCGGCGGTGGGCACACCGGTCACCGCCCAGATCAACATTACTTATGTCGGGCAGTCCAAACTCATCTTCCAGGGCCTGCCGCAGGTGCTGGGGTCTCCGGACATTGCGCTGACTTCCTCGGGCACGCCCGACCCGCTGGCGCCGCTCGGCACCGCCAACTTCATGCTGCGGTACACGCCCAGCACCAGCCAGGCCGCTCAGGCCCAATTCGTAGTGGAGTACCAGGACGCGACGGGCGTTGGAGTCTTCAGCCTGAACCTGCTTGGCACGGTTCCCAATGTCGTGGTGAGCTACACGCTGTCCAGCAACGCGAACACCGTGCCGCTGGTCAACGGCGACACCATCCCGTTCGGCCAGAACCTGGTCAATTCCACCACCGACGCCACGCTTTCGCTCACCAATCTGGGCAGCGCTTCCAGCCAGATTACGAATACTTCCGTCACCGGCGCCGGGTTCCAGCTGCTGGGCCTTCCTTTGTTGCCGGCGACTCTGCCCTCCGGAAGCCAGCTCAAGTTCGTCGTCCGCTATTTGCCGACAGTCGAGGGATCCGCCACCGGCACCCTCACGATCGTCCTCGACGGCGTCACTTTCGCCGCCTCCCTCAGCGGGACCTCGTTCCGTTCGCTGTTAGCCTACACGCTGGTGCGCGATCAGAGCACATCGCCGCTCCTCCCCAACCAAACGGTGGATCTTGGCGATACCAAAGTCGGCGACCACCTCTCTTTCACGGTGCAAGTCCGCAACCCGTTGACCATCCCTGTGACCCTGAGCGCCGTCGCCATTAACGGCGCCGGCTTCAGCATTCCGGAAGGGCCCATTCTGCCCCTGGTCCTGCAGCCCCAGGACCAGACATCGCTCAAGGTCACCTTTGCCCCGACGACGCCCGGATCGGTGGTGGCGCACCTGGCCATCGGCACCGACAATTTCCTGTTCACCGCGCGCGCCGTGGGACCGCTGCTGGATGTCACCTACCAGGTCGGTTCGACGAGCAATCCTATCTTTTCGGGCAATACGGCGGCCTTCCCGAGTAGCTCCGTCGGCCAGTCTGTGTCGGCCACGTTTACCTTCAAGAACTCGGGCACCGGACCGTTCTCGTTCATCAGTGTGGGCGTGACCGATAGCACCGGCTCGTTCAAGGCGACCGGACTGCCTTCCCTTCCCCTGGACTTGCAGGCCGGAGACTCGCTTTCGTTCGGGGTGACGTTCGCGCCGCAAGTGGCGGGGAAGATTTTGGCGACGTTGGACGTGAATGGCGCGGCTGCGTTCGCCCTCTCCGGAGTGGCGGCCGCGGCGTCCTCGCTGGTGTTCTCCTATAACCTCGGAGGCACCAACTTCCCGATCGCGGACCTGGGCACGTTGACTTTCCCGACAACGGCGATTACGCAAACCAATTCGGCGCAGTTCACCATCAAGAACACGGGCGCGAGCCCGGCATCGCTGGTGAGCATTGGCCTGGCCGACCCGCAGAACGCCTTCCAGTTGCGCAGCCTGCCTACGCTGCCCACCCAGGTCGGCGCCAACCAGAGCCTGACGTTCACCATCGACTACAAGCCGCAGTTGCCCGGGATTGCGGCTGCTACTTTGATCATCGACGCCGCGCGCAGCAGCCTTGCCGGATCGGCACCGGCGCCGCCCTCGTTGCCGTCCTACCAGTTTACGGGGCCATCGGGGCAGCAGCAGCCGTTCCAGCAACCCGCCGTCGGGCTCTCGCTGCAATCGGCCTACCCGTTGGATCTGCAGGGTACGCTGACCCTCAACGTGGTTTCCGGCGCTTTCGCGCAGGATCCCGCCGTGCAATTCTCCACGGGCGGCCTGACCGTCGCTTTCACGATTCCGGCGAACCAACTGCAAGCGGTATTCCCGGGCGGCTCCACGCAGATTCAGTACCAGACGGGCTCGGTGGCTGGCACGATTCTGATCATCCCCGCGTTTCAGACGCTGAGCGGTATCAACCTGACTCCGTCCAACCCCGCCACCACGCGCGTAGATATTCCCAGGCTTGCGCCCGTGCTGCTCAACGCCCGCATCACCTCGCAGACCGCCACCGGCTTGACGGTCGCCGTCACAGGCTACACCACCACGCGGACGCTGCTGAGCCTCAACTTCACTTTCACCGGCACATCCGGTCAAACGCCGATCCAGTTGCCGATGGACGTCAGTGCTTCGTCGCGCGTATGGTTCGAGAGTGCTTCATCGGGAGGATTCGGTGGGCAGTTCACGGTGGAAGTGGCGTTCACGCTGCAATCGGCGTCAGAGCCTGCAGGCACGAACCTGGTGGCGAACCTCCACACCATCGACGTGAAATCGGCGAACGAGGTGGGGACATCGAATACGGTGGAAGTGCTGGTTCAATAGGCCACCGAGACTTTCGCCCACGGTTTACCGATGCTCGCAAATACATTGACGGAATGGGCGGTTGTGGGGTCGGCTGCCAAACTGCGGCGGCCGGCTCGCGTGCAAGTGCCGAGTGTGTTATCGGAGTTTCCTCTATCGTTATTACCGGTGCTGCTCGACAGCCGGAGGGAGGCTGCCCTGCGGCCATCGAGTTTCTGAACCCGCCATCGAGGGTGCGCTGCGGCAGAATCTAGAAATGCCCTGGGGCTTGCGTTTGGACGAGAAGCAGATCCCGGATCACGTCGACCGCGTCGTCTATGATCACCGCAATCAAAGCGTGCGGGCGACGTTCATCCCACCACCTGAGCCGGACAGAGATCCGGATTCTGCGGAAGCCCAAGTTCCACTCGGCAAGCGCAGACGCCGCAATGCATTCAAACCTGGGTGAGGATGGCGAGTACCGATCTCAAAGTGACAGCAACCGAAGTCTCTGGACGTGCTCAAAATCGCGTCGGTTGTTTGTCGCCAGCGTGGCGTCAAGCGCCAGTGCTGTGGCCGCGATCCAAGCGTCCTGCGGACTCAGTGCCCGACCAGCCGCTCTTGCATCGGCGCGAACCCGCGCCCAGACCGTGCAAAGCAGCGGTCCGCATAGATGGCAGCTACAAAGCGTTCCGTCTCCTCGTCCGGCGCAGGATCGACGTTCCGCAAGAGCTCATCGAATGAAAAGGGCTGCGGCCCGACGAGGACGGGCTTATAGCCCGCGTTCAAGAGATCCTGCAACTCGTCGTTCATTTCGCCGCTCCTGATCAAGTATAACGCTCCGGCCGGCCATTTGCGCGCCCAGCGCAGGGCCTTGCAGACCTCCGCACAGAGGAAGCTCAATCCCGCACGGTCGTTGTACCTGGTGGGATGGCGGACGAGGCGATGAATGCGGAATTCCGACTGGCGGCGCGATGGATGACAGAAGGTGTCTTGTGTTTTCAGCATGTTACGGCTGGCTGTTAACCGCACTGTGACAGGTGGGAATTGAGCCAGGATACTACTTCCAACATCCGATTGAGAGTCTGCCTTTGCAGACCGTCGGACAAGCTGCCGAGTCCGGATCTGCCGGCGGGTTAGACGCAATACTGTTCACTTAGGCAGATTCCAAAGGTGGGACAGACGATCGCCTTTTGTCGTCAACCAGTCGCGCCCTTGCGTTGAACGACAGACCGCGCTGCACCGGAAGGCTACGGCGGACAGTTCACCGTGGAAGTGCCGTTCACGCTGCAATCGGCGTCCGAGTTGCAGGCACGAACCTGGTGGCGAAGATCCACACCATTGATGTGAAATCGGCGAACGAGGTGGGGACATCGAATACGGTGGAAGTGCTGGTTCAATAGGCGTCGTTCGCGGAACTGAAGGGCTTGTCGTCTTGTGCAACCAACGCAAGTCGTGTGATTGGGATGGTGGGGCGCGTCTTCAGCCTGTCGCGCCCGCCCGCGGGCGTGCTGGCCGATGCTGAGCGGGGAACCTCGAGCCACGATCGCACAGCCTCCTTCCCACCAGCACCTGACAGCTATGATATTATAAATCATGGCTGGTGGTATTCGAAAGGCCGTCGATGAACGGTTTTACCTGTCCAGTGCAAAGGGAGGCGGGATGTTGCGCCGGGAGATTTGGGTTGATGTGTCCGGCCGGGTCGTCCGGTACAACCTGGCATATATCAATCACCTGATCTATGCGGGCGATCACGGTCGTGTGCTGGGCTATGACTCAGCTCACGGATGCCATCACCGTCACTGTAGAGGCAAGGTAACCACGGTCAGGTTTGAGAGCTTCGAACGAATCGAAGCGCGCTTCCAACGAGAGTGGAATCGGCTGGCGAAGGAGATCAGACGTGCGCAAGACTGAAATTCGGGTAGAACGAGAGGACGCGTTCTTCGAGCGGGGGCGTAAACTTGCGAAGGCGGCGGATCGGGGTGATGCCATTCCGCCCAGTTGCGTAGTCGCCTTCGAAGACGTTGGGTCTCTGCTCCATGTCTTAACGGCAAAGCGAGTGCTTCTGCTCAAGCAAGTTAATCAAACACCAACATCGATCAGCGTGCTGGCGAAGAAACTGAAGCGTGACAGGAGCGCAGTAACCCGCGATGTACAGATTCTGGAGCGCTTCGGGGTGATTCAAGTTACTGAAAAGCCGCTTCCGGGGCACGGCAGGCAAAAGTGGATAACACCCCTGGCAGACGAGATCCAACTTACGGCGGTACTGTAAAAGGCCTTTCAAACGCAGACCGCCACGGCTTGACCGTGGCGGCCGCAAAACGAGAATCGCCTGAAACCGAGAGAGAAGTCCTACGCCCTACGACGGCGGCGAACACTCACAAACAGTCCGCTCAAACCCAGTGCTAGCACACCATAGAAGCCGGGTTCAGGGGTCAAGGTCGCGGTGAAGGTTATCTGATTGCCGCCAGGCGGATTGCCAGGCGGATTGCCGTTCTCAGCATAAGAATATTCGTACGTGTTGCCGTTACCGTCGCCGTAGATATTGATGGCGTTATATGGAGCGGTGCCGGTCAGACCGGGCGGTACATAAAACACCAGACCGCCGCTGGCGAATGGGTTAGCGCCGGTCGGTTTAAACGCGTTGTCGTACCCAAACGCTGTATTCCAATCATTAACGTAATTGGGCGGCTCCACTCCTGGGCCTGACGCGGTATCGAGGCCCAGAATCGCGCCTGAGCTCGTAGTACCCGTGATTGACACGATTGGCAAGTAACTGTTAGGGTCGCCAGAGTGGTAGGCTGGCCCCGTTGTAAATGTTCCGGATCCGACTACGCTTGTATTATTGATCCCAGTGTAGGTGAAGGTGTAGACATCGGCCATAGCGGCAGGAAGGCCAACCACAAGGGCCAATGCGCCAATCAAGAGCCACTGTTTCATTGTAGTAATTCCCTTTCTGCCACCTGGACACAACCAGTGTGAGATAGGTCAGGGAAACGAGCGTCCCACCCGCTTACGGGAGTTGCCTACTTTGTCCAGCGTAGAGCGGTTTACTTTAGATAACAAGGGGAAGATCCCCCAACGGCGGGCAAAGAGTACCGTTTCTAAACGGCAATTGGCAAAATTAAGAGTTTTGGTTCTAGTACTATTGTTTCTTTTCTGGCGAGGCGTTGCTTCCATCGCTACAGCTGCGCCGAAGACCTTTACTTGCACTGCCGGACAAACGCCGGCCCAGTTGGCGATGGACGTAAGTGCCGCGTAACGCGTGTGGTTCGAAAGCGCGACGTCCGAGTGGGAATTGGCGGTAAGTTCACGGTGGAGGCTCCGTTCCCGGCGCAATCGGGATCAATTCTGACAGGCACGGATCTGTGGCGAATATCCGCAGCATTGCAGTGAAAACGGCGAACCTGGTGGGACCGTCAAGGCGTTTTCCGCAGCCGGTTCCAGGGATGCTGCACCAAGAAAAGTTCCGCAGGACTCAAACGGCCGAGAAGTGTCGAGTGTTTGGGGCAGAGTAGATTCTCGCCTATGTCCGTCAGAACCGTAGGGCAATGCGATACCAAGGTCCGCGTCGCCACGCAGCCAGATTGCTTCACATCGGATCTGAGCATCTCAAATGTCGCGACATTTGACGGAACGAGCGGTAAACTGATTTTGACGAAGGAGGCCAACATGCCAGCACCCACCAAATGGATTGTATTTACCCTCTTGGCCTGGGCACTCATTGCCGGCTGCTCAAGCAAGGAAACGCAAGCTCGGCGCGCGGTGCAGAGGGGGCAGGAACTCCTTCAGAAGAAGGAATTCCTCGAGGCGGCATTGAACTTCCGCCGGGCGGTGCAAGCGGATTCGAAGAATGCCGACGCTCATTACGGGTTAGGACAGAGCCTGGAGGCATCGGGAAATCTGGTGGAAGCCCAAGCGAACTTCGCTGTGGCCGCGCGGTTGAAGCCTTCCGATGACAAAATCCAAAAGGCGTACGGCGACGCCACGCTCACCATTTTTCTGGCTTCGCGAGGCGAGGTGCAGGCACAACGCACAATGTTGGAAAAGCAGGCGCAACTGATGCTTGCCAGAAATCCCGGATCAGCCGATGGTCTGCGTTACCAGGCCTATGTCCAGCTCACGGACAGGAAGCCTGCGGAGGCGATCAAGCTGTTGAACAAAGCTAACGAATCGCGGCCATGGGATGCGGAAATCGTGCTCCCCCTGATACAGGCGCACATGCTCAACGGCGACCAGGCGGAAGCCGAACGGATCGCCGATCAAGGCATCGCTAGAAGTAAAGCGGTCTACGCGCTTTATGATGCCCTGATTCTGCACTACACGAAGCAGACGCCGGACCTTGCGAAGGCGGAAAAGTACGCCAGGCTGAAAACCGACAACAATCCGGGCGAGGCCGGCGCATGGGTCAGCCTGGGACGCTTTTACGCCGAAACCAAACAGAGCGAGAAGATGAAATCGGTTTTGGACAAGTTTACCAGCGATACGGTTACGTTCCCCGATGCGTGGATGCAAGCCGGCGATCTGTACGCCAGCCTGGGCGGATTGAAGGACGCCGAACGGTGCTATCGCGAAGGAGCCGCCAAGTCACCCAAGCAACTCTCCGAATATGAGAAGAAACTGGCAGCGGTGCTGGCAAGCCAAGGTAGGCGTGACCAGGCTTACGAAATCGTGGAACGCCTGGTGAAGCAGAATCCCAAGGATGCTTCAGCCATCAAGCTAAGGGCATTTCTGTTTCTGGAATCCGGCGACAAGGGCAGAATCCGGCAGGCACTGGAAGTGTACAAGGGTCTGACCGTTCAGCAGCCCAACGACGCGGAGTTGCACTTCGAGGAGGGACGCGCCTACATAGGACTCGAGGACCTGAAGAATGCCAGGGCAGCACTGGAGCAGGCGCGAAAACTTGCTCCGGGCTCGCCGATGATTCTGGGTTATCTGGCGAATATCTACCTGCAACTGGGCAGCTATGACAATGCCCTGACTGCCGCCGACGAGATCCTGATCTCCACGCCGGGCGAGCCCGGTGCGCGGATCGTCCGGGCGCGCGCTCTTTCTGGCTTAGGGCGCGGCGCGGAAGCCCGTCAGGAATTGAACCGACTGGCGGCGGATCGGCCGAGGCTCCTCGACGCGAATGTCGAACTGGCCTACCTGGACCTCGCGCAGGGACAGGCGAAGAAGGCGGAAGCCGCTTTCCGCCGCGTTTATCAGCCAGGGCTGCCTTCTTCACGGACAGCCGAGGGACTCGCCCGGGCATTGGCAGCCCAGGGCGAACCGGGCAAGGCAGTTGAAATCCTGCAAACCGAACTCAAGCAGACGCGGGACCGCCCTTCCGTACTGTTGGCGCTCGGGGATATGGCCGTGGCCGCTCGCAACTGGGATGTGGCCATCAAGGCTTACGACGAACTGGCCCAGATACGCGGGAACTCCAGAGCGCTTGAGGGACGCATCGCCGAGGTGTACGAGGCCAAGGGAGACCTCGAATCGGCGTTGAAGCGCGTTCGGGCGGGTAGGGAACTGGAGCCGAAGAGCGCGAATCTCATCGCATACACGGGATACCTGCTGGAAAAATCCGGGCGGCGCGACGAAGCTGTGAAAGAGTACCGGGAGTGTCTGAAGGCAGATCCAAACCGAACCGACGTTGCCAACAATCTGGCGTTTCAACTGGCGGAAGCGGGTGGCAATAATGCGGAGGCTCTGAGGCTGGCCGAAGACTGTGTGCGGCGACAACCCCGGAACACCACCTATCAGGACACGCTTGGCTGGGTCTACTACAAGAGCGGTGACGTCAATCGTGCGGTGGCGTTGCTGGAACAGGTGGTGAGGGCCCAACCCGTCAATTGCCGGGACTGCGGCGTGCGGAGAAAGTACCTCAGTCGCCGGGCAAGGCGTCGTTTTCAGCAAGCGCTTCAAGCCTGCCGGGTCGTCGGGCACCGTGCACCCGGAGGCTCACTTGCAAGGCGCGGTCACTGCTCGGTTGCGGGGTCGTCAACGGCCTTTATCACTGTTGGTCCGGTGAATGAGTTGGTGCAGAACTGAGGAGGTATCACACATGCGGTATCTGATGTTATGCCTGGTAGGCGCTTCCGCTTGTATGCTGAGTTCGTGCAGCTCGGAGGCCCGCCTCCGCACCACGCTGAGTAAAGGCGAGACGATGCTCGCCAGCGGTCGCTACGAGGACGCCGCTCTCAGTTTTCGAAAAGCGCTGACGTACCGTCCCGATTCAGGCCCGGCGCATCTCGGCTTGGGGAAGGCGTTGGTGCGGCTGCACCGGCCGGCAGAGGGCTGCCCGATCCTATCGAGGGCGAGCGACTTGCTGCCCAACAACGTGGAAGCGGCTGTGCAGTTTGGCGAGTGCGACCTCCTCCTTTTCGTGGCTCAGAACGGACAGGTTGCCTCCGTTCGCGATCAGCTCCTGAGTACCGCAGACCGTCTTCTCCGATCTGACCCACAGCACCCGGCGGGGCTCCGTTTTAAGGCTTTTGTTGCCATGGCCGACAAGAAGCCCCAGCAGGCCGTGGATCTTCTCGAGACGGCCCTCCACCGCGATCCCGACGCACCCGATACACAGTATTCACTCATACAGGCATACCTGGCGACAGACCGTATCGCCGACGCCGAGGCGCTCTTTAGGCGTGCGCTACAAAAGAACAAGACCTTCTTTCCGATCTACGACGCCCTGGCCCTGTATTACACCTTGAAGAGTCCTGACCCGGCGGCCCTGGAGCGCACGCTAAAGCTCAAGGCGGAAAACAATCCGGATCAGGCCGACCCCATCCTGGAACTCGCCCGATTTTACGCTGGCCGCGGTCGAGTTCCGGATGTGACCGCGACACTCGGCCGGATGCTCGACCGGCCCGCCTCGTTCCCCGCCGCCTATGTCAAGACGGGCGATTTTTATGCCTCCGTTGGCCAATTCGACAAAGCCGCAGATGTTTATCGCCAGGGAATGCAGAAAGAGCCTTCCAGCAAGCTGGTCCTGGAACGGAGAATCGCAGGCCTGTTGGCGCGGCGCAACGACTACAGGGGCGCCCTTGAAATTGCGGAGCGCATCGCACGCGAGAATCCCAAGAGTGTCGATTGCCGCGAGTTGCTGGCTGGCCTGCTCGCAGACTCGGGAGACCCGTCGAACGCTACACGCGCGCAGCAGATGTATGCCGCGCTGGTCAAGGAGTTCCCCGACAACGCAACGTACCGGCAGAACTTGGGCCGGGTGAACTATCTTAGGGCCGATTTTGCGGCCGCCCTGATAGCTCTGACGGAGGCGTTGCGACTGAATCCCAGTTCCGTCCCAACACGCCGGCTTTTGGTGCAGACTGCATTTGCCATGGGCAGCTATGACCGCGTGCTCCGCTCCGCCGATGAAGTTCTGACCCTGAACCCACGGGACTCGGAAATCCGGCTCACGCGGGCGATTGCGTTAAACCGGCTTGGCATCAACGGCCAGGCCCGCGCCGAACTGATGCGGCTGGTTGCCGACACGCCTGACTACGTCCCGGCACAGTTGGAGTTGGCACTCCTTGATCTGGCTGCCAACCGCATCGATCGCGCCGAGGCCGTCTTCCGGCGGTACTACCGCCCCGGGCTCGACGACTTGCGCCCATTAGACGGGCTTGGCCAAGTCCTGGTCCGTCGCGGCAAGATCGACGAAGCCATCCGGTTGCTGGAGAAAGAGCGAGGTGTTTCCCCATATCCCTCCCGCATTGATTCCATCTTGGGCGACGTCGCACAACGCGTTAATAGGCCCAAAGTCGCGGTTGCCGCTTTCCAGCGCATGGTTGAGGCGACCAACAGCGCCTTCGCCTGGACGCGTCTCTCGGGCGCGCAACTCGCAAACGGGGATGCTGTCGCCGCTCTCGCCAGTTCCAGGCGCGCCGTCGAAATCGACCCGAGAGACGCCGCCACCCAGTCCGCGCTGGCCGCCGCCGCCTTCGCGGCAGATGACATCCGCACCTCGGTCACCGCTCTCACGGCCGCCCTCCAAATCAAGCCCAACGACCCGGGCGTACAGAACAATCTTGCGTTCGGCCTCGCGGAACAGGGCGAGAACCTCGTTGAAGCTGCCCGCCTGGCCGATAGCGCCGTGCGCGCACAACCTTCAAATCTCCTGTTCGCAGACACGCAAGCCTGGGTGGCCCTGAAGCGCGGCAACCGCGAGGCGGCAGTTCAGTCGCTCGAATCGCTGGTCAAGAAGTTACCCGACAACGGTACGATCCGATATCACCGCGCTGCGGCCCTGGCCGCGATCGGAGAAGACAAGCTTGCCCGTGCCGAGTTCGAGCAAGCTATTGCCCTTGGTTTAGCGCCGCGCGACCGCGCGACCGCTACGAAGTTTGTTGTCGCGGCCAAGTAGAAAGTTCCGCTTTAAGACGAGTAACGGATATGGTTATCTGCTTGCATTTCCCTGCCATTCCCTCAACCGGTATCGTCTTGCATAGCGGCCACCCGTCAAGACTGCCCCTTCGGCGCGCAACCCCGGCGCGGTCTTGACGGGGCCCGGCCGCTATGCGGGAAAACAGTCCTGGGATGAGGGAATGGCAGGCTTTGCTTTCGCCCGTGGTCTTAAAGCGGAACTTTCTACTTGGCCGGAACCGGAACTTTCTACTTGGCCGCGACAAACGCTACGAAGTTTGTGAACACAGCACGGTGAACTGTGATAGCATAGCAGGCTAACCGGATGAAACGGCTACAGGCCGAAGAGCCGGCAGACTCATAATCCGTCTAAAGGCAGGTATTGCGGCTGGCTCCGCCTCCCGGAACCCCGGGCTCGAGGCCAGGCACCTCCTGTGACGCCCGAACAGTCCAACATGAGGTGTTCCCTCTGGAGACCGACCCTCCGTGGACCATCCGTGCAGCCGTGGGATATCGCGCGGGCGATCAGGCCAACAAGCCGTTGGAATCGCGCGGGAGTTCCAAAGTAGACCAACCGAGCCTCTGCCAACCGCCGGCAAATCTCACGCATCTCGTACTGAGAGTACCAAGTCTTTGAACGGTCTCACCGAATGTCATCGCGCGTTCACTTCGTCTTATGACTGGCCGCCGGAGTGGAGTACTGACAGTACCTCATTCTGCGGCGGTACTTTACACCCACATGCCTTACTTATTAACCGTTGACAACACATGAGTGTTGTCCTAAGCTAATTCTCGTATTACGTTCGAGGTAAGCAAAGGGCCCAAACGCAACATGTTCTCCAAGGGGGACGTTGCAAAGGGAGTGGAGGACTTCAAAATGAGACAAAGAGTTCGGATTGTGCTAATTGGCGCTTTCCTATGCATGTCATCGGCGTGGGGAGCATTCACGGTCAATTTTGGTAGCGGCGACGGAGGCGGGAACGGCACCCTGGTTAATGATCCGAATCAATGGAATTGTGGCGTTGGCGGGCTTGCTTGCACCGCGCCCGCGCATAACCTCAACATTACCAAGAATCCTGGCTGGAATGGTCCGATTGCGGGATCGAATTGGATCTCGATACCAGCGGCCCTGGATACCATTCCGGGCCGTGGTCCCACGGATTACGACACAACCAACCAAAATGGTACGCGGGTGGCAGGCTGCACCGCTTTTGTTTGCGACGGCGAGTTTGTTTCGTTCTTCCAAGCGTTCTACCTTGGGGGCAGCCCGATCCTATCCTCGAGCCTGTTAGTGCTTGCCGATGATACTGCTGATGTCTATCTGAATGGAGTCAAGCTGTATCAGAGCAATCCCACCAGCTACCCAACTTGCGCCAACGTGGTGATTGGCTGTTTGACCGAATATGAGTACGACAGCAACAATCCCCTGCTCCAACAGGGAGCCGCGAACTTCAACAATGCGTTACTCGCACCAGGATGGAATGTGCTCGAAATCCAAACGTGGCAGAAAGCCGGAACCGGCTTTGGTCTCGACTACGCCGGCTCGGTTTCGGTGGTTCCGGAGCCAGGCTTCTACGGTGTATTGGCCTTGGGATTATCGGGGCTCTGCCTTGCCATCCGCCGCAAGCGCAGCGCGTAAAGCGGCAACATCAGGCCTGCGGTTGATTGGCCTTCTTGCGATCACCGACAGACGTTAGAAGCAGTCTATTGATTGCGTGGCCAAGGGTATCTTGGCCACGGGCTTCCAGGTCGGTAGCCACGGCGCTGTGTTTCCCTCAACACCCAAGTCGTAACTCCCTCGGCCGGATCTGCGTATTAGATCAGAACGCCACCTGCCCGAATATTTCGCGGAGAGCGCGCGTCGAGAATTCCCAGCCACTGGTGCTGGGCGTCAGGCTCTTTGAAGCTAGCGGCCAGCGCTCGTAGATCAGCGGGTCGGCCGGGAACGGAATCACCGCCAGGCAGATCCCGTCACGTTGCGCGGTTCGCCGGAACAGGCGCACGGCGCGCCCCATATGAAAGCCCGAGGTCACCAGAATGAGCTGGCGCCAAGCCCTACCCTTGGCTTCGGCCACGACGAGGCGGGCTTCGTCCGCGGTATCCTTCGCGGGGCTTAACAGCAGCACACGAACGTCTGGAAAGTTCCGCAGCCCTCCCACCTCTACGCCGTCCGCCGCCAGCACCAATAGCGGCGCCCGCCCGGCGCGATAGAGCGCGATCCCGGCTTCCATCCGATTGAGCGGTTCGCCCGCTTTTAGCGGCACGGGTCTGGGTGGACCTGTACCTGCCAGCACCGCAATCGCATCCGCCGCCGGGCAGGCGGCCACGGTACTTTCGGGGTATTGCCTGGCCAGCCGTTCCAGCGTCCACCGCCCGGTGAACGGCACAGACAATAGGTATCCCAGCAGCAGCAAGGCAGCGCTGCCGAGCACGTAGCTCTTCATCTCTATCTTAATTGTGCCAGTTGCCGCGCTGAGCGAGAGCACTCCTCACGGACCACTCCTGCGACGGCGAGATCCGGTGATATCAGCTGAGCGCGCGCCAATCCAGAGACAACTCCCACAAGTGCTGACTCTATTGCCGCATCCATTGGCGATGTTGCCGGTATACCGAATAGCGACGATCGGTTTCGCGGGCTGCGGCACCTGGCGCGCGCGTCCAGGATGTCGCGTAGGGCACGAGTCAATCCTGGCGGCCCTCAGCCTGCCGATCCTCAGACAAGATGTTGTCGAAATACTCGATTGTGGGTACCAAGCCTTCTTTCAGCGGCACGATCGGTTGCCAACCCAGCTTTTCGGTGGCCAACGATATGTCCGGTTGGCGCTGGACCGGATCGTCCTGGGGGAGGGGACGGTGAACGATTTCGGACCGTGAGCCGGTGAGCGAAATTACCAGGTCCGCCAACTCGCGGATCGTGAACTCGTTCGGATTGCCGATGTTGACGGGTCCGGTCAGCCCCTCGGTATTCATCAAGCGCCAGATGCCTTCGATCAGGTCCGACACGTAGCAGAACGAACGTGTCTGCTTGCCGTCGCCATAAATCGTGATCGGCTGGTTGCGGAGCGCCTGCACAATAAAGTTGCTCACCACGCGGCCATCATCGACTGCCATGCGGGGGCCATAGGTGTTGAAGATCCGTACGATGCGGATGTCCACTCCGTTCTGGCGATGGTAGTCCATCATGAGTGTTTCGGCCACGCGCTTGCCCTCGTCATAGCAACTGCGAGGGCCGATCGGATTCACATGCCCCCAGTAGTTCTCCTTCTGGGGATGAACCTTGGGGTCGCCGTACACTTCCGACGTGGACGCCTGCAGGATGCGCGCGCGAACACGCTTGGCTAATCCCAGCATGTTGAGGGCGCCCAGCACACTTGTCTTGACGGTCTTCACGGGGTTGTACTGATAGTGAACCGGCGAGGCGGGGCAGGCGAAGTTGTAGATCTGGTCGACTTCGAGCAGGATGGGATGAACGACGTCGTGGCGGATCACTTCAAAGTGGGAGTGAGAGAGAATCTGGGCGACGTTGCTTTTCGAGCCCGTGAAGAAATTGTCCAGGCAGACGACCTCGGCGCCGGAACTGATCAGGCGGTCACAAAGGTGGCTCCCCAAGAATCCCGCCCCGCCGGTGACCACAATTCGCTTCGGCGTCATGCGGAGAACCTCGGCTGGAACGGCGGAATTACGGTTTTCGAGAATGGGCCTTGGTCAATCCGGTGGGGCAGAAACTCCCCACTTACCGCTGAGGCCGGTATTCGTTCTGGTTCCATCACCCTAACTATACACTGTCGCTCATAAGGTGTTGCATAGAACCCATGTGTTTTCTTCTAGATGATTTACTGCGACCGGAACCCCGAGTTACACCGTGCCGGACGCCGCCGGCATCTTGTGCGCGAGTCGAGACTGCCGCCGCGGACTGTGTTATATCTACACAGAGCCGGCATTCTGAGGTAGTCTGGAATGTCCTGATGTCTCTGACGCGAGTTCTCGTCATGCCTTCCTCCGATACACGCGGTTTCGCCGCATCCCAAATCTGGATCGTTGTCTTAGCCCTTGCCTGCCAGGCCTGCGGCTGGAATCCTCTCGCCAGCAAAGAGGAATATGTCCGCCGCGGGCGCCAGTTTGCCGAACAGGGCCGCTATCCCGACGCCACCCTGCAATACCGTAAGGCCCTGCAGAAGGATGCTTCCTACGGCGAAGCCTATCTCCGCTACGGACAGCTTCTCGAGAAAACTAACAATCCCGCGGAAGCCTTTCAAACTCTGTCCAAGGCAGCCGACCTGATGCCGGCGTCCGAAGAGGCCAAAGTGGAATTGGGCAATCTGGCGATCACCGGGCTCTTGGCAAGTCCCGCACGCCCTCCTAAGTACTATCAGACCGCGGTGAAGATGTCGGATGAGTTGCTCGCGAGGAACCCTAACGCCTTCGACGGCCTGCGGCTGAAGGGCCTTCTGGCGATCGCCGACCGCCATGAGAATGAGGCCATCGAGTACCTGCGCAAGGCATCGCAGGCGAAACCGGACCGGCTCGACGTCGTCACGCTGCTGGTGCAGACCCTCCTGGCGAACAATCAGGCAAACGAGGCCGAAAGTGCCGCGCGCAGCGCGCTCGCCTCGGTCAAGAACTACGGCCCCCTGTATGACACCTTGTACGGCTATTACATGTCGGCGAACCGCACGGCCGACGCGGAGCAGGTGATGAAGTCCAAGGTCGCCAACAATCCCAAAGAGCCTTTCTACGTGATCCAGTTAGCGGACTTTTACTGGGACCAGAAGAAGCCCGCGTTAGTGGATGCGCTCTTGAGCGATCTCGTCGCCAAATCCCAGCAGTACCCAAAAGCCGGCATGGATGCCGGGGATTTCTACCGCCGCGTTGGGAAACGCGACGAGGCAATCGCCCTCTATCAGAAGGGACTCGAATCCGACCGGGCCAACCGCAAGGACTATCTCAAGAGAATCGTACAGGTGCGAATCGAACAATCGCGCCTGGATGAGGCGGCGGCGGCGGCCGACACCATCCTGAAAGAATTCCCCGACGACCTGGAGGCTTTGGGATCCCGCGCCGACCTGCGCATGGCCACGGGAAGTCCCGCTGAAATCCAAAAAGCGCTGGAGGAGTTCAATGCCCTCGTCAAGAAAGCGCCCGACAACAATGAGTTCCGCTTCAGCCTGGCCCGCGCCCTCCGGCAAACCGGCAAGGAGGCCCAGGCCCGTGCTGCCCTCGCCGAAATTCTCCGCCGCGACCCGAATAACCGGAACGCGCTGCGCGAGATTGCCGACCTGGAGATTCGCAACCGGAAGCCCAACGAAGCCCTGCAATATGCCGACAGGCTGATCGCGCTGGACCGGAACAATATCGGCGCCCGGCTGGTACGAACCGCGGCGTGGGCGCTACTCGGACGCCAGCCCGAGGTTCGCGCCGAATTGCGCCGCATGATGGCGGAGCGTCCCGATCTGGCCGAGCCCGCACTGCAAATGGCCACGCTGGAAATGGACCAGAAGAACTACGCCGAGGCCGAGCGCATCTACCAGCGCCTGCGCACGCCCGGAAAGTTCGATATCCGCCCGCTGCGCGGCCTGGTAGCCGTCTACCAAGCCCAAGGACAGGATCGCAAAGCTCTTGACCTCGTCCAGCAGGAGGCCAAACGCACAACCGATGTACAGGTTCGATCGCTGCTGGCCATTAACGCAGCCCAAGCCGGCGACGTGGATCTGGCCTTGTCCACGGCGCAGGCGCTCGTCCACGACTTCCCCGGCAATCCCGATAACCTGGTCTTCGCTGGCCAATTGCAGGAGCGGAAAGGCCAGATGGATCAGGCCATTGCCAGCTATCAGCAGGCGCGCCAACTCGCTCCGAAAGATGCGCTGGTGGTTGCTCATTGCGGTCTCGCCCTGATGCAGGCCGGCCGGACCCAGGAGGGGATCGCCGCCCTCCACGAGAGCCTGAAACTCCAGCCGGATATGCCGGTTCTGATGAACAACCTGGCGTGGCACCTCGCCGACACGGGCGCCAACCTGGATGAGGCCCAGTCGCTGGCACAGCGCGCCGTCCAGAAGGAACCGGCCAACTCCGCCTTCAACGATACGCTTGCAATGGTCTATCTCAAAGCTGGGAAGCCGGATAACGCCCTGCAGGTCTTGCAGGCACTGGTCCGCAAAGAGCCCGGCTCGCCCACCTACCGGATCCACTTGGCGCGCGCAATGATCGGTCTCGGCCAGCGGCAGAAAGCGCGCACCGAGTTGGACGCCGCCGCCCGAAACCGCCCATCGCTGCCGGAAGGCGAAGAGATCCAAAAGCTTATGGCTTCGCTGCCGAAATGAAGTTGACATTCGTTTGCTAGCCCGGCTGTGGGGGCCACAACGAGAGTTTTGTTCCCGTTGCGCCCCATCGTGGCGCCGCAACCATGCTGTTTTCTGAATCCTTTGACTCCCTATCCCTTTAGGGATATCAAGAGCAAAGCCTTTGGCTAGTTCGCTCTCGCGTCGACGGCAGGCATTTTGCTCGTCAGAACTGCTGAAAATCTCAGCACTTTGTGGAATATGAGAGTTTTAGACCTCAACGTACTGGTACACAAACGTAATTTGACCGGACTATTAACCCGAATTAGCACTTGATCGATACCCGAAGTTAACACTACGCTAAACCTACAACCCAAGTACACATGGCTTAGCTACCTGGGATGCCATGTGGTCTTGGTAGTTGAAATTGAGTAGACGGAGGTTATTAATGAAGGCTCTTCAAACAGCACTGCTAAGTGCGTTTGTGTTCGTGTTAAGCGCTAACGGTAATCCGCAACCGCTTGCCAGCAACTTTACAGTGTCACTCACTGGGGTCGCAATCACCGCTCTCGATGCTATCAACTCGAGCGGAAACTCCGACTCCGGCGCCAGAGTCAACACCGCCCTCGGAGGAGGTGGCGCGTTCTTAGGCCAACTTGGTATCACCTCAACCGGAAGTCCTGCCGTTGCCACGGCCAGTTCCTACCAAACGACAGCCTTGTGGTGTATTGACAGCCAAACCTATTTTACTCCGGGTGCTAGCGGCACGGCGAACGTTACCTTGCTGAGCGACGTGCCAAGCATCGCCTCCAGTACTTGGTACAGCACTCCCCTAACTTGGACGAACTCTGGCTTAGATTCACTGGCTTCGGGCGACACCGTACAACACCGCCTAGAGATGGCAGCATGGCTGGTTCAGCAATACGGTTATACAGGATTCGGCGAGATCAAGGGGGGTGCCGCCGGCACGGCGGCTAGTTTAGTGCCCTCCTCCACGAATGCTGATGTTCAGTACGCGATCTGGGCGGTGATGAGCAACAGTGCTTTTAGTACCCACAACCCGAACGACCAAGTCACGCTCGCAAGCGCGGGCACCAATGCGGGGACGTGGATCACTCTCGCGGCGAACGCGATCAACGCTTCGCCTCAGCAACTCACTCCCCAGAATTGGGCTGTGGTGACTTGGAACAAAGCTGCTGGTAGTGGCCCAGACCAGACCTTCCTGGTGCAGGTCACCCCCGAACCCGGATTCTATGGCGCTTTGGCTCTCGGCATGAGTGGACTTGCGCTCATGATCAGCCGCAAGCGTAGGTCGTCGTAGAATCCATCAGCCATCTCCGTCCACCAAACGCGCTCGCCGGTCCTCGCTGGCGAGCGCGTTTGCGTGTGCTCGTGACCACTATTGTTCCGTGCGAGCCGCAGCGCCCTCTGCGGTGCCGGGTGCCGTTCTTATTTGCGATCACCGTATTGACGCTCCGCTACCGCCTGGTGCGGTAACGGTTCGATTGTCGCCGGCATTCGCCATCCCGCCTTGCACGCCGATCGCCGCCGCCAGGTTGGCGAGGTCTTGTGTGCAGTTTGTGCAGTCGACCTCCGGCGACCAAGGTCGNNCAGCACTTCCTCGTGAAGTTCGTGTGTCCGAACCCAGGGCGCGACGAGTTTCGGCCAGCACCAGGCGGCGCCGGCAACCAAGAAACCAGCAGTCAGTGCAGTTAGCATCGCTCAACCCTTATCGGTCGAGACGGTGCGATGCTTTAGTCTGAT
>PLDO01000079.1 GCA_003136215.1 Bryobacterales bacterium
ACGCCGTAGTCCAGGTAGCTCTTGATCCGCGCCAGCGCGGCAATCATTCTCGGATTGCCCAGGCAGAAGCCCACCCGCCAGCCCGCCATGTTGTAGCTCTTCGACAGGGAGAAAATCTCCACCGCCACATCCTTGGCGCCCTCCACCTGTAGAATGCTGGGCGGCTTATAGCCGTCGAAACCCAGGTCCGCATAGGCGAAATCGTGCACGATGAGGGTGCCGTAGTGGCGCGCCAGGCGCACAATCTCGCGCAGGTAATCCAGGTCCACGCAGGTGGTGGTGGGGTTGTGCGGGAAGGAGATCAGCAGCAGCTTGGGCTTCACCGTGAACCTGCGGTAGACGTCTTCCAACCCATTGAGAAAGGTGGCGGCATCGGGCATGGGGAGCATGCAGGCGTGCCCTTCGGCCATGAGCACGCCGTACTGATGAATCGGATAGGCGGGGTTGGGCGAAACCACCAGGTCGCCGGGCCCGACGGTGGCGAACAGCAGGTGCGCCAGCGCATCCTTGGCGCCGATGGTGACGATGGCTTCCTTCTCGGGATCCAAAGTCACGCCGTAATTGGCCTGGTAGCGCCGCGTAATCTCTTCGCGCAGTTTCGGGATGCCGCGGGACTGCGAGTAGCGGTGATTGCGCGCATTGCGCGCGGCTTCAATCAGCTTATTGACGATGGGGCGCGGCGTAGCGCCATCCGGGTTCCCCATGCCGAGATCGATCACGTCGATCTGGGCGGCGCGCGCCTTGGCGCGCATCTCGTTGATCACGGCGAATACGTAGGGGGGGAGCTTCTGAATGCGGTAAAACTCGTCTGAGCTTTCGGGCATTCCTTATTTTACGCTGAGGCGGGGGAAAATCCTGCCCCATATCACAGACAGCGCCGCGTAGAGCCCCGAGCCACGCGCCGAGGTGTGGATGCGCCGAGGTGGCGTCCCCAAGGGGATTCGAACCCCTGTTATCGCCGTGAAAGGGCGGTGTCCTAGGCCAGGCTAGACGATGGGGACTTACTGGCTGGATGCAGGCGGACTCTTCTACTGTAGCTTCCGGGACCCCGAACCGTCAACCCTGGTTTGCCACGATGAAAGGGCGGCCCTGGTTCGGTGTAGCGTCCGGCGAAGGCCGATCGCTCGAAAGATCCCGCCGGCCGCGGGCGGCGAGCATGGCTTCGGCGATCGCCGGGAGCGGGAGAACCTGCTCGGCGGCGCCTAGTTCGACAGCTTCGCGGGGCATGCCGTAGACCACGCAGGTAGCCTCGTTCTGCGCGATCGTGCGAGCACCGGCTTGCCGCATTTTCAGCAGGCCGTGGGCGCCATCGTTACCCATGCCGGTGAGTAGCACACCCACCGCGTCGGCGCCGGCGGCTTCGGCGACGGAAGAGAACAGTACATCGACCGACGGGCGCTGGTAACAGACGCGCGGGCCGCTCTTGACGCTCACGTAGTGACGGCCGACGCTGCCCCGCAGCAGCATATGGAAATCGCCCGGAGCGATCAGGGCGAGGCCGCTGCGCACCGTGTCGCCATCCTCGGCTTCCTTGACGTCCATGGCGCAGAGACCGTTCAGGCGTTTGGCAAAGGCGCGGGAGAATTGCGCGGGGATGTGCTGCGTGATCACCATTCCGGGGCAAGACTCGGGAAGGTGCTTCAAAACGCTGGCGATGGCTTCGGTGCCGCCAGTCGAGGCGCCGATCGCCAGCACCGTCCCGGGCGGCAGCGCGGGTGCCGTAAGGCGGCCCGGTGGCGACGGTTTCGCCTCGCACGGATCCGCGGCCGCTTCCACGCGGCGGATTCGGGAGGCGGCGGCAGCCCGCACCTTTTGTACCAGGTTGTGGCGCAGTTCTCCCACCGAGTACGGACCGCCGGGTTTGGCCAGGACTTCCACGGCCCCGAACTCCAGGGCCTGTAGAGCCGCCAGGCAGGAAGGCTGCGCCAGACTGCTGATGATCATGGTGGGCAGCGGGTGGAAATGCATCAGCTTTTTCAGAAACGTCAGGCCATCCATGCGGGGCATTTCGATGTCCAGCGTCAGCACGTCCGGCCGTAGTGCCAGGATTTTGTCGCGCGCTACGTAGGGATCCGGCGCCGTGCCCACTACCTCTATGTCGCTCTCGCCGGATAGGGCTTCGCTGAGGATTCTGCGGACAATGGCGGAATCGTCAACAATCAGGACGCGTATTTTTCGGTTGGCGAGCATGGCCGTTTTTCCATCCGGATGGCGACAGTCAGCCTGCCGCTGCCGGTCTCCACCGTGTATCGGGTTTCCTCAACTGGCCCCTGTCCGCCGGCTTCGCCTGTCATGATTTCTGGCGTGCCCAGACGGAAACTGGCGCTGCTTTCGATCCGGCTGAGCACTGCCCCGCAGATCATGTTGGCGAGTTCGAGGGTAACCTCGGTGCCCTGCTGAGGGGTCAGCGACTCGCAATCCTCGCCGAGAAAGTCGGCGGCGATGGCGCTGGCCGCCGAACGGGCGAGGCGCATGCGGAAATAGCCCGGCGGCTCGCCCTCGAAAGTCAGATGAACCGTCACCGTCTCGGCCTCCGGCGGGGGCTCCGCGGCTTCGCCCACAGCTTCTAGAAAGAACATGCTCTCCAATACGTCGGCCACGGCGCTGGACAATGCCTCGTGAATCGTCATGTCAGTCACTAGGTACCCCCAACGTGCGCTCCAATTCCGCCCGCAGTGTCTCCGGGCGGAAAGGCTTCGTGACGTAACCCCGCGCGCCCAGCGCTAACAGCCGCGCGATCCGGTTCTGCGTCGCGTCGGTGGAAATCACGATCGCCGGGATGCCGCATAACGACTCGTCCGCGGCCAGACGCTGCAAAAGTTCCTCGCCGTCCACCCCCGGCATATTGATGTCCGTCAGGATGGCATCGACCCACTCGTTGCGTAGAACCGCCAGCGCTTCGGCGCCATCGCCCGCTTCGAAACACGCCGAGAGATCGAACCCGGAAAGCTCGATGACGCGGCGGATAAACGACCGCATGGCGGGCGAATCGTCGGTGATCAGGACCCGGTAGGCCATGTGTTGCCTCCTTTCTGAGGGAATGACGCGACCAGTTCCTTCTGGCCGCCCCCTACCTGCAGCCACAGCCGGCCGCTGCCGATCTCCAGCCGGACCGTGCGTGAATTGGCGCCGCCCACAGCCTCCCCGCTCAGCAGGATGCCGGCTTTCCACAAGATCTTGCGCAAGGCGAGATAGTTCCGTTTTCCGATGTCGAAGACCGCCTGCGGGTCCATGATCGAGGCCCCTCCGGCTGCGTGCGCCACCAGACTGCGCCGCGATGCGCCCTGCCCGTAAACCTGTTCCAGCAGTTTGGGAATGCCGGTATCGGCGAACATGTAGGGGTTCGCCCGGCTGCGCTCCGGGTCGATGCCCGAATCGGGAAGCATATAGTGCAGCAGTCCGCCCACCGCCGCTTTGGGGTCGTAGACAGAAAGCCCAATGCAGCTTCCCAGCGCGTAGGTCGCCAGTATCTGGCCGGCTACGTGACCGACCTTGCAGTCCGCTATGCCTACAACTATTTGTTCCACCTGGCCTCTTTCTTCCCCGGTTTTCGGTATACCGCCGGCCTTACGTATTCCAGCGAATGCGAGACGCGCGTCAGGCTCTCCGCATGGCCGACAAAAAGATAACCGCCAGGCTCCAGGTGCTGGCACAGTCCGGCAATCACCCGCTCCTGCGTCTGGCGGTCGAAATAGATCATCACGTTGCGGCAGAAAATGATCGGGAACGGATGCGGCCAGGAGTAGGATTCCACAAGATTTACGCGGCGGAATGTCACCTGCGCCCGCAGCGCCGCCGTAGCCTGATAGCCGACCGGCGGCCGTCCCTCGGCGGCAAAGTAACGGGCCAGCCACGCGGCGGACAAACCATGACAGCGTTCCGTGGGATAGACCGCGCGCTGCGCGAAACCCAACGCCTTATTGGAGATGTCGCTGGCGGCGATGCGCACCCGGCGGTTGGGCAGGGCCTCGTTGAGCACCATGGCCAGTGTCCAAACCTCTTCACCGGTCGAACATGCCGCGCTCCACACCTCGATCGGGTCTCGCGTGCCAAGCCCGGGGACTACTTGGTCGCGCAGGAATTGGAAGTGATCGGGCTCGCGCAGAAAGGAAGTGTGATTGGTGGCCAGCGCATCGATCATGGCCAGCAGCGACACGCCGGTACGGTCGGCCACGATGCTCTTATAGTAATCCTGGAAGGAATGGAAGCCGCCGCCGCGCACCAGTTTGCGCAGTCGCGCCGATACCAGTTCCTCCTTGCCGGTTTTGAGGTCCAGCCCAAAAGTGCGGTATGCCAGTTGGCGGATCTGCTCGAACTCCTGGGGGCCCAGGGCTCGAACCGCGTCGATTTCTCCCCCATTCGCCTGGCGCGTCACGAATCTTTCACCTTGAAGATCCGGTCGAGATCCAGGATGAGTCCCACGCGGCCATCGCCCAGAATCGCACCGCCAGCCACTCCGGTAACGTCCTTGAAGGTTTCGCCGAGGGCCTTGATGACTACCTCCTGCTTGCCGATCAGCTCATCCACCAGCACGCAGAAGCGCTGTCCTTCGACTTCGGCGACCACCAGCACGCCGGCCAAAGGATCCTCGCTCTTCGGCTCCACGTGGAAGATCCGGTAAAGACGCACCACCGGCAACAACGATCCGCGCACCAGCGCCATCTCGGCGCGCTGCTGGACGGTCCAGATGGTTTCGGCGGTGGGACGGAACATCTCGCGTATCGCAAACAGCGGCGCGATGTAGCGCTCCTTCCCGACGCCCACCACCAGCCCCTCGATAATCGCCAGGGTGAGCGGCAGTTTCAACAGGAAAGTAGCGCCCTCTCCCACCGTGGAGCGGATCTCGATGCGGCCGCGGAGCTTCTCGATATGGCGGCGCACCACGTCCATGCCGACGCCACGGCCGGAAACATTGGTCACTTGCTCGGCGGTGCTGAAGCCGGGCTGGAAGATCAGATTGTAGATCTCATTGTCGCTGAGACCGTCGGCGGAGTGGATCAGGCCCTTTTGAGCGGCCTTGGCGACGATCTTGTCGCGGTTCAGGCCACGGCCGTCGTCGGTGATTTCGATGACTACCTGGCCTGCCTGGTGATTCGCCTTAAGGACCAAACGCGCTGCCGCGGGTTTGCCGGCTGCCTGGCGTTCGGCCGGGCTTTCGATGCCGTGGTCGAGGGAGTTGCGCACCATGTGCATCAACGGGTCGGCCAACTCCTCGACGATGGTGCGGTCGAGTTCGATTTCGTCCCCCTGGGTCTGCATCTCCACCTGTTTGCCGAATTGACGGGCGAGGTCGCGGACCAGCCGCGCCATCCGGCGAAAGAGCGGGCCGATGGGCACGAGCCGCATCGCCATGGCGGTCTTTTGCAACTCCGCCGTGATGCGCGTCAGGTGGGCGATTTTGCGGTGGAGGAGGGGGTTCTTGAGCACCGCCAACTCCTGATCGTGACGCACCAGCGACTCGGCGATCACCATTTCACCCGCCATATCGACCAGGTAATCCAGCTTGGCGGTATCGACCTTGACCGCCAGCGTCTCCTGGGGGCGGCCCGGCGCCGCAACCGCGGCCGGGTTCGCCACGGGTTCGTCGGTTTTTTCGCCGGGTCCTTCGGCGGCCGGTTTTGCGGACGCGTCTTCGGGGTGCACGGATACGGCTACCGCCAGGGCCGCCAGCCCGGCGGACTCGGCATCGTCAGGTTCCGAACTGAGCCGCGCGATCCTGGTGAGCAGTGCCTCGTCCCGCGCCGGCGCACGGGAGGCGGTCTGATGCAACGCCGCGTCCATGTGGACCAGCCAGCGGCGCAGATAGTCGGCACTCTCCAGGATGACGTCGATGCCCGCGGGGTTGATGGTCCATTGGGAATTGCGGGCACGGTCCAGTACGGTCTCCACTTCATGGGCCAGCTTCTGGACCTCCCACAGTTCCAGAAAACCGGCCAGCCCTTTGATGGTATGGAAACCCCGGAAAACCGCGTTCAAGGCCTCGCCATCGGAGGGGTCGCGTTCCAGCGTGAGAACCTGAGATTCGATATTGACGAGGTGCTCCCGGCTTTCCACGATGAAGTCCGACATCAGCTCCGGGTCTTGCGCGAGCGACCTGTCAGGCGAGGGAATCTCCTCAGCGGGCGCTTCCAGAGCCTTCTGGAGGTTTGCCACGCCCTCCTGCAACGCCGAGTAGACTGCGGAGGGATCGTCCGAACCGGACTGCGCCAGGCCTCGCAGCGTTTCCCCAAGGACAGCGGCGGCCGTGACCACCCTTCCGGCATGTTCACGGGTAGCGGCAGCCGAGATCTTCTCCACCGCGGGCATCCAGGCGGATGCCTTCGTGCCGCTCTGCGGCTCCCCGACGACTAGCTGGAGCGCCAGATCTTCAACTTCTTGCCGCAACTCGCCAGGCTGGTTCACGGTAGACCTCTTAGAAATTACCTTCGTTGTCGTCCAGTGGGAATGCGTCCTTCCCTTGCGACCGGCCCGCCACCGGCGGCGGCGCCGGGGAGTCTCGTTTCCGGTCTTTTCGCGGCGAGGCTCCACTGTTGCCACCCACCAGCTTTCGCATCCGTTCCACGATGTCGTTGAGAGCCTGCGCCTGTGTGGCCAGTTCCTCGCTGGCGGCCGCGCTTTCTTCGGCGCTGGCGGCGCTGCGCTGCGTCACCGTCTCCATCTGGGTCACCGCCGTGGCAATCTGTTCGATGCCGCGCGATTGCTCCTGGCTGCCCACATCGACTTCGTCCACCAGGACCTTCACCTGGGTCGCGCTGCCCGTGACCTGTTGGATGGAACCGGCTACCAGTTGCAGTTTCTTGTTGCCCTCGTTGGATTTGGCAATCGATTCCTCAATCAGGGCCGCCGTATCTTTTGCGGCCTGGGCGCTGCGATGCGCCAGATTGCGCACTTCGTCGGCGACTACGGCAAACCCCATCCCGGCTTCTCCCGCCCGGGCGGCTTCCACGGCCGCATTCAGCGCCAGGATGTTGGTTTGAAAAGCGATTTCGTCGATCACGCGGATGATCTTGGAGATTTTTTCGCTGGAGGTGTTGATTTCTTTCATGGATTGGACCATCTCTTCCAGATTGTGGTTGGCATCTTCCACGCGGCGGGCGGTCTCAGACATTAGTCCCGACACACTGCGCGTATTCTCCACATTGCGGCGGGTGATCGCCGTGATTTCCGTAGTGGAGGATGACGTCTCTTCGAGCGTGGCGGCCTGCTCCGACGTCCCCTGCGCCAGCGACTGGCTGGCGGACGCGACCTGGCCCGCCGCCGCGGCTACCTGGCGGGAGCCTTCCAGCAGTTCGGTGGCCGACTGGCGCAGCGAGGAGTTCGCGCCCCGCACAATCGTCAATGCCACGGCGGTGACTACGGCTCCGAGAGCTACCAGCAGAAGCATGATCCACCGGCTCGAAGCGACCTGATCCGCGGCCGCTTCTCGGTCAGCCTTGATCAGCCGGTTGTTGATTTCTATCAGTTTGACGCAGTCTTGTCCGAGCGCTATGTACTGCGGCTTGAGCTTTTCGATCAGCAGTTTGGCGGCGCCATCGGAGTCGCCGGCATCCGCCAGACGTTCCAGTTCAGCGTAGGCGGAAGTCCAGACCTCCAAGCCGGCTTCCATGCGGGACGCGAGCTGCTTCGCTTCGTCCGTGATCAGCAAAGCGGTGATTTCGGTAAGCGATTTGCGGAATGTGGAAGCGCTCTCGCGAAAAAGTGTCTTTGACGCGTTTGCCTGGCCGGCATCCTTGACGAAGGTGAATATGACGACGCCCCGCTGGCCGACCGCCATGTCCGACTCGGCGGCGTTCAACACGCCGGCCAGTTCGATTTTCCGCGTGGTTTTTCCAGTGGCGTTCTCCAGCAATGCCCGCAGCGCGCTCATGGTATAAAATCCAGACCAGACGGTCAGGGCAAGCACGGCCGCGAGCGCGGCAAAGGTGCAGTTGATCTTGGCACCAAAAGTAAGACTGTCTCGTTTCATCCGACTATTTCCTCGCGGGTGCCGCGTTACCGCACCATCGAGTTCAAGTTGTGCAAGTCCTGAGTGGAGAGGACGCGTTCGATATCCAGCAGAATCTTGACCTTGCCCTTAACCTTGGCCATGCCGAGCAGGTAGCCGCCGGAGTACTCCTCGCCGAAATCCGGCGTGTCTTCGATCTCGCTCCCTGCGAGGGTCAGAACCTCGGCGACCCCATCTACCACGATCCCCATAAGAACCGCGCCTGACTCTCCCTGGACCTGGGTCACGATGATACAGGTGCGCTGGGTGTACTCGGCCGCCGCCAGGCCGAACTTGAGGCGCAGATCAATCACGGGGACGACCTTGCCCCGCAGATTGATCACTCCCTTAATGTGGGCGGGCGTCTGGGGCACGGCGGTGATCTCCTGAAGTCCCATGATTTCGCGTACTTTCAACACGCGGATGCCGAACTCCTCATTGGAGAGTTGGAAGGTGAGATACTTGCCGGCGCGGACATCGGATTGCGCGGCGGCATCGTTCACAGTCATCGTCGTTGACATAAAATGCTCCATGGAAACCGGTTCAAACTTCCAGCGCGCAGGCCGGATTTCCCCCGTGATGGACGGGGTGTTGCTTTTCGCTGGGCGCCAGGCACATTTTGATCATCAGGGGATCTCCGTCCCAATGGAAACGGACGTGAATCCATTCGGCCGCGGCGGCGCTCCGGGTCTTGAAATTGCGCCCGAATACCACCGTGGGAATGCTCAAGCCGAGCGGACCGAGTTCGGCTTCGAGGTCGGTTTTGACGCTGCCGATGATCATGTTGGTAAGTTCGGCGACGGCATCGAGCACGTCCTCATTGACGGCCGTGGCCTCGGTCATGAGCATCGCCGCGCAGACGCGGCAGGCCATGGCCGGGGAGCAGCTCAGGCTCCCGGTGCCGGCCCAACTGCCGGCGATGCCAATGAACGAAACCACGCCGTCGTTGGGCTCGGAGTCGCTCCCCGCCGCGGTCCCTTCGACGGTCACTTCGCCGCCGGACAGTTCGCACGCGAGCATAGTCGAGAACACGTCTTCGGTCGACCGGATGAGGGATTGGGAAATCGTGCTGTGAAGGTTCATAACGTTACCGCCTGCTCCAGGATTCCCACCAGCTTCTCCTTGATCTGGTCCGCTGTGAACGGCTTGCGGACGTACCCGGCGGCCCCGAGCCTGACGGCTTCGGCGACTTTGGTTTCACCGCCCTCGGTGGTGATCATCACGACGGGTGTGCGTTGCCATTGAGGGGATGCTTTCAGGGATGCCAATAACTGCAAACCGTCCATCTTCGGCATGTTGATATCGCTGAGCACCAGATCGATTCGATGCTGCGCCATCACCGCCAGCGCCTCCTCGCCATCGCCCGCTTCATGGATGGTCTGAATGGCCATGCCGGTCTGGCGAAGCACCCGGGTCAGGATTTTGCGGATCGCCGCGGAATCATCCACCACCAAAACGTCGGAATCCATTTGCCTCCTTACAAAGCTATTCATCGGATGGGAACCGGTTTTTCATTAGATCGGCTGGCAGAAAAATCGTAGATGCGTGAGAAAACGAGCGTGACAGGGCACGGGCGAAGGGCTAAAGGTTTTTCCTCGTCCGCCGATTACTCTACCAGGAGCCTGGCGTGTGAGCAGACAGCTATCGCAGCAGGAAATTGACGCGGCATTTCAGAACCTGCAGGGCCGCAAGCGCGAAGTCCCGGCGGTGAAATTCGACTTCCGCCGCCCGGACCGAATCCCGAAATCTCAGGTACGCGCCATCCACCTGCTGCACGACACTTTCGTTCGCAATCTGGTTTCCAGCCTCTCCGCCTATTTGCGCTCCTACCTGACGGTGAACCTGGTGAGCGTGGAGCAGTTATCGTACGCGGAATTCCTGGACGGGTTGCCCTCGCCTACCTGTATCGTCTCCCTCGGGCTCAGTCCGTACGATGGGAACGGCGTACTGGAACTGAATCCCAGCCTGGTGTTTCCCATCCTCGAAATGCTGCTCGGTGGTACCGGGAAGAGCTCGACGACCATCCAGCGCGACATTACGGAAATCGAGCAGCGGTTGCTGGACGGGCTGTTCCGCATCATTCTGCAGGATCTGCGCGAGGCCTGGAAAGCGGTCACCAACGTGGATTTCACCATCGAAAGCATGGAGACCGAGCCGCAGTTGCTGCACCTGCTGGCGCCCAACGAAGCCGTGGTATCGATCGGCATCGAGGTGCGCATCGGGGAGGCGGTGGGGATGATGAACATCGCCATGCCCTCGATCGTCATCAAGATGATGCGCCAGAAGTTCGACCAGCAATGGTCGGTGCGCAAGACGCATGCCAGCGAGTCGGAGCAGCGCCGCGTGCTGCGCGTGCTCCGCCATGCCGCCCTCCGGCTGGAGGCGCGCATGGAGGGGCCGACACTGGCCGTGCGCGATCTGCTGGAGTTGCGCGTGGGCAACCTGCTGACCTTCGATTTTCCCGTGGACCGGCCGATCGAGCTGACCGTCAACGGCGCCCACAAATTCACCGGGCAGGTAGTGAGCACCGGGAAGAAGCGCGCCTGTCTGATCGAACTGGTGAGGCCCACGCCGAGTCAGCGCAGGATCACCGAGGAGGGCGAAGATCCCGATGGTTCCGGCTCGGCCGGGTGAAATTCGCGCAGCGCGTCCAGAAAGGCGCGGCCGCGGCGCCGCCCGTTATCGCGATACAGGGCGAAGTGCTGCAGGAAGACCAGCAGACCCAGCACATCGGCATCGCGTGTCTTCGTCATGCCGAGTTCCTGCTGCTCGCTGCTGCGGTATTCGGCCAGCGCACTCTGCACCGCGGCGAAGATTGCGCCGGCCAGCGGGTTGTTGGGGCGGCTTTCGTAGTAGACGCCGCTTTCCAGTGTACGGTAGGTGCGGATGAGTCCGTCCAGCGCCTCCAGGACATCGCTGTCGATCACGCCCGGAGTCTGCATGGCGGCGTGGAAGATGGTGACAGAGAGGAAGGTGAGCAGTTCCTCGTTGTCGCGCAGCAGTTTTTCCGGCACCTGGATGTCGCGGTTGGGGAATTCGGCCGGATTGCGCACCGCCGGCTTTTCGTGCAGGCGGCTCTCCCGCAGGTATTCGCAATCCAGCGGGCACTCCACCGTCACCTCGCGGGCTTCGCCGCAACACAAGGAGCAAATATCGCCGCGTACGCCCGGGCAATATCGGCGCGGACGGCGGGTCTCACAAATTGCGCAGGCCATTTCCTTAGTATAGAAGGAGGATGATTCGGACCAACCTATTCTTCAAAGTCGAAGTCGAGCACGACCGGGATGAGCAGCCCGATCGCCTGGGGCGTGAAATCTGCCGGCAGATCATGAAATTCTACGGGGTACGGGAGGCGGAGCTCACTCACTTTACAAAAGCCGAGGATTAGCCGCGGGAAGCAGCATCGACTCGTAGGTGCGATGCAGAAACCCGTCGGTCATGCCGGCGATGTAATCGCACACCACGCGGTGCGCCGGAGTGTCCAGGGCCTGCTGGGCATAAGGCTGGGGCAGGCGATCGGGGTTGGCCACAAAGAAGCGAAACAGTTCGGCGATACGCGCCATCGAGATCTGCCGGTCGCTGCCCAGGGCATCCGAGGCGTACACCCGCGTATATAGGAACCGCTTGAGCGCACGGCTGGTTTCGCCGGCTTCGGCGGTGAATCGGACCAGGCGCGACGGATGAGCCCGTACTTCCTCGAAACCAGCCGCGCCGCTGGCTTCAGCGGCGGTCACAGTGCCAGAGATCAGGCCGGAGACCAGCAGGTCGATCAACTGCCGCAGCGCTTCGTGGAAGCGCTCGCGCTCCGTGGCGCCGGGGAACTGAGTTTCCACCGTTTCATGGATTTCACGGTACTGGGGCACGGCTTCGGCCACGTCTCCAGCGGCGATCAGACCGGCGGACCAGGCGTCGTCGAGGTCGGCCGTATTGTACGCCACTTCGTCGGCAAGATCGATCAATTGCGCTTCCAGCGGCGGACGCACCCCGGGCAGATAAGCGTCCAATTCGGCGTTCTCGCCGGCCTCGAAATCGTGGGAGTGTTTGACGATGCCTTCGCGGACCTCAAAACTCAGGTTGAGTCCGGGGAAGCGGGCGTAGCGCTGCTCGAAGCTTTCGACGATCCGCAGCGCGTGCAGATTGTGGTCGAAGCGCTCGCCGAAACGCTCCATTTCGCTATTCAGCGCCTCCTCTCCGGCATGGGCGAACGGGGGATGCCCGATATCGTGGGCCAGAGCTAGTGCCTCGGTGAGATCTTCGTCCAGTTGCAAAACGTTGGCCAGGGTGCGCGCGATCTGTGCCACTTCGATGGTGTGGGTGAGGCGGTTGCGGAAATGGTCCGATAGCCCCGGCGTGAAGACCTGCGTCTTGGCCTCCAGGCGGCGGAACGCACGGGAATGCACCACGCGGTCGCGGTCGCGCTGGAACGCGTTTCGGTATGGGTGTTCGGGTTCGGGGTAGCGCCGCCCCCGGCTTCGCTCCACCGGAAATCGCAGCCGCGCCAGCATCTGGAACCGGCGGCTACTGCTGCGGCAGTTCGCCCAGCAGCGTGATCGCCACCTGTCCCACGTTGCCTGGCCGGGTGCGCAGCGGCTCCAGTAGTTTTCGCGCCTCGGCGGGCTTCTTCGGCGCGATAAAGCGAGCCAGCGAGACCGTGGCCTGGTCCGAGGAGACGAAGTCGGTCGGGTTCGCGATCAGATCGCGCAGCACCTTTTCGCCCTGGTCCGTCCGGCCGTCGGCGAACAGGATTTGCGCCAGGGAGAGTTTGGCGAGCGCCGCGTATTTTTCATCGCCCTTCTGCGCCACTTCCTGGAACACCTTTTCGGCTTCAGCCAGTTTTCCCTGGTCGGCCTTGATCGAGCCCAAATAATACTGAGCGATCTCGCCCTCGGCGCTGCCCGAGTACTTGGTTCGCAACTCGGTAAAGGCGCGGATCGATTCCTGGTCCTTGGCTTCCTGTGTCGGGAACGCCAGACCGCCGTTGCCGGATTGGCCAACCGGCGCCTCCTGAATCCGGATCGCCGCGGCCAGCAACTCTTGCCGGCTGCCGTGCTGCCCCCGCTGGTAAATGGTGTAGCCGACGATCAGTATGGCGACGCCGACGGCAATCGCTCCGTACTTGAGAGCCTCGTTCTTGTGGTGCTCGAAGAACGAGATGCCATGTTCGACTTCCAGGGCGAACTTGTCTGTTTTTAATTCCTTGCGCGTGATTCTGGACACGAAAACCTCAGGATATTATTGGAAGTTCCATCTTAGCACGCGCCGCCGCGCGCAAGCGAACGGGGCCTGATGGAATTGGCGCCGGCTCCGGTGCCCGTCCGGGTCGAAAAACCGCCCCACCGGACATCTGCCGTTCCACGCGCCCGCCGCCGGCCCCTGAACAAGCATGGTATCGTCTCTGAAGAGTGACATTGGCGTCTATACATTACTATCTCCGGACGTCGCTGGCCTTGGCGTTCCTCTGCGCGTCATGCGTCCCCCACCCCCCTTCGNNCGGCAACTTCTTCGCGCAGATCGGCAATGGCGCGCCGTTCGACGTGTTTCTCTCGGCCGACGTGGAGTACCCGCGCAAACTGGCATCCGCCGGCTTCGGGGCGGGGAATCCGGTCTTCTCCTACGCGGTGGGCCGCCTGGCGGTGTGGGTGCCGGCCGGCTCGCCGCTCGACCCGGCCACCGCGCTGCGCGAGGCTTCCGTGAAGCACGTGGCCATCGCCAACCCGCAACATGCGC
>PLDO01000640.1 GCA_003136215.1 Bryobacterales bacterium
AGGCGGAGCCTTATGCCACTTCTTCCGCCAGTCGCAGCAGCGCGTCGCCGCTGAGGTCCATCGACACGTGGCCGTTGGCGTTGACGGCGCCTAACCCGCGATAGAACGCGAATGCCGGTTCGTTCCAGTCCAGCACGCTCCACGCCATGCCGGCCCAGCCGCGCTGGATGGTGAAGTTCGCCATGTGCACCATCATCGCCCGGCCGNNCAGCACCTCGATGCACGCCCGCTCGCCGAAGGCATATGTGGCGAGCGCCGATTCGTCGATCCGCACGCTATCCAGCTTGCCTTCGTAGGCCGCCAACTCGCGCAGCAGCGCGAGCACGGCGGGTATGTCGGCCGGCGTGGCACTCCGGACCTCGACCTTACTCATCTTCACTTTGATATACCAAGCGGCGCCGCCTCTCCGGGCGCGTAGCGGTACATCTGAAGCCCCAGAGCCCAACGGCGCTGGAAGCCTTTCCAAACCGTGCTGCCCTCGGTGGATTTCACGGGCACGTCGAGGTAGGCGCGCCGCGTCTCGTCGCCCTTCAGGTAAAGATCCAGGAAGGCGGTGATGAAATGCTGGTTGATGGCCGCAATGCGGTCTTTCCGCCACACCGGCTCGTCGAAAAATGCGCGCGCGGTGAAGCTGCCCATGGCTTCCGGCGGAGGCGGGTTGCCGCCCACGTTGTGCCGCGCGTTCTCGTAAACCAACATGCGGCGATCAGAATTCACCGCGCCTTCGAACGCTTTGCGGACACCCTTTTCGTACCCGGAAACATCGTCCTGATCGCCCACGATGAATAAGGACGGGACGTGAATTCCCGCCAACCCTCCGGGGTCCCAATTGCTGTTGGGTGGCTGCGCGCCCCACGGGGCGATGGCCACCAGGGCCTTGAGGTTGTCGCGTTTGCGCGCTTCGAATTTGGCGTTGCCCGCGGTCCACGGGTCGAAGTACCCGCCCGGGATGGTCCGGGCGCTGCCGCCCTGTTGGCTGTAACCCGCGCCCGCGGAGGCCAACGCTCCGTAGCCGCCCATGGAATAGCCGGCGATGGCCACGCGCGAGGCATCCAGCAAACCGTTGAGGAAATCTCCCGCCACCAGGGAGCGCGCTGCCAGGGCGTCGATGGTAAACCACTGGTCGGCGGCGCGATTGAGCAGCGTGCTGGTGAAAGCCGCCTGCGCGCCGAACACTGAGTCGGTGTGGTCGATGGCCGCAACCACGTAGCCCTTGGATGCCAGGTTCTCGGTGAGATAAGTCAGAAACGTCCGCGAACCGGGATAGCCGTGCGAGACGATGACCAGTGGAAATCGCTCGCCGCTCACCGGCGCCGCATCGCGCAATGCCTTGCCGGGAATGCGGAACGTCTTGGGCGCATCCGGCGCCGGCGTGCCGGGCATGGCGCTTGCGTATGTCACGCGTTCCGGATTGCCCGCCGGAATGACCGCCGGATACCAGACCTCGATCTTCAACGGGCGGTCGTAAAGCGGCGCCTTGCCGGTCTCCCTATCGAAGTGGAGAATGTCCACCTGGCCGGGGTTCACCAGATCCAGCGTGCGCACGCCCACGCCCCAGCGGCCCCGTGGGGCTAACTCCGGCGCATCCACCGGTGGAATGCTGAACGCAACTGCCGGGGATTCCTGGGCCGCGGCGACCGCCGACGCAAGGAACAGGGGCGCAATGGCGCGGAGCGAGGTGGAAAATCGCATTCCTCCATGTTGCCCGACGCGCCCGGAGGTTGCAATCGGCCCCACCGGGTGATACAAACGCCAAGGGATTGCTCTATCTCAAAATCACTGGTGAGGGTACATGTCAATCGAACGTAGGAAGTTTTTTGGAACGCTTGGCGCCGCGGGACTGCTCGGTCTGGCCAGCCCGCGCGAACAGAAGGCGCAGGACCAAGTGGCTCGCGCCACCCGCGCCCTGCCTATCCCGAAGATCAAGGATGTCAGCGTGATTGAATGCCAGCCCGCGGGGGTGCGGCTCACCGTGGTGAAGATCACCACCGATCAGGACGGTCTTTACGGATACGGGTGCGCCACCTTCACGCAACGCGCCGACCTGGTCAAGCCCGCCGTGGAGAGGTATCTCAAGCCGTTCCTGCTCGGCAAGACGACGGACCGCATCGAAGACATCTGGCAGTCCTGTTACGACAGCTCGTACTGGAAGAACGGCCCGGTGCTGAACAACGCCATCAGCGGAGTGGATCAGGCGCTCTGGGACATCAAGGGCCGTCAGGCGGGCATGCCGGTCTATCAGCTTGCCGGCGGTAAATGCCGTGAAGCCGTGGACTGCTACACCCATGCCGACGGGGCGGATTATTCCAACACCGTGGACTCCGCGCGCCGCTTCATAGCGCAGGGATTCCGCCACGTACGCGTGCAGGTAGGCATTCCCGGCATGGCGGGCTACGGCAGTTCGCGCGGCACGGCCACCGTTAAGTCTCTGCACAACAAGCCGGTATTCGAGCCCGCGGTTTACACCCGCCGCGCGCTCAAGCTGTTTGAGGTCTGCCGCAAGGAACTCGGCGACGAAATAGAACTGCTGCACGACATGCACGAGCGGGTTTCGCCGAATCAGGCGGTGCAGTTCTGCAAGGACGTCGAGAAGTTCAAGCCGTTTTTCATCGAAGACCCGCTGGCGCCGGAAGACCTCGCTTACTTCCGCCAGATCCGGCAGCAGTGCGCCACACCCATCGCCATGGGCGAACTCTTCAACAGCCCGCACGAATGGACCACGCTGATCTCCGAGCGGCTGATCGATTACATCCGGGTGCACGTTTCCCAGGCCGGCGGTTTCACCCCTTGCCGGAAAATCGCCATCATGGGCGAGATGTTCGGCGTGAAGACGGCGTGGCATGGTCCCGGGGATGTATCTCCCATCGGACACATGGCGAACGTAACTCTGGACTTAGTAAGTTATAACTTCGGCATTCAGGAATACTCCGGTTTCAACCCACGGACGCAGGAGATATTCTCGGGCTGTCCGGAAATGAAGGACGGCTACTTATGGGCCAACGAAAAGCCCGGCTGGGGCATCGAGGTCGATGAGAAGGCGGCCGCCAAAGCGCCGTTCACCAACCCGGCCAACGGCCTTAATGGCGGTTGGGGCGAGATCCGTCGCACGGACGGCACTGTGATCAAGCAATGATGGACAGACGTGAGTTTCTGGGCGCCGCCTGTGCCGGCGCCATCGGCACGGGCGCGGCATTTGCCGCGCCCTATCAGCGCGCCGCCGCTGGCCTACGAAAGAAGGTGAAGATCACCGGCGTTAAATGCATGATCGTCCGCGGCACATGGGACTGGAATCTCATCAAGATCGAGACCGATTCCGGCCTTTACGGCATCGGTGAAGCTTACTGGGGTTGGGGCGTGAAAGACCTGGTCCTCAACAAACTGGCCCCCATTATCGTGGGCGAAGATCCGCTCAACGTCGATAAGCTTTACACCAAGATGCTGATGCAGAGCGCCGGGGCGGGCGCCATCGCGGGCGTCACGGTCACCGCCGCCAGCGGCGTCGAAATCGCTCTGTGGGATCTCTGCGGGCGCATTCTCGAAACCCCGGTGTGCAATCTCCTGGGCGGCCGTTTCCGCGATAAGGTGCGTTTCTACCGCACGCTGCAATCCGTCGCCAACGTGGAAGACCCGGCCGCGTGGCGTGCGCTCTGCGACTCCGCCCGCGCCGAGAAATGGGGCTGGACCGCCTTCAAGTTTCAGGGCGATGGCGTGCCCGTCCGGGCCGACCCCGGCTTCAAGGAACCGGGCCACGACCCCTACGGGCGCGGGCTCACCAACAAGGATTATCGCCGCATCGTTAAGGGAATGGAGACGGTGCGCGAATCCCTGGGTCCGGACGCGGATTTCGCCATCGAGTGCCACTGGCGCTACGACACGCAGGATGTCATCCGCCTCGCCCGCGAACTGGAACCGGTGAAGCCGATGTGGCTCGAAGACCCCGTTCCACCGGACAATATCGAAGCCATGGCGCGGGTCACCCAATCCATCAACATCCCGGTCTGCACCGGCGAGAACCTCTACGGGCGCCAGGGCTTCCGCAAGCTGATCGAGATGCAGGCCTGCTCCGGCGTGCACATCGACGTGCCGAAATCCGGCGGCCTGCTGGAGTCGAAGAAGATCTCCGATCTGGCGGACCTCTACTACATCTGGACCGCCTGCCACAATCCGGCGAGTCCCGTGGGCACGATTGCCTCGGCCCACGCCGCCAGTGCCATGCGCGAGTTTCGCATTCACGAACTGGCCAACTGGGTGCCCTGGTGGCCGGACCTGGTGGTGCGCGAAGGGGCGTTCTGGGAGAACGGCTATTTCACCATTCAGGACAAGCCGGGGTATGGCATCGAACTCAATCCGGACGTCGCCAAGGCGCACCTGGCGCCGGGCGAGACGTGGTGGGGCTGAGAACAAGAAGCCGCCTCTAAAGGCGGCTGCAGGCTGAATAGCCCGCCCTACAAAACGGCGATTTTCAAATCTCAAAGAACAGAATTTATCGGACGCCACGGCGGGGGAACCCATTTCTCGACCCGCAATAGGTAGGGACCAGTCGTTGACTGGCAGCAATCCAACGCACACAGGAGTAGTGATCCTAATGGTCGATCCCGTCCTCCGTTGGAAGAGCACATGGACTTCTTTCGATTTGAGAGTAAAGCAAGTAATTAGCGGCGAGGGTGGGTGAAAACGGCAAACCGAAGAAAGAAGGGCAAATAAAGTTGGCGTTTCGCTGCAAGCTAAAGCTTGCGCCACCCTACCGCATCAGGAACTGCGCCTGGCTATCGACCGCGGGTTCGCCCGACTTGTCCCACACATAACTGCCGTCGGGAAGCATGTAGCGGGCGTTGCGGTTGTCGGCCAGGTATTTCGCCAGAATATCCTCGCGCAGCCGCGCCATGATGCGCTTGTTCTCCACTGGAAACAGCAGCTCGACACGATGATGCAGGTTGCGATTCATCAGATCCGCGCTGCCCAGGAAAATCTCTTCGCGGCCGCCATTCAGGAAATAGTAAATGCGGCTGTGCTCCAGGAACCGCCCGACAATGCTGATCACGCGGATGTTGTCGCTGACTCCCGGCACGCCCGCGCGCAGACTGCAAATTCCGCGGACAAGAAGATCCACTTGCACGCCTGCCTGCGAGGCCTGATAGAGCAGCCTCATGACGTGCAGATCTTCGAGGCCGTTCATCTTCAGGATCAGGTGCGCCTTCTCGCCTCGTTCAGCGTGGCCGATTTCGCGGCGGATCAGTTCCTCCAGCTTCTCGTGCATGTTGATGGGCGCGACGAAAAGCTTGCGAAATTCGTTCTTGGCGGAATAGCCGGTCACGTAGTTGAACAGGTCCGTAACGTCCGCGCCAATCTGATCGTCGGAGGTGAAGAAGCTCAAATCGGTATAGAGACGCGCCGTGGTCGGGTTGTAATTTCCCGTGCCCAGATGCACGTAGCGACGCATGGTGTCGCCTTCGCGACGCACCACCAGAGCAACTTTCGAGTGAACCTTTAATCCGACCAGTCCGTAGACGACGTGGACGCCCGCGGCTTCCAGCGCTCGTGCCCATTCGATGTTGCTCTCTTCATCGAACCGCGCCTTTAACTCGACAAGGACTGCAACCTGCTTGTCATTCTCGATCGCTTCGAGCAG
>PLDO01000035.1 GCA_003136215.1 Bryobacterales bacterium
ATTTGCGCTCAGCTTCTGTCATAGAGTCGTGACAGAGCGTGTCTTCCTGCATCAGGCGAGACCGGTCCAGAGATGATTGATGCTCCGCCAATTTCTGGTACCGTTCCGCGTCCCCTGTCCTTTTTGCGACTTCCCCAGCCAGCTCAACCACGAATCCAAGCCTATTTTGACGGTCGTGGACCTTTGCCGTTGTTACCAGCCACTCCCAGTCCATGTCCGCAAAGGTGCAGGCAAGCCACGGAAGAGCTTCTACGACGCGAGCATCGAGGTCTGACTGATCCAGAGCATTGAAGAGCAATTGCACCGGATTGTGCATTGGCCTGCCGCGCAAGTAGCTGAATCCCGGATAGCCCAAGGCACCGAGATCGGATTTCATCTCCTCCTCTTTCAATGGCCGGAAATCACCAGGTTCAAGTGGCAAGGCAGTAGGTGGAAACTCAAAAAACTTCACTGCCTCTTTGGCAAGACAGGAGCTAACCGGGCGATGGCCACGTTCGACCATCGACAGATATGCCTGCGTCAGGCCGAATCGGGACGCGGCTTGTTGTTGCGTCCACTCGGCATTCAGCCGGGCTGCCTTGAGGTCAGCACCTGTCATAATGCCCCTTCACTTTAATAGAATATAACCCATAAAGTTATACTCCTTCATCATTTGATCGACCACAGAGCAAAGCATTGCTTCGATCCTGCTCATTCACAGTGCGCCGAATCGTTTAAATGGGTCAAAATGGGTGATATGACGATTTGGCTTAATGGGTGTAAATGGGTGTATTATCGTATCAATGATCCAAACCGCCACCATCAAGATCACCCAAGAGATCCTTGGCCTCATCGCTGAAATCGATGAGTTCAAGGGAGCATGGCGGGCTTTGGGCACGCTGGGCGCCTGAGCGTCTCTCCGCATTGCGGCGAATTGCCACCATTGAGAGCATTGGATCGTCCACACGCATTGAAGGCAGTCGACTCACTGACCGCGAGGTCGAACAGCTACTTGCCGACCTCGAAGCCAAGTCGACCGAGATGTGGGAGGCACAGAACGTTGCGGGCTATGCAAAAACCCTGGAGCGGGTTCTCCAGTCTTGGCAGGAGATTCCCCTGACGGAAGACCAGATCAGGCGATTGCATATAAATCTGCTTCGATACAGAGAATGGGATGCAGATCACCGTGGCAGATACAAGACCCAGCCCAGCAACGTGGCTGCTTTTGACGGGGAAGGCAAACAGGTCGGTATCGTGTTTGAGACGGCCACACCGTTTGACACGCCACGCCTGATGGCGGAAGCTGTCGACTGGGCGAGGGATGCGCTGGAAACCCGCCAACTCCATCCCCTCCTGGTGACGGCCATTTTCATCGTTATCTTCCTTGAGATTCATCCCTTCCAGGACGGCAACGGCAGGCTTAGCCGGATCCTGGCCACGTTGCTGTTGTTGCGTGCAGGGTACGCTTTTGTTCCCTACAGCTCACTGGAAAGCGTCATTGAACAGAGCAAGGAAGCGTACTACCTTGCCCTCCGGCAGACGCAGGGAACCATCCGATCCGATACGCCGAACTGGCAACCTTGGGTCTTGTTCTTCTTGCGCGCACTTCAACAGCAGATGAAGCTTCTGGCCAGAAAAGTCGAACGAGAGAAAATCATCCTATCGGCGATGCCCGAGTTGTCCCTTCAGATTATTGAGTTTGCCCGCGAACATGGCCGAGTGACCATCAGCAACATTGTCACGCTGACCGGCACGAGCCGCAACACGCTGAAACCGCACTTCCGGCAACTGTTAGGGAAGGGGCAGCTCGTCCTGCATGGCTGCGGCCGTGGTGCCTGGTATGCGCTCCCATAGGCGCGGGTCTCACAATCCACACCTTGAGCACCCCGCCCGAAAACGCTCGATTCGCACATCTCCCTGTTAACCGGCCAATCTCTGCCCATTTTTCATTCAGGTGGTGTGTAGTTGTCGTATTACGGCGAGGATTTTGGAGAGGCGGTTGGCAAGCCGGCTGAGGCAGGATCGTGCTGGACCGTTTGGGATTGATCGACGGAACATCTCCATGGCATGTTGCGTTGCAAGCACGGAATCGATGAGTCCATCAAGGCCTTTGCGCGCAGGCGTGGGTGAGGTTTTGGGCTGAGGCGCCAGATGCCTGGGTTTGGAGCGAGCTAATTGGAACTCTCGTTGGAGGTCGGTCAAGGTCACGTCGACATAGCGCATGGTCATGCGAGGACTGGTGTGGCCGAGCAGTTTCATTACTGTAGCGAAGCTCATGCCGGCACGAAGCATCTCCGTTCCGTAGGTATGTCTCATTTGGTGGGGGACGATATCTGTGGGAAGGCCGACTGAGTAGCAGACCATATGCAGGTAATCGCGGAGCCGAGCAAGGAGACCTACTTTGGTTCCAGACCATGCCAGCAGCCTTCCATCGGCAGGCAGCGGGTCCAGCGAGCGAAAGAAGCGCAGGCGGTGAACGAGTTCACGAGCGAAGGAATCGACTGGGACCATGCGTTCGGTTTTGAGCTTGCCGAGAGGGACATGAATGGCCCACTGATCAGGACCGGTGGAGCGCAGGCAGTCATAAGACAGGTCAGCGCATTCGCTGATGCGCATGCCGGTGTGGCGGAGCAACAGGAAGACGTTTCCGCCCAGATCGTTGCGGCGAAGGCACTCCTGCTGTAGGAGCTGATCCTGCTCTGCGGTGAGCGGCCGCGGTAGACTCTGCGGCGAGCGCGGGATATCTTCGCGCCGCAACAGGTGGGCGAGTTCAGGAAGTTTGCTTGTCCATGCAAGTTCGTTGAAGACGGCGCGGAGAGCGATGAGCCGGGCGATGCAGGTCGCGGTCGCAAGGGGAGGAATCTGCGCACGCAGGCGTGACATCCATCCGAGGGCGTGCGGATCGCGGCGCAGTTGTTCAAGACGAGTGACGTTGGGATGATCGGCGGCCAGATAGACGAGGAAGTTACGCACCGTTGAGCTGTAGTGACGAGTGCTGGAAGGGCTGAGCGCGGTCGAGAGGGACTCGACGGCACGCGCGAAGGCTGGCGCCAGCGGATGCTGGAGCGGAGGGCGGCGCCAGCGCTTCACGACGGGATCCTCGACTGGGGTCGGATGCACTGTGCCGCGGCGCGGGCGTACTGAAGGTAGACGTCCTGCGGGGAGACCTGCACATAGTGCAGGGTAGTTTGGATGTCGGCGTGACCCATCAGTTGCATCAGCGCGGGCAGGCTGATGCCGGCACGCACCATATCCGAGGCGAAGGTATGCCTGAAGCGGTGCGGGTTGGCCAGTTGGATGCCGGTGGTGCCGCGATGATAGCGGAACAGGGAGCGTAGACCGGCGGGCGTCATACGGGTGCCGCGTGCGGGTCCCTTGAGTACGACGAACAGTGCGGCGGAACATGGATCGGGCCGTTCCAGGCGCAGATAGTGATCGATCAGTTGAGTGGTTTCCGGGGCCAGAGGGAGGAAGCGCAGCTTGCTGCCCTTGCCGCGCACGCGGAGCTGGCCTTCGGAAAGCAACACATCCTCCGGATCAAGAGCCAGTACTTCGGCAGACCGAAGTCCATGCATGAGCATCAAGCCAACGATGGCCAGGTCGCGCGCGTTATGAAAACTGGCCCAGAAGCGCGCCACTTCATCGACCGAGAGGGGGACGATGGTGAGCTTGGGTTCCTTCACTCTCAGTCTGCTGAGTTCGAACCTGGGCCGGCCCAGGCCCAGCGGCCTGCGGTGCAGGTAGATCTGCTGGAAGCCCGGCGCGGCCTGACACGTTGCGTCCGGGAACTCGTTGCGGATGGCACGATCGGCACAAGCGACGCGGTCGTTGATGGTGGCAGCAGAAGGGGGAGGTTGCCGGGTGGACTGGAAGCGCACGTAATCGAGCAGGGTCGAATCAGCGAGGTCTTCCTTGGAGATGTCGCCGGTGTGGTGGACGCTCTCCCACCAGCGCACGAAGTGCAACAGGCTGTGCGCGTAGCTATACAGGGAGGTGTTTGCGAGGCGGCGGACATACTCGCGGTCCAGGAAGCGGTTGATCCAGGCGACGCCCCGGCCGGTCAGTTGCTCGACCACTTGATACGGGCTGTGTGCGCCCGATGGGGTTTTCTGGTGGATGACGCGGAAGTTCATGGCTGCGCAGCCTCCACGAAAGACTGGAACTGCGGCGCATCGCCACCCTGGACGAAGAAGGAGTTGGGATCGTGTCCTTCTGGCAGAAGGACGCGGCGGGCATCGATACCCTTCGCGTCAAGGCGATGGGCCAACTGCTCGGCGGCCAGCTGACCGCTCTGGTTGGCATCCACGTCGAAGGTGAGATAGACGGTGCGCGGGCCTTCGCACAGCTGGTGGAACTGGTCCGTGTTGAGATGCGTTCCCAACGAGCAGGTGACGTTGTGAAAGCCCGCCTGCCGCAATACGGCATAGTCGAAGAGGCCCTCGACCAAAATCACCTCGGAGCAATGCCGGACCTTCTCCCATGCATACAAGCCGCCCTTGGCGCCGGGCATAAAGCGATGTGCGAAGGCAGCGCCTATGCTGCGGCCGTAGAGGTTGACGATCTGTTCTCCCTGACGCAGCGGGAAAACGATGCGCTGGTAAAAAGCGTCGGATCCGTTTACGTTCAGCAGGCCGGACTGTCGCAGCAGATCGAAGGAATAACCTTGTGCCGTGAGATGACGGCGCAGACTTCCACCGGGAGCGTAACCGGTATCGAGTTCCCTGATCAGGGTGGGATCGTGTACTCCGCGCCGGTTGAGATAGCTGAGCGCCTCGGGGTAGTGATCGAGTTGCTGTTGATAGAAAACGGCAGCCGACTCAAGCGCGGCGGAAGCATCGACTGCAGGAATCGTCTGCGGATCGAGATGGGCGAGGCTCTGGCGGAACGACAGCCGGCGCGACAACTGGACAAAGCGAATCACATCTCCGCCTTGGCCGCAGCCGTGGCAGTAGAAGACATTTTTACGCGTGTTCACATAGAACGAGGGCCGGGTCTCCTCGTGCAACGGACAGAGTCCGACGAACTCGGAGCGGCCCGCAGGATGACCAGTCCAGTGATGCTGCCGCAGATACTCCAACAGCGGCAGTCGCCGCTTGAGTGTTTCGACGTCTTCGCCCACGGCGCTTTTTCGCCTCCGGAGCCAAGCGTAGGAGAACGATGCCGGCAATCCCAGGCAAGGATGGTGGGTGAAAGGATTTTTCTTAAAGACGCAAAGGCCAGAGGTTTTGCAGAATCGGAGTTATCCAGGACAATGGTCCAGCTTCGTCAACAGCCTGATGACCGCGAACCATCCAATGAGCCACGCGGGTGACGGTCTGGCTGAGAAAGGAAGGTGCCGCCCGAGAGCAGTCCAGGCCACTCGCCCATCGCCGGACTGTGGAAGGATCCGGTAACCGATCAGGGTCTTTCAGCTTGGGCAATGCCTTCTCCCACGGACAGTGCTCCACAAAGCGCAGTAGCAGTGCCTGGCAGCGCGCCAGCAAACTGAAATGTGTGTAAGGAAGAGAGAGCAACGGAAGGAAGGTGAAGGTCTGCCCGCAATCGGTGCATCGGCCGCGATGGATCCAAATCCAGTCGTGATGCTCGTCGTGAGCCTGCTTGCGCCGGCGTCCGTGACCAATGATCGAATCGCGTTTACACACCGGGCATCGGCGTAAGATGATCTTGTCGCAATCTTCCGCCCAGCCGGTGGCAAGCTTGCACAGCGGGACGGAGACTGGGATAAAGAGGATCGTACCTCACCGGAGTTCCGCCTCCGCCTACGACCAGCCAAGATCATCGCCGGAAGCGGAGCCCCGCCTCCTGAAGAAGAATCCAACTGAAAGAAAATATACTTCTTACCCGCAGGCGGCAGGGCGTGATCCAGGATATTGGCCG
>PLDO01000011.1 GCA_003136215.1 Bryobacterales bacterium
TTTCGTGGACACTACACTAGCAGCCACAGTACAAGCAACACAACGAAGAGCGTTATAAACATCGAAACCGCCTTCGTGAGTTCGGTGCTTCCACCCGTCAATCTTGGCGGCAACTTGTTTGCTCCATCTGCTCCATCCGCCCCGCGGCGGCGTCTGAAGCGTAAAGGCCAACGACGCGAGTCTAGAGCGAGCCGCCAAGCGCGCTGGCTCAAGCCAACTGGACCACCATCTTGCCGATGTTTCGCCCTTGGAACAGGCCGATGAAGGCATCCACCGCGCGGTCGATTCCTTTCGCGACCGTTTCCCTGTTCTTCAGCTTGCCCGCTTTGAAATAGCCGCCCACTTCCTTCTCGAATTCGGCTTGACGGTCCAGCCAATCACTGACGATAAGGCCCTTCATGGTGAGCCGTTTCGTGGTGATGTTAAACAGATTGGAAGGGCCGGGGCGCGGCTTTGCTTCGTTGTAGCCGGAGATGCCGCCACAGGCGATGATCCTGCCATGCACACGCAGTGCCGAGAGCGCAGCGTCGAGGGTGTCGCCTCCGACATTATCGAAATACACATCGATGCCGCCGGGGGCCGCCAGATTCAACTGTTCGAGCACCGGACCGGCTTTGTAATTGAAGGCGCCGTCAAATCCGCACTCCTCCCGCAGAAACCGGACCTTTTCCGCCGAACCGGCTGAGCCAACAACACGGCACCGGCGCAACTTCGCCAGTTGTCCGGCCACATTGCCCACTGCGCCGGAGGCCCCGGAGATGAAGATGACGTCCCCGGCTTTGACGTCCACCAAATTCAGCCCGGCCCACGCGGTCATGGCGGTCATTCCCAGAGCGCCCAGGTAGACCGAGAGCGGCTGAATCTCGCGGTTCACTGGATGCAACTCTTNNCGACCTCACCCACTGCGCCGCCGTCCAGCGGTTTGCCCAACTCAAATGGCGGGACGTACGATTGCCCCTCGTTCATGCGGCCGCGCATATAGGGGTCCACCGACATGAAGAGGTTGCGAACCAGCACCTCCCCATCCTGCAGCGGCTCCAGTTCGGTCCGCACCAGGGTGAAGTTAGTCGCGGCAGGGATCCCCTCGGGGCGGGACGCCAACCGAACCTCATGACTCGTGAGTTTTGACATGTTAGAAGAGCTCTTTCTATGCCGGTGCGTCGATCGAAGCGACGCGAACCAGTTTCTTATTCACGAACTCCTGGATTCCCATGCTGGAGAGCTCGCGCCCGTAGCCGGAGTCTTTGATGCCGCCGAACGGCAGGTCCGGCGTCGTCCAGGTCGGGTGGTTGACGAANNTTGGCCAGCGCCACGGCCTCGTCCTCGTTGTTGACCCGGAACAGGAGCGCGACAGGCCCGAAAAGTTCCTCCCTATACGCGGGATTGCCGGGCTTGATGTTCGCTAGAATCGTCGGCTGCATGAACGATCCCGGCCGATCGATTCGCTTGCCACCCATGACCAAAGTCGCACCCTCGGCGAGGGCTCGTTTGACCTGATCCAGCAGTTGCACCAGGGCTGCTTCCGTGGATAGGGGGCCGAGTGTCGTCGCCTCGTCCAGCGGATCACCTGGCGTGAGGGCTGCCAGGGCTGTCTGAAACTTGTCGAGAAAGCGGTCGGCCAATTCTTCGACGACGATGAATCGCTTCGCCGCGACGCAGCATTGGCCCATGTTGTTCATCTTGGCCCAGACCGCCCACTTGACCGTCTGGTCGAGGTCCGCGTCCGCAAGCACGATGAAGGCGTCGTTCCCGCCAAGCTCCATCGTCGACTTCTTGAGGTTTTGTCCAGCTCGGGCGGCAACAAGTCTTCCCGCTTCGACGCTGCCCGTCAACGCGACGCCCTTGATCCGGGGATCGTCGATCACTTGAGTGACCTGGTCATGAGAGATCAACAGGTTGGTGTACGCGCCCACCGGCGCACCCGCTTCAAGCCACAGCTTCTCAAAAGCGATGGCGCATTGCGGAACACACCCTGCGTGCTTCACCATGACGACATTGCCCGCCATCAGGTTGGGCGCGGCAAAACGCGCGAGCTGGTAGTAGGGAAAGTTCCACGGTTGGACGCCGAACAGCACGCCGAACGGGCTACTTTCGATCTCAGCTTCGCCCGAACCCGGCTCGAGGTGTTGTGGTGCGAGGAAGCGCTCGGCGTTCTTGGCATAGTAGTCGAAGATGTCCGCGCTGAGCACCACTTCGCCCCGGGCCTGGGCGATGAGCTTACCCATCTCGAGCGTCATTGGGCGAGCAAACTCGTCGGTGCGAGCGCGCATAATGGCGGCGGCCTTTGTGACCACGGCCGCCCGCCCGGCGAAAGTCGTGTGCCGCCAGTTCTCGAAGCAGGTCGCAGCGTTTCCAAGCGCCGTCTCAAGTTGCTTGTCGGTGAGTTCCTTGAACGTTTTCAGAATCTTGCCGTCATTGGGGTTAACGCTTTGGTAAGCCATCGAGTTTGTCCTCTATTGAATCCGGCTCTTGTTGTCACTTTGCGGGCATCGCTGACACGCAAGCGCCAGGTATGAAAATGCGGGCCAGCGTCAGCCGCCGGCCAATTTCTTCGCAATTTGGGTGACGTGGCGGCCCTGGAACCGTGCGATAGCTAACTCGTTCTCACTCGGTACCCGCTTCCCGTCACCTCCCGCCAGCGTGCCGGCGCCATATGGTGAGCCGCCAGTGATCTCCGCCATATTCAGCAGGCGCGTCTCGCTATACGGAACTCCTACGATCACCATGCCGTGATGCAGCAGGGTACTGTGGAAACTGGTGATCGTGGTCTCTTGGCCACCGTGCTGGGTGGCGGTGGATGTGAAAACGCTACCGACCTTACCGACGAGAGCCCCACTGAGCCAGAGTGGCCCTGTCTGGTCCAGAAAGTTCCGCATCTGCGCGCACATGTTGCCGAATCGGGTTGGCGTGCCGAAGATAATGGCATCGGCTTCGGCAAGCTGGCCAGGCGTGGCAATTGGAACGTGCCCGAAGGCGGAGCGCGCTGCCTTAGCGCCCATCTTTTCCAGCGCCTCCTCGGGCACGAGTTCGGCGACCTGATACAGGCTGACTTCGGCGCCTTCAACCTCGCGCGCTCCTTCCACTACCGCCTCGGACATGCGATAGATGTGCCCGTACATGCTGTAAAACAGTACTTGAATCCTCACGCTCACTGTCGATTCCTCACTTATTCAAACAAGCTGCCTGCCGCGCACAGAGCG
>PLDO01000347.1 GCA_003136215.1 Bryobacterales bacterium
TGTCAGCCTACGGTGAGTTCACTACGGTTATGAGTGAAGAGAGGTACCTCGTCGAGGGTCTTACGGCGATGGGCTACAGAGTCGAAGTGCACGCCGATGGCGCCGCGCTCGTTGGCTACCACGGCGACGAACGGCGGGAAACGGCGCACGTCATTATCCGGCGCGCGCAGTTGGACAGCGCCTCCAACGACATTGGGTTCGTCCGCGGGAAAGACGGCCGCTACCAGGCGATCTTGAGCGAGTACGACCGGAGCATCGGTTACGGCAACCAGTGGCTGGGCAAAGTGCACCAGCACTACAAAGAAAGCCAGACGCTGGCTGTGGCGAAGTCAAAGGGCTACATCTTTCGCGGCAAAGAAGTGATTCAGACGGCGAACGGACCGCAGATCCGGTTGCAGTTCGTCGCGCGATAGGAGCTGGGCCATGCAGCAGAAGACGATCACAGTGATCATTGACCAAAACGGCGACAGTTCAATGGATCTGGAAGGCTTTGCAGGCCAAGGCTGCGACAAGGTCCTGAAGGACTTCCAGGGAGACGATCACGCGAAAGTGCAGCGAAAGAAAGCCGCGTTCTATAGCACGGCCGTCGACTCGCGCGACCAGCATCTCAAGAGCGGACAGTGAGCGCGATCGTCTCGGAACCAGGAAGAGGGCGCAGGTTCGCCACGCCTAATGCGACACCGCGTACAGGGCCGTGGCAGCGCCGTAGCCGCGCAGTCTGCGAAATGAAGGGAGTTGGTATGCTTCTACATGCTTTCGTCCCGGCGAGCCGGGCAAATGTGTCGCTTGAATCATAGTTTTGCCGCGTTGGAATCATACCTTTGCCGCTGTATGACGGGGCAAGCGCTTGATTTTTCGTCGCCACTAGCTCGGTAAGGAGACGCGCTGGCAGGATAGTTTGGCCAAAGTAGCTACGTAGAAGCATAGTTTGGCCACGAAATCTGTCCAACGGCGCGATCCAAGGCTCCAAAACAATTTCGTTGACTTCTGTTGTGTATACAGGCATACTGGCACATATACGAATGTCGAGTGACGAGAACACTTCAGATGTCCGGCGCTGGTTTGCTGAAGCGATCAGCGGAATTTGGCCGGTCGCGACAGGCTCGGTGTCGATGAGGACGGGGCCATGTATCCGCAAGAACTGTCCGGCGTGTGCCGCCGGAAAAGGCCATAGTAGCTACGCGCTCTACGTGCGGCGGGGATCTCGCCGGTTTTCAATCTATGTCCCTCAAAGACTGGTCCCCGATATCCGTAGGGCAATCGAGAATGGGCGTTTATTGCAGGAATTGATCAACGAAGCCGGGGTGCGGTACGTCAGCGCGCTCAAGAACGAGGAACCGCCGACGCCGTGAAAATAAGGTGAGCCCTGCCCCGACTTCTGTCCGGAACTGGCACAAATAGCCGATGTTTTTGGCGCCGGAATTCGCCTTGTATGATTTTCCAGCGCCGTTTCGACCAAACGGCTTAAAATGAGATTTCTGGGTTTGTTCGGGCACTCACATTGGGAATCCCGTGAAGAATATTCTCGTTCTGGACGATGAAGCGTGTGTTCGGGGTTTACTCGGACGGGTGTTACCGAACCACGGGTATCCTGTGATCGAAGCCGTTTGCCCAGTCCAGGCCATTGAAAAGTGCGCAGAAGTTGACGGGAATGTTTCGCTTCTCATTGCAGAAGCAATGCCGCCCTGTTCGGGTCTCACCGTAAGTGCGGAACTGAAAGCCTCGATTTCGCATTTGAAGGTCTTGTTGACCAGCGGAATCCCCCCGGACTTGTGGCCCGATCATTATGCAACACAGTTGAGGAGCCTTCCCCCTGATTCCTTCAAGATATTGGCGAAGCCCTTCACACCTTGGGATATTTTGCGTGCCGTGTATGACCTGATAGGCGAAGCTGAGATTCCGTAACGCCAGGGGACTGGATCGCACCAGTTCACGGCGGTTTGGGGTGGTGACGTTCAGGATAGCCTGAGTCGCGGTAGCCCATCCGGGCGGGGTTGCCGGCGCGGTTGTGGCGGGACTACTGCGTGACGGCTGGCCTGCCTGGCAGCAGTTTCTCCCGTCCCTGTCGGGATGCCAAGGCGGGTTAGGATGTCTCTGGACCTAGCGAGAAGAACAAGGTGGCGCCCACGCCCGGTTCGGCTTCGGCCCAGATGCGCCCGCCGTGCTTGTCGACAATGCGTTTGACGGTGGCAAGTCCGACCCCGGTGCCTTCGAATTCGGCCTTGGAGTGCAGCCGTTGGAAAACGCCGAACAGGTGGTGCGAATCTTCGGCGTTGAAGCCGGCGCCGTTGTCGCGCACGGCGATGATCGGCGCGTGGTGGCTGCCGGCGGCGGGAAAGATCTCGATGCGAGCGGGATTGCGGCCACGGGTGAACTTCAGGGCGTTAGAAAGCAAGTTGACCAGCACCACGCGGAGCAGGCCGGGGTCGGCATCGAGCCATGGCAGAGCAGCAACCACCCACTCGACAGAGTGTCCCTGGGCATCGAGGGAGAGATCTTCGATCACCTCGTTCACCACGGGAGTGAGGTCTACGAGCTGCCTGGCAACCTGGCAGCGCCCCAGGCGCGAGAACTCCAACAAACCGTCAATCAGTTCGCGCATCCGGTCCTCGGCATGCAGGATTTGGCCGATCACCGTCTGCGCGGAGGTGTCGCGGCGCTCGACGGCTTCTTCCTCGAGCATCTGGGTGAAGATTTTGATGTGGCGCAAGAGGGCGCGTAGGTCGTGGGAGACGGAGTAGGCAAATGTATCGAGTTCCGCATTGGCGGCAACCAGTTCGGCGAGCACCGCTTCCTTCTTCAGGACTTCTTCCCGCAACTTCTCCGCGGCGTGACTGCGCTCGGTTATGTCGCGCAGGATGCCCACAGTGTGCCATTCGCTTTTCAGACAGAACGCCGACAGCGACAGGTCGACTGTTATAACGCGTCCGTCCTTTCGGCGGGCCACCATCTCGACCATCTTCCCCATGGCGTTGTCGCGGCTGGTGCGTACGAACTCCAGCCATGCTGCGCGATGAGCTTCGTTGTAGTGTTCCGGCACTAGCAGATTGTGGAGGTTTTCCCCGATCGCTTCTTCGCTCCGGTGGCCAAGGATCGACGCTGCCGCCGGATTCCAATAGGTGACAGCCCCGTGGGAGTCCATCATGAAGATGGCATCCTGCGCCGATTCCGTAATGCCCCGCAACCGCGCCTCGCTCTCCTGCAGCGCCTCCTTTGCCCGTTCAATGGTATCGCCGGTGCGCCGGGCGGCCCATCCAGTGATGGCCACGATCAAGGCACAGGCCAGCAACGCCGTCAGTGAGTGCAACAGGGTCTGATTCATAGACGCCACAGCCCACCGTGTAGTATCCAGCCAGCCCGCGAGGAGAATCAGCAGGAGCATCGCCGGCAGGAAAGCGCGCAAGAGCACGCCGCGCATGGAATCGCCGCTCCAAACGCGCAGCGCCGGCACTCCGGGCAGCACCAGCTTGATCTGCCCCGTGCCCACCAGCAAGAAGGCGAGCGCGGTGGGCATAGCCACGGGAATGGTAGTGCCACCGTACAACAGCGGAGCGCCATAACAGTACCCGACTAAAACCACCGCGTTGATCACGCTTGCTGCAAGCGCCAACAGAGCGGCCATGGAAGCGGCAAAACGCCCCTGGGAGGCGCGCAGCAAGAGCAGAAGTGCGCCGCTTTCCGCCAGAAATGCCACCGCCGCCAAAGGCGACATTCGGCCCATCGGGATTCTCCCAAATAACTCGTTGGTCCGGGCCAGGCCCCGCTCCACGCCCAAATCGAGTCCACCAATGAGCTTCACCAAGACCAGCAGGCCAAGCAAGGCGGGGATGCCGATGGAGAACGGCGCAAAATAGTGATTCAACCGGCGCCCGGGCCAGCGCGCATGGCTGAAGACTCCGGCACTCAGAAATAGGAAGGCCAGTGCACTGCTGGGCGCCATCGGGATGGCCCCGCCCCACTGCCCGGCGAGAAGGCGCGCGCCAGACAGCCAACCGGCCAAGGCTAGCAGCGCGATACCGCCGGCGGCTCCGGCGCATCGTTGGGTCAACCGTTGTGGCTGTAGCGGCCAGTCTGCATTCCCGCTGACGAATTGCTGTGTCCCCTGGCCTGCGCACGGCGATGGCGGCAGCGGCCGCTGCGAGAATCGGCTTCGCGTGTCAATCATGCCCTCGATGTCTTGCATGGCAACCTGCGTCACTTCCCCCCCGCCCTATCTCTTCGGCCCGTGGCGGAACGCACTCAGCCTCCCGATTCATGGACATGTACTGGAAATCACGTCTAGGCGGAAGTCCCTCCACCGAAAGGGGCACTCTATAACCTGGATACCATCCACGCCCCAGGTCGCCACCACCGTCTTTCGATACTTCGAGGACGAACAATGGTGAAAGCCCTCGCCGCGGGCAGAAAGGTGGTAAATTCACCACCAGGCCTCCGCGCCTTAAGATGGCGGAGACATTCGATGCGCTTGTTCAGCAGCTTCGAGATATGGTTCGGGGCAGCGGTTCACCGCCGTGATGGTATGCAGCCGAGCGCGCAAACGAAAGAAAGGGCGGAGCACCTCCTCGATTCCAAGTTCCTGCAGGCCAAGGTTGGCTCTGGAACCACACCCCGGACTTACCGCAAGGGTCTGGCAGTCTTTTCGCAAGGGGACCTGGCGGACTCCGTTTTCCAAGTTCAGGAAGCCAACTCTTCAACCGCAGCGAGAAGCGGCTGGCGCGTGCGATACTCCTGCTGGCGAACTTTGGGAAGCCCGGCAATTCGGAGCCAGTGGTTGCGAAGATTAGTCAGGAAATGCCGGCGGATCTTCATGAACAAGTTCCGCAAACTGGGCCTCATCGACTACGACGGCGGCAAACTGCGGGTCCACAGCTCGCAGCTCCACCTCGTCCGCCACGACTGACCCCGTGGCAGAAAGGTCAGCATCCTGGCGACTAAGGTGGCGGCCAACATCGGGATCGCCCCGCCCCGGGGTCTGAGGCAACACAGACCGCCGGCGGCCCACAGGGAGCCGGCAACACCCTCCCCAGCCCCGAAAGTGCCCCAGGCGCCCGCAAAACAACACCAGGAGACTCCATTGGCAATCGAACCTTGAGTGGTGAAGCCAGAGGAGGCGCGGGTCCCCCCGAGCCGTCGAGGTATGCCGGGAAACGCAGATGCAAAATCGCGACGCATGCTACTGAAACATGGTCTGCGCGCACGCGGAAATCCTGCTTGGGAACTGGGGCTCGAGGAGCATTGGACCACGAAACGGGGTTAAGGTGTTCACTTTGGTGAACACTTCGAAGTAGAATGAACCAATGAATCCCGAATCCCGCGAAGGATTTCAACGTCACGAGCGGAGGGTATGGGATCGTCCTCATGATGACGAAGAAGATAATTCTGTTGGTGGAAGACAATCCAAGCGATGCCGATCTCACGCGGAGAGCGCTTTCCAAGGGCCACATCTCCAATGACCTGGTGGTTGCGGAAGACGGCCAGGACGCGCTGGATTACCTGCGCGGGGAAGGCGTATACTTTGGCCGCGCCGTTTCTGAAACTCCATCGGTGATCCTGCTGGATCTCAAGCTGCCCAAAGTGTCGGGCCTGGATGTCTTGCGGGTGGTCCGGGCGGATGCCCGCCTACGGCGAATACCAGTAGTCATACTGACTTCATCGAAAGAGGAGGAGGACGCGAGCACGGGATACGACCTGGGCGTGAACAGCTATGTCCGGAAGCCCGTCGATTTCAAGGAGTTTCAAGAGGCCATCGCAAGTCTCGGTTTGTACTGGCTGATTCTCAACGAACCGAATCCTCCGGTGAAATAGAGGTGACAAACGAAGCGCTAAAAGGATTGTTTCGTGGATGAGTGAAATACTGCGGGCTCTGCAGGTCGAGGATTAAAGGTCCGACGCCGCGCGTCTCCCGTTGAACCGGCATGAACGGCAAGAGCCACCATGCGGAATCCTGGCGGCTCATCGCAGTTACGGTCTGGGCGCTACTTCGTGGCTTCGTAGACCCGCGCCTTGTTGCTCTCGCGCCGGGTGCTGGTAATTGCGATCCCGGTCTTCTTGGTGAGCGTCGAGATGAAGCCCCGTACGGTGTGCTTCTGCCAGCTGCCCGAGGGTGCGGTTCAGAGCGGCTCCAGGACGTCTCGGTCCTTTCGAGCCTGCTTCCAGCCAGACGACTCGATGCACGAACTTCCGGTTTGCCGGTGCGCAGCTCGAGTGGCCCGAACAGCCGGCAGTAGCGTTACAGCGTTGCCGTCGGGCCACTCTCGCCGCCATTACCCACTACAATATCCCGTATGCCGATCACGGTATTCGACATCAAGGGGGTTCCCGCCACCCGCCGTGAGCGCATTGAGGCGGCGGTGGTCGCCGGCGGCAGGCACACGACGGCTCCGCACGAAGCGTGGATTGCCGCGGACCCGTTCAACGGCGGTTTCCGCGTCCTCATCACCGGGGCGCATGGATTCGAGCGCACAGTGACGTTCGCTATCGACGAAAATCCGGCCGTGATCGGGGAGCGCGTGCGGGAGACGATGGAGGATTAGCAGAGCGCGCACTTCGGCCAGGGCGACACGCCCTCGGGGATGCGCCACCGGGTTTACATCCATCCACTTCTACGCCATTACCGGTAGGTGAGTTGACGAAGCAAACGGATACCCCGCCGGAATCGCCAGAGATCACCGTCACGCTGAAAAAATAGGCACTTACCGGACCGGCCCCTTGTTTCTGGGCCTGCTTCGCTGGAACATTGGCGAACTCCTCCCGTAACGGTTGCCACAGGCTCCCTAAACCGCCCGAACCCGAAGCTACGTCAACGGACCGGCGCCGGTTCGAAGTGTGATTGCACACACGAAGCGCGCAACCACTTAGAATAAGGAGCTTAGAAGACAGTGGAACCGCGCCTGCCGTAGTCGGCGACCAGAGCTTGAAACCCCAATGGTCAACAACACCACGACGCCTAGGCGAAGCAACACCCAGTGAAAGCGATCCTCGCCTAGCATCGGAGAGGTGGTCGTGACCTCAAAACCTAACAGGTCGCGATAGAACCGCACCGACGTCGGCATGTCGTAGACCTGCAGCAGCGGAGTTAATCCGCGCACGTCAAGCGCCATCTTTCTCACCTTGCGATTCTGCCGAGGCAGCTTGAGCCGTCAGCCGCACATCCCGCGGCATCCAGAGCTTTTGAAACACCATAACACGACGAGGAAGAGCGCAAAAGGGCGCGGGGGGTCAGCCGGTGGAACCGCGGGAACAGGCACCACGCAACCTACTGCTTGAAAGCGTCTTTTTGTCGAGGGTTGCGTGCTGGCTGTTCCACCCGTTCCGCTGGCCAAACCGCTAGGTTCCGGCGCCAGGGTGACACACACCGGCTAACACCTCCGGCCAGGTGGCAAGGGTAGCTGTCTCGTGGGACGCCGTGAAACGCCCGCAGCTCATGCGGCTCCAATCCCCAAGGCGGCGATTTGGACCCTTGTGGGTAGACAAAAGTTCGTC
>PLDO01000009.1 GCA_003136215.1 Bryobacterales bacterium
TGTCAGCCTACGGTGAGTTCACGACGGTTATGAGTGAAGAGAGGTACCTCGTCGAGGGTCTTACGGCGATGGGTTACAGAGTCGAAGTGCACGCCGATGGCGCCGCGCTCGTTGGCTACCACGGCGACGAACGGCGGGAAACGGCGCACGTCATTATCCGGCGCGCGCAGTTGGACAGCGCCTCCAACGACATTGGGTTCGTCCGCGGGAAAGACGGCCGCTACCAGGCGATCTTGAGCGAGTACGACCGGAGCATCGGTTACGGCAACCAGTGGCTGGGCAAAGTGCACCAGCACTACAAAGAAAGCCAGACGCTGGCTGTGGCGAAGTCAAAGGGCTACATCTTTCGCGGCAAAGAAGTGATTCAGACGGCGAACGGACCGCAGATCCGGCTGCAGTTCGTCGCGCGATAGGAGCTCAGCCATGCAACAGAAGACGATCACAGTGGTCATTGACCAAAACGGCGAAAGTTCAGTCGATCTGGAGGGCTTTGCAGGCCAAGGCTGCGACAAGGTCCTGAAGGACTTCCAGGGAGACGATCACGCGAAAGCGCAGCGAAAGAAGGCCGCGTTCTATAGCTCGGCCGTCGGCTCGCGCAACCAGCATCTTAAGGGCGGACAGTGAGCGGTCGTCTCGTTGCCAGGAAGAGGAAGCGGCTTCGAGATGCCTGAGTCGGCACGAGTACAGGGGCGTGGCAGCTCGGTAGCCGTGCAGTCTGCGAAATGAAGGGGAGTTGGTATGCTTCTACATGCTTTCGTCCCGGCGAGCCGGGCAAATGGACCAGGACTACGCGCGGTGGTCTATTTTCAGGGATGCTCGTTGCACTGCGAAAAATGCTGGAACCCGGCTACACACAAGTTCCGCGGTGTTGAAGTGCCCGCGCTCGAAGTGGTTCAGCGATTTAAGGAAGCAAGCCGGTTCGGGTCTTTGGAAGGGGTTACTTTCTCCGGCGGCGAGCCAATGCAGCAAGCTGATTCGCTGTTGGAACTGATGAGAAAGTTCCGCAGGACCGCGCCAGCGGTGAGCCTCGGGATGTTCACCGGCTACACGGAAAGCGAGCTGGCATGCGGGCGGTTTGTGACGCGGTTGGGTGCAACTGTGGAACAGAAGTGCGAACTCTGGCGGGCGGTTCGGGGGCTTCTGGACTTCGCGGTGATGGGCCGTTACGACCAGACACAGCCGTCCGTTGCGCCGCTGCGGACGAGCAGGAATCAAAGGCTCGTACTATTTAGCAGCCGCTACCAAGAGGGTGACTTCGGACCTCAACTTGTCGAAATCAGCATCGAGGAAAGTGGCAAATCCGTACTCACGGGATTCCCTGTGCTCGGGGTTCCTGCTTAGAAAAGGAAACCCGTGGAAGCCCGGCCTTCGACGCCGGATCGCTGTGGCCCGCCTGCAAAATCGATCTAGCCCGCACGCCTACGGTTCCCAACGGCGGGGTGTCCGCGCATAGAAGTCGAGCAGCCATGAAACATTGGGCAGGTATTCAGGAAACGGCAAGCCAGTTGATCGGCTCAGTGCTACCCATGCGAGGTCCTTCGCATTGGGAGCCAGTTCAGGCCAGGATGGATTTTCCGGCCACCATGGTGGATCCTCAATGGATTCACGATAGAGATCCTCTCGTTCGAGGCGAGCGACTTCGTAGATATTCGCTACGATTGCGATGCTCTTCAGCCTACTAACCAAGTTCTCACTAATGAAAACACCGATCTCGTGCCGCTCCAGTGCGCCGAGCGTTGGAATCATCCGCGTGTGAAGCAGTTCGCCACCAAAACCGAGTTGGTCGGTGGGAGCCACGGAAAAAGGCTGCTTCAAGTCATACATCTGCTGCTGTTCCGTTCCCACATAGAGGCGAAACCCATGCGTCCGCTCGTCGCCGCATGATACGCGGATGTCTTCGGCGGCAATGCAGAATTGCGGTTCACTCGTTCTGCTTCCTCGGCGGCGGAATTGGAACAAAACCCGAAACGGCGCAAGTTCAGCATGATCGTATTCGTGGTCCAGCGTGATCACCGCTTGCAACCAATGCAAGGGGCTGGCCTTATCCGACAGGAACTCGATGCGCTCCAGTGAGCGATCCAGGTCGGTGAATTTTCGCGTCATCAGTGTTTGAAGCTGTTCGCCATAGACCCGAAAGAACCCCACCTGCTCTTCATCGGACATTTTGATGCCGAGATACTGATATCGAAAAGGAAAGCCCGCAGGACTGTCCAGGGCCATGCGCATTCGCTCTCTATGGAGGATCTCGGCGACGACACCGCCCTTAGCCCGTGCGTGGTCTTGCATCTCCACCACTTCGGATGGCGTCAGGTCGAGATTTGTGAAAAACACGAAAACCTTGACATCAGGTTTGTGGCTCTGAGCCGCCCGCAGATCTTCACGGAATTTTCTCTTGATCCGGCGTTTCTGAGCCGAGGAATCGTTTGCGCCATTGACAAAAGCGACGCCACCAAAGGCAGGACGATCATTCTCAAATACCGCTTCGATGTCCCTGCCTTGGTCACGGCCGCCTTTTGGACGCCGAGGCTCAACCCGCGAGAAGCGCGGGTCCAATGACAATACCGCCGCGCATAAGCGTTCGCGGTCCTGTTGGTTTGCATCGAGCCAGCTTCGCAACCTCTCTTCGGTAAAACGCGCGGTTGACATGTGTACCTGCCTCACTCTAGCGATCTTACCCGTGCACAGGCTGCACTTTCAAACATTACGGCAGCAATCTGCGCGACGGCTCAAAGGCTGAGGTGGCTCAGTTAGTTGAGCCGCTAACAAATGGGGCGATCAGGCCGTCGTATCCCCGGCCCTCCCAAAAGAACCAGGAGAGACCTGTCGAATTAGGCGGGTCGATGCGTATATTTCAAGATCTGGTCCCGATGTCAATGCGGGATCGGGTGACCAAAACAACGAGAGAGGAAAAAACAACGACATGGCAGCTATGCCAATGCATTTGATTGAGGTTCAGAGCATGGGCCAGGACC
>PLDO01000219.1 GCA_003136215.1 Bryobacterales bacterium
GGCGCTTTCGCCTGCCAACCAATTTTCCCAAGTTGCGCTGGGACGCCAAAATTGCTACAGGCCTTGAATCTGCGTCGGCAACTCATCGCCTTCCCGGAGTTTGCTTCCGCCCCGCCGTCTCATGATCTAGCCTACTTCGCCGTGAACTTCGCCCATCCTCGCGAGTTCATATCCCGCAGGATGTCCTTCTGCCAGGCGAATTCGGTATGTTTGGCCAGATGTTCGGCCGCCTTAAAGTTGCGACCGCAGGCGTGGCCCAAGAGTGCGGTCAGCGACATCTTCTCCGCGCTTGCGGCGTCGGCTACTTTGTTCTGCACCGCTCCGGCCGGCGCGTAGGGCGCTTGCCACGTGCCCATCCCGCGAGGCGAGCTCTCGATGTGCCCGCACAGTGTGCGCTCGTTGTAATCCACCTTGCCGGCGAAGGAGTCGAAGTGGTCGCCCAGGAATCTCTGCGCGGCGGCGCCATCGATCTTGCCCTTGTTCTGCTCCATCAAGGCCAGCCAGCGCTCATGCCGGGCGTTCTCGCTCCTGCTCTTGTCCTTCTGGTCGAAATCGGTCTCCTCGGCGATCAGTTTCGGGTCGTTGGGGAAGTTGGAGCCCACGAAGAATCCATCTTTGGTGCGCAGTAGCGCGACGTTCTTGAGCCCGAGTTCCAGGCTCGCCACCTCGTTGGTTTTGCGGTCGGCAATCAGCCAGTTGTTGGCATAGCCGCCGTTGTTGCCGTCCTTCATGATGCGCGCGAAGTCGTCGATGGAGGCCGCGTATTGCATGGCTTTGCGCGCGCGCACGAACTCCGGGATGCCGTTGGGGTCGAAGCCGCTGAAGCTGCCGATGGTGGTTTCGGTGATCATGATGCCGGCGCCATTGATGCCGAAATCGTCTCCCGAGTGGATCAGCCCGGGCATGCCGTCCATGATAATCCGGCTGCCCCCGGCCGGCGTGATATCGAAGATGATGTTCCAGCGTTCGCCGGATGAGTAGCTGGTCCAGTTATTGTGGGCGATCACCACGCGATGGTCGCGGGTGTAGCTCCCCGTGGCCACAAACGCGCTGCAATGGTCGCCGGGGCCGGCGCCGCTACTGGGCGCGCCCGCGCTCTTGTCGTACCACTTGTCGTAGTAGGGCAGTTCCAGCCACGCGTTGAGCGCCACCACGTCCCAGATGTCCAGCTTCACGCCCCTGGAATTGAGCCCTTCGACAATCCCGTTCAATTCCTCGCGGTACTCGGGCTCGACGCGCGGCCAGAACACCTGTTCCGCAGCCTTGCGGAAAAACGCCCAATCTTTCTTCTCTTCGTGGACCATCTCCGTGGACACGGCCTTGAACGTGTCCTTGATTTCGGCGGCGAGCAGCGCGCCGTGCTGGAAGCCGATCTCGCCGGGCTTGCCCTCAAGGTGCACCTGGATCCATCCATTGCGCTCGCCGGCGCGGGAAGCTTTGCGGAGGCGCTGGTCCATCTGCGGTTCGCGCGATACCAGCACGAACCCCAGGGCCAGTAGCAGAACAACGGAAGAAACAGCTGTACGTCGCATCCCGTTATTATAGTGAGGAAGTATGGACGATACCACCCGACTCAGAAAGTTAACCGCCCACGTGAAGGCCGCCGGTTGAGCCAGCAAGCTGAGTCCAAAGTTGTTGGACAGGGTTTTGGCTGGCGTGCCCCGTTGGGCCGATGACAATGTGCTGGTAGGGTTTGACACTGCCGACGATGCCGGCGTGTACAAGCTGACGGCGGAGCTCGCCCTGGTGCAGACCGTGGATTTCTTTACGCCGATTGTGGACGACCCGTACACCTATGGCGCCATCGCCGCGGCCAACGCGCTGAGCGACGTCTATGCCATGGGCGGTCGCCCCGTCTCCGCGCTCACCATTCTGGCCTGGCCGCCCAAGCAGGATCCGCGGGACCTGGAAGAAATCCTCAAAGGCGGAGCGGAGAAGATGCACGAGGCCGGCTGCGCCATTCTCGGCGGGCACAGCGTGGCGGATGACGAGATCAAGTTCGGCTACGCCGTGACCGGGACCATTCACCCCTTGCGCATCCAGGCCAACTCCGGGGCGCGCCCCGGCGACGCGCTGGTCTTCACCAAGTCCATCGGCACCGGCGTGATCGCTACCGCCCTGAAGCGCGGCATCGCGAGGGAGGCGGATGTGGCCGCGTCGATTGCTTCCATGCTCACGCTGAATCGCGAGGCTTGCGAGGAAATGCTGCGTCACGAGGTCCACGGCTGCACCGATGTCACCGGCTTCGGCCTGATCGGCCACGCACGCGAAATGGCGCTGGCCAGCCAGGTGACCCTGGAGATCGCGGTCGACCGGTTGCAGTTTCTGCCTGGCGCGGTGGAGTACGCGCGCGCCGGCGCCGTGCCCGGCGGCCTCAAGAACAACCGCGAATTCGCCTCGCCCGCGGTGGAAATGCAGCGCGAACTCCCGCGGGAAATCGAGGAGCTCTTGTACGATCCGCAAACCTCCGGCGGCCTGCTGATCTCGCTTGGTGCGAGCGACGCGGCGAAATTCACCGGCGGCTACCAAATCGGCAGAGTGCTGCCGCGCGCGGAGAAAGCCATCCGACTCATATGATCCCCAGAGCCCTGCACAACCCCATCATCGTCGCACTGGACGTGGAGTCCGCCGCCGCCGCCCGCTCTCTCGTCGCCAAAATCGGCCCGCGCGTCAGCTTCTACAAGGTCGGCCTGGAGTTATATACCGCCGCCGGCATGGAAATTGTCAAGCAACTGCTGGGAGAAGGCAAGCAGGTCTTTCTCGATTTGAAGATGTACGATATTCCGGAGACCGTGTCGCGCGCCGTGGCCGTAGTGGCGCTCTCCGGCGTGCGTTTTCTGACGGTTCACGCGGTTAGTTCGGTGATGCGCGCCGCCGTGGCCTCTCGCGCCGGAAGCCGGCTGCAGATTCTGGGCGTCACCGTACTGACCAGTTTCGGACCCGAGGATATAGACGATCTGGGCTACGAGGGCACGGTGGCGAGCCTGGTGGAGCGCCGCGCGCGCAAGGCCGTGGAGTTGGGCGTCGACGGCATCGTCGCGTCGCCGCTGGAGGCCGCTGCCGTGCGGCGCATCGCCGGACCGGACACCATCATCGTTACGCCCGGAGTGCGTTCGGCCGGGGTGGACGCGGGCGATCAACGGCGCGTCGCCACGCCCCTCCAGGCGATCCGCGACGGCGCCGACTACCTGGTGATGGGCCGGCAGATCACTCGCGCCGCCGACCCCGCCGCGGAAGTGGACCGCGTTCTCCTGGAGCTGGCGGAATAGGGCCATCCGAGCTGGCCGCTCGGATTGGCAGGCGAGAGCGCCTGCCCCACCTTTGCGGGCAGGCGGCTTGGCAGTGGTGGCGCAGGCGCTTCCGCC
>PLDO01000447.1 GCA_003136215.1 Bryobacterales bacterium
CCCACCCAGCAGCGCAATCTCGAAAAGGCGCTGGCCACCAAGGTGATCGACCGGACGCAACTGATCCTCGACATTTTCGCTTCGCGGGCGCGCACACGGGAAGGGCGGCTCCAGGTGGAACTGGCGCAGCTCAACTACCTGCTGCCGCGCCTCGCCGGCCACGGCGTGGAAATGACGCGGCAGGGGGGCGGCATCGGCACTCGCGGTCCGGGCGAAACCCAGTTGGAAACGGACCGGCGGCGTATCGCCAAACGAATCAAAACCGTGGAAGTGGAACTGGAAGGAGTACGCACCGGCCGCGCGCTGCACCGCCGGCGCCGCTCTACCGTGCCCCTCGCCACCCTGGCAATGGCCGGGTACACGAACGCGGGGAAGTCCACGTTGTTCAATCGGCTCACCCAAGCCGGAGTCCTGGCGGACGCCAAGATGTTCGCCACCCTCGACCCCACCGTCCGTCCGCTGATTCTGCCTTCGCGCCGCCGCGTGCTGGTCTCCGATACGGTGGGCTTCATCCGCAACCTGCCGACCACACTGGTCAAGGCTTTCCGCGCCACTCTCGAAGAAGTCAACGAGGCGGCCCTGGTGCTGCATGTGGTGGACGCTTCCTCGCCGGCGGCAGCGGAGCATACCGCGCACGTGCTGAAGGTGCTGGCCGAGATCGGCGCGGCGCGGGTTCCGCAGATTCTGGTGCTCAACAAGATCGATCGCCTGGATTTCGCCGCAGCCGATGCCGCCACCCTGCAACGCCGCTTGCTCGGCGAGGCGGGCGGGCACGCCGAGATGCGCGCGGCGGCGATTTCGGCTACCACCGGCGCGGGTATGGCGGGTTTGCTCGCCGCCATTGACGACGTGCTGCCCATGGATCCGCTGGTGCGCACCCGGCTGGATTTGAGCGCCGGCGATGGCGCCACGCTGGCCATGCTGCACGAGTTCGGCCGCGTGCTATCCACGCGGTACGAGGAGGACCGCGTGGTGGTGGAGGCGGAGGTCCCGGAATCGCTCGAACGCCGCCTGCGGGCTCGCTGACGTTGTCCAGCCTTTTCGATCCACAGTTCTGTGGAAAACTCTGTTGGAAAATGTCCCTCAGGTTGATTAAAGCATTGTGAAAGGCTATAGTTACGACGAATTGAACCATCCAGCAGCAATCCGTGTTAACGATTGACCGGATTAGGTTTAGCTGTTCCGGCGGCGGATGCTCGCTGGAGTTACGGCCGGATGACGGCGGGAGGGCCGCGACATGGGGGATTTCCACAATTCAATAGGGAGAATACCCCATCTGATCTGCCTGGAATTACTCCCGGGAAAATGCCGCGTTGGCGCTGGCCAAGGACAGTTTGGTAGACTGTAATTTCTCCCCCACGTGGCGGCGTAGCTCAGCTGGTTAGAGCGACGGTCTCATAATCCGTAGGTCCGCGGTTCGAGTCCGCGCGCCGCCACCAGTTTTTACCGGCCGGCTTCCGGCGGCAACCGCAATGCGCATCTCAGCTTCTCGCCGAACGTTATCTATAATACAAATATCGCTAACTGAATCGGTGGACCCATGAGGGGACTTGCTCTGGCGGCGGTATTGGCGTTTGGGGTGGCTGCGTGGGCCGGCCCGCCCCAGCCAGCCGTCAAGATCGAGATCGCCGTGGTCGACCAGAGCAAATTGGCCGTGCCTGCGGTGCGCCTCCAGTTGAAATCCGGCGGCGATGCCCCTATTGCCCTGGATACCGATGAAAACGGGCGGGCCGTGTTTCTCCAACTGCGTCCCGCGAAGTACCACCTTTCGCTCGCCCAAAAGGGTTTCGAGCCGGTGGAGCGCGATCTCGATCTCTCACCCGGCGTTTCCCTGTCGCTGGAATTGACGCTGGTGCCGGCCCTGGAGCGCACCCAGGTTGAAGTCAAGGGCGAGGGCACCGCGGTGGAACAAGGCTCCTCGCCCGCGACCGCCGTCTCCGGCCAACTCGTCAAGCAGACGCCGAGTCGCCCGGCTACCGTTGCCGACGCGCTGCCGCTCGTTCCCGGAGTGGTGCGCGAACCCGGCGGCGGCTTGCGCATCTCCGACAGCTCCGAGAATCGCAGCGCCCTCATCGTGAATTCGGCCGATGTCACCGACCCGGACACCGGGCAGTTCGGCCTCACCGTCCCCATGGACAGCGTGGAGACGCTCAATGTCTACCAGACGTCCTTCCTGGCGGAGTACGGGCGCTTTACCGCCGGGCTGGTGTCGGTGGAGACCAAGCGCGGCGGCGACAAATGGAAGTGGGAATTGAACGATCCGTTCCCCGAGTTCCGCATTCGCAGCTGGCAGCTGCGCGGCGTCAAGACGGCCACGCCGCGGCTCAATTTCGAAGGCCCCATCGTGGCCGGCAAACTCTACCTGGCCGAGGGATTCGAATACGAACTTCGCAAGACCGCGGTCTATGAGCTGCCGTTTCCGCGCAATCAGAAGATTCAGCAAGGGCTGAATTCCTTCACTCAACTGGATTGGGTGGCCACCAGCAAGCAACTGCTCACCGCCACGTTCCACATCGTGCCGCAGCGCCTTACCCATGTGAACCTGAACTACTACAACCCCGAGGAGACTACGCCGGACGCCAGCACCCACAACTACACAGGGACGGTGGCGCATCGCATGACGCTCGGCCAGTCCATGATGGAAAGCACCTTCTCGGTGACCAGTTTCGATGTTGCGGTCTGGGCGCGGGGCGATGCCAACCTGGAGATTGCCCCCGCCGGCAACAGCGGGAACTATTTTGCCCAGAAGCAGCGCTCCGCCGTCCGCCTGTCCGGGCTCAGCACCTTCAGCTTCGCGCCCCTGAACCGCTTTGGAACGCATCATTTCAAGATCGGGCTGTACGTGGCGTCGAGCGAAGAAGACGGGCAAATCGACGAGCACCCGGTGGACATTCTCAACGGGGAGGGGCAACTCACGCGGCGCATCAGCTTCCCCCGCGTGGGCGAGTTTGAAATCTCCGACATCGAGCTGAATTTCTTCGCGCAGGACCACTGGATCGTCTCCCCGCGGTTCAGCGTGGACCTGGGGACTCGCGTGGAATCGCAGCAAGTCTCCGGCGCGTTTCGGGTGGCCCCCAGGGTGGGACTGGCCTGGAATCCGATACCCGGGCAAAGCACCACCGTGCGCGGCGGCTTCGGCTTCTTCTATGATCGCGTGCCTCTCAACGTCTACGCGTTCAACAAGTACCCCGACCAGGTGATTACGTATTACGATGCCGCCGGGAATGTCTCCGCGGGGCCATATCTCTACCTGAACACCCTGGGACAGACGCAGGTCAAGCACCCTTTCATTTTTCAGGAGCCGATTGACGGCAACTTCTCACCGCGCAGCGTCAACTGGACGATGCAGATCGAGCAGCCCGTCGGGCACTATCTGAAGTTGCGCACCGGATTCATGGAGAGCCTGTCGGATGGCCTGGTAATTCTCAACCCGGTGGCGCCCGCCCCGGATACCAACCTGGGCGCCCATCTGCTCTCCGGAACCGGTGGCGCGCGCTACCACCAGTTTGAGGTATCGGCGCGCTTTCGCCTGGCGGAGATGAGTCAATTAATGTTTTCCTACATCCGTAGCAAGGGGCGGGGAGACCTGAACGATTTCAGCACGTTCCTGGGGACATTTCCCTACCCGATCGTGCGGCCGAACCAGATTGCCAATTCGCCCGCGGACCTGCCCAACCGGTTTCTCACCTGGGGGCTCGTGCAATTACCCTATAAATTCCAGGTCGCCCCGGTGATCGAATACCGCAGCGGCTTTCCCTATAGTGCGATGAACGCCGACCAGGATTATGTGGGAGTTCCCAACACCCGGCGGTTTCCCACGTTCCTCTCGGTGGATGCCCGCGTCTCCAAAGACTTCCAGGTGCATCCGAAGTATGCCGTTCGTCTCTCCGTAAGCGCTTTCAACCTGACCAATCATTTCAATCCGGAAGTCGTCCACTACAACGTGGACGATCCGGCATTTGGCTACTTCTTCGGCCACCGGGGCCGCCGCTTTACGCTCGACTTCGACGTTCTCTTCTGAATCGATGGGGCCGCCTGCTTTCGAGTCTAAGTACTTTTTTTTGAGATAGATATGTCCGATTTGCAGCCAGCCGGACAAAGGCCGGGTAGCAGTTACGGCAAACCTCGGCGGTTACCAGGTCTTTCGAGCTACAAAAAAATGAACTTTTGGGCTATCGGGGATAACCTTTCGGAGCCGGTAGTCGTCTTCTTGATGTATACAACCACACGTGTATTGCCAAGCGATCAGAGCTTTGGAAGGACCACATGCAACCGAATCCGAGTAGTGTGCCCGCTCCGGGCGGGCCCCAGGAAGACTCTAAGCCAGGGCCATCCGCAGTTCCCCCGAAGCAGATAATCATGCCGAAAAGGCGGAACGGGATGTGGGGAATCCTCGTCGCCGTGCTGATTCTCGGCGCTGGGGCGGCCTATTATTTCAAAGCCCAGAGTGACGCCAAGGCTGCCGCCAAGGGGTCGCTTGTCTCGGTTTCCACGGGAGTGGTCGGATTGGGTGACCTGAGCGCCACTGTCCGCGTGAACGGCACGGTGAATGCGCAGAATTTTGCCGCGCTCATGGCGCCGCGCATTCTGGGCAGCCGCACCGGCCTCAATCGGGGCGGCATGGGCGGAGGTCCAGGCGGCGATTTCAGCCTGGTGTTGATGAAGTTGGCCAAGCCCGGGGTTCATGTGAAGACCGGCGAGGTGGTAGCCGAGTTCGACCCGCAGAGCCAGTTGCAGCGCCTGGACGATTATAAGGACTCCGCGGTTCAGCAGGAAAACACGGTCAGGAAAATGTTGGCCAACCTGGCTGCCGTCAAGGAAGCTCACGATCAAT
>PLDO01000404.1 GCA_003136215.1 Bryobacterales bacterium
CCGCCGTGGCAAGCAACGCTCCGGCAACCCCGGCAATTCGGTACCCGGCAAAAGTCGCCAGCACCGCGATCGGGCCGGGTGTCAGGTTACTGATGGCGACACCATCCAGAAACTCCCGCGGGTTTAACCAGCCAAGTTGCGTCACCAACCGATGATGTAACACGGGCACCAGAGCGAAGCCGCCTCCGAAGAAAACCAGACCCATCTTGAGGAAGGTCGTCGCGATCGAACCATACAAGGACAGTGGCCCGATCGCCACCGGTATGGCAACCATAGCGGGCGTGCCGGCGGAAGGAGCGGCGGGAGCACTTGGACCAAGCCGGCGTGCGTGCGGCAACAGGAGCCCAACCACGCCGGCAGCCACGATCACCCACAGCGCGTTGGTCTTCAACGCCCCTGCCGCCAGGGCTGCTCCGGCGATACAAACGGCAGCCCGGGACCGCAGGACCTGGCGTCCCAGCGACCACGCCGCGTCCACGATGAGGGCAATCACAACCGGTCCCAAACCAGCCACGGCGCCTTGCAACGCGGAGATCGAATGGTACTGGAAGTAAAAGTGCGATAGCGCGATGACCAGCGCCAACGACGGCATCAGGAAGACGCCCACCGAGAGCATTCCCCCCGCCACTCCAAATAGCCGGTAGCCGATAAAGAAAGCGGCGTTCACTGCAAACGACCCGAGAATCTGCCCCAGGCCCACGCCATGCAGGAACTCCTCCGCGGCCAGCAGTTTCCGCTTCTGAACGAATTCCCGCTGCATCAACGCAATCACCGCCATCCCGCCGCCGAATCCGATACTGCCGATTTTGAAGAAGAGCGCGAGAAGGCGCGCCAGGGAGATTCGTTCGCTGTCAGGCAAGGCTGGTGGAACAAATATCGGCCGGCTCATTTTGCTGGGCGCGTATGCGCGGCGCGTAGGGCGATCGTATCACGAAGGCTCGCTACGAATTCTCCAGGTACCTCCCGGCCCCCTAAACGGCGTGTGCCAACGCGGGCGTGCTAACCATCGTTTCGATCGCCGGCGCGTGAAGCAGCGTGTTGTGGATCAGGCACGCCTTTACCGCCCGCAGGACGCCCGCCTGATGCTCCGGATCGAGACCGGGAATAGTCACCTCAATCCGAAACTGTCCGAGCCGCGCCGGCAGTTTCGCCTTTTCCGCGCTGACTTTCACTGCGACGTCCCCGTGCGCCAAAGACCTCGCCTTCAGATACTGAACGGCGTAGAACCCGGCGCAGGTTCCGAGAGAGACCAGCAGATACTCGGGCGGCGTCAGGCCTCTGTCCGATCCGCCGTTATCCTCCGGCTGATCGCAGATCACGCGGTGACCCCGCGCGCTGGCTTCGAACTTCACGTCTCCATGGTGGTGAATCGTTACTTCCATAAATAGCTTCCACCACCAAAGATGCAATCCGCCTCCAAAGGTGACATGTCACCTTCCGCTGTAATCCGCATCTTTGCCGACAGAAGCGCTGTCCAGATCATGCTTATGCGAACCACTCTGCTGTTTCTACTCGCCGTTCCCCTGTGGTCACAGGATCCCATGTCGATCCGCGAAGCCGTCCGCATCTCCCTACGGGAAAACAAGGCGATCGCCGGCACCGCCGCGGGAGCGCTGGCCTCCGAAGCCCGCATCGCACAGGCCCGCGGAGGCATGCTTCCCAAAATCAATTACGCTGAGTCTTTCACGCGCAGCGACAACCCCGTCTTCGTCTTCAGTTCGCTGCTCACGCAACACCAGTTTGGTCCTGAGAACTTCGCCATCGGCCCCTTGAACCGGCCTGATCCTCTCAACAACTTTCAATCCCAGCTAACGGTAGATCAGCCTGTATATGATGCCGGCCAAACCCGGAATGCGGTGAAATCGGCCGAACTGGCCCGGAAGATGACTGGCGAAGAACAGCGGCTGGTACAGATGAATGTCATCTCCCAAGCGGCGCGCGCCTACTATGGCGCGGTCCTGGCAGCGGAAAACCTGAAGGCCGCCGAGCAGGCCGTCGGCTCGGCCGAAGCCGACTTGAAGCGCGCCGAAGCGGTCCGCGCCGCCGGCATGTCCACCGATGTCGACGTGCTATCCATCCGGGTGCATCTGGCCGCCGTGACGGAACAGCGGATCGATCGGGCCGCGGATGTGGATGTCGCCAAAGCCGCGCTCAACGATGCGCTCGGCCTGCCGCTCGATACTCCTCACACGCTGACCACGCCGCTAGAGGCGCTCGTCCTTCCCGATGTGGCACTGGAGGCTATCGAGAGCGCCGCTTCCACCGGGCGCCCCGAAACGCGCCAGACGCATCTGGCTACCAGCCTGGCGCAAACCCAGGCGGACGGCGCACGAAGCGCCATGCTGCCGCAAGTCAGCTTCCGGGGCGCATTCGAAGCAGATCGCCAGCGTTTTGTCGATCGCGGCGGAGCCAACTGGCTGGCCGCCGTCTCTCTCCGCTGGAATCTGTTCAATGGATCGGCCGACAAGGCGCGCATCGCCGAAACCGGGCATCTGGTGAAGCGCGCCGAATTCGACGAGCAGCGAACCGATTCCGCCATCCGCCTGCAAGTGCGCCGTGCCTGGGCCGCCCTGAAGGCGGCCCAACAGCGTATCGATGTCGCCCGGGCAGCCGTGGCGCAAGCCGAAGAAAGCCTGCGCATCACGCAGAACCGCTACGAAGCCGGGATGAACAACGTGACCGACCTTTTGCGCACCGAAACCGCCGTGTTGGAAAGCCGTACTCGATACCTGGCCGCCATCCACGATCAGCGGATTGCCGCCACCATGCTCGAACTTGCCGCGGGACGCCTCAACGCGGATTCGGAGGTACTGAACTAAATGAAGCCCTGTTTCCTGTTTCTGCCCATCCCCGTTCTACTGCTCGCATCCTGCGGAAGTGAACCGGCGCGTCGTGCCGCACAGCCGCAAACTCCACCGGTGGCCGTGCAAGTAGCGGCGGTTGATACGCAGGACTGGCCCACCAGCTACGAAGCCACCGGCACCGTCCGCGCGCGCACCACGGCCACGATTTCGAGCAAGATAATGGGCTACGTCCAGCAGGTGAGCGCGCAAGCCGGCGACCATGTTCGCGAAGGGCAGACGTTGATTACCCTGGACGCGCGTGACCTCGACGTCAGCCTGCGCCGCGCCGAAGCCGGCCGCGCCGAGGTGGAGAGCGCTATCCCCGAA
>PLDO01000679.1 GCA_003136215.1 Bryobacterales bacterium
TTCTTCATGGCTTCGACGCAGGCGATGACGTGTTTGAGGCCACGTTCCGTCATGAGACCGCGATCGGGGTGCGATGCTCCGGTTCGGGGGTCGTCATACCACGAGTTGGGCACGGCGCGCATCATCGCCGGATTGTGAAAGCCGACCGCCTGTTTGATCAGGGTGAAGCCCTCTTTGGCTTCCTTCATCTTGGCCATGTTCTCGGCGTAGTCCTGCGGCGTTTGGCCGGTCATGGGGTAGCGGACGCCACCGTTGTAGATGCGGACGCGGTCCCGGATCTTCCCGCCCAACAGTTTATATACCGGCACACCGGCCGCCTGCCCAGCGATGTCCCAGAGAGCGATCTCGATGGCGCTCACCGCGGAACCCCAGGGCTTGGACGCGCCAAGGCGGCGGATCTTCAGGAGCACGCGGGCGACGTCCGTCGGGTCTTCGCCCAGAAGATAGTCCTTATAGAAGAGCACCATGGGCTTGAGATAGGGCTTGGCGGACTCGGCCTGGCCGTACCCGGAGATGCCCTGATCGGTGACGATTCGGACGACCGGGTTGCGGCCGATGATGGCGCACCTGAGGTCTGTGATTTTGATGGGTCCATGCCCCGTCCGCTTGTCAGGGAGCGACGAACCGCCCCTCTGCTGAGCCGCAATCGACGTTGCGGCCACTGCTCCCGAGAGCGATCCGAAAAACCCTCTTCGCGTCCAGTCAGCCATGCGTTCCTCCTGTCAGGAAAAGTTTATTCACAAATCGGCTCGCGCCGCCGGATGCCATTATCTCAATGTTTGGCCAGGATCGGCGCGCAATCCGGAGGAAAATGGCACGTCGGGCGCGCCGGCGGCATGGAGGTTCTACAGGCGCTCCCGCAGGAAAGCGAGGATATCGCGCCGCATATCCGGCGGCTCCGCATGCCCCACGTCGTAGCGCAACAACTTCCAGTTGTCGGGCTGGCCCAAGCGTTGATAGACGGATCGGAGCTCACGATCGATGCGGTCCAACCCGACCGCCGGCGTCAGTGCGTCGCGGTTCCCGGCCGTCGCCAGATGCGGCCGAGGCGCGATCAACGCGTTGATCTGGGCGGTGGTGAAGTGCTTCAACAGCCCGGGAACGAAGTAGTAGACGCCGTGGCCCTGCAGATTATTGGTCTCGATCAGAGCCTGGTAGTCGGTGAGGCAGCATATATCCACGCACAATTTCAGACGCGGATCGAGGGCCGCGGCCCACCAGGCCATGGTGCTGCCCATGGACATGCCGAGAGTCCCGATTCGCGCCGTGTCCACCTCGGGCCGTGTGAGCAGGTAGTCGAGCCCGCGGAGGGTGTCGTAGACCATCATGCCCCACAGCACCTGGCCTTTCCAGAGCATCTCCTTGAACGTGTCCAATTCCGTGCGGGCGGATCGCTCGCCGAAGCACCACATGTCCAGGCACAAGGCGCAATAGCCCTGTGCGGTGAGATCCTCCGCATAAGACGGCACGTTGCCGGGTTTGGGGCGCAGCAGCTCGTCCTTGCCGAGTTGGTACTCGCCGGCGTGCCAATGGTTGAACAGGATCGCCGGAGCCTTCCCGTCCAACTGCTTCGGTTTCACGAAGTACGCAGGCACCGGCTGCAACCCGTTGATATCCAGCATCAACTTTTCGAGCAGGAATCCGGGGCGCTCTTCGACGGAGAGCGTGCGGGCGCCGATGGGGCGTTGCCGGGGCGGCAGGTCGCCCAGCAGCCCGTAAAGTTCGCGCCGGCGCGCCTCGGCGCCTTCGACCTCCTGGCCGGGTGGTTGCAAAGCCATGCCAACTCCTCCGCAGATCAACGAATTGAGAAGCACGCGCCGCGTTGTGTGTGCCATGCGCCTCCTCGATCATTTTCTCTCGAATCGCGTCTTGCGCGGCAGACAGGACTCGTCACGCTCCATTATTTCCGCGGCCTGATAGAATTCTATTTGTGAAATCGGCTCGCGGGGGTGCTGGCGAATGAAGGCTGTTGTCCTGCGGCAACCGAGACAGCTCGACTGGGCCGACGTGCCGGAGCCGCGGTTGACAACCGAGCTCGACGTCCTGATCCAAGTGGAAGCCTGCGGGATTTGCGGCAGCGACCTGCGTTATTGGGAGGGGGATAATCCGTGGGCGCTGCACACGCTGGGCCGCCACGTCCCGAACCCGCCCAATATTATCCTGGGACACGAATATGCCGGAGTCGTGGTCAAGGTTAACTCGCCCAAATACGAACATCTGCTCGGCAGACGCGTCGGAGTGCAAGCGTTTCGTACGTGCGGCAAGTGCGATTTCTGCCGCTCCGGCAGCCAGAATCTCTGCCGGGACACGATTCACATGGGGCATGCCCAAGGGTGGGGACAGATGGATTACTACCCGGGCGCCTACGCCGAGTACTGTCTGGGCTGGGCGGATCTTCTTTTCCCGATACCGGAACATGTGCCTCTCGACGAGGCCGCGATGGCGGACGTCGTCTGCGTGGCCGTGCACGTGGCCGGGCGCCCGGCAAGCCTCGGCGCCGACGTTCTCTGTATTGGCGGCGGCCCTGTCGGGCTCAGCATCGCGCAGGTGGCGAAGGCGAAGGGCGCCCGCAGGGTGTTCGTCTCGGAACCTTCTCCGGTCGGGCAAGAGGTTCTGCGACGCTTCGATTACATCACCGTAATCGACCCGGGCGCGGATGCCCTGGGAGAGGCGCTGGCGCGAAGCGGAGTGCGCGCGGTGTCGTCTATCTTCGATACCATCGGCAGCGGCCAGATCATCGCGGAGGCGGCGGGGCTGCTTGCCGAGCGCGGGACGTACGTCAACGTGGCCGTGCACGATACGCCGGTCGCCTTCAACGCGGCGCTTCTCGGCTCCGAGAGAACACTGACGAGTTCCTCCAACGCCACTTACGGCGACGTGCGGGAGGCCTACGATCTGATCTGTACAGGCAGAGTCAACGTGCGGCCCATGATCACCCACCGCCTGGCATTGAGCGAGTACGCCAGGGGATTCGATCTGCTGCTAGGTTCGCCCAAGCAGGCGTTCAAGGTCGTGCTGTGCCCGCAATCGGCGGGAACTGGGGAGAGGAGCAACTAAGCCGGGCTTGCCGGACGCCCCACCACGGCGGGCGCGTCAGGCGCCGGGGGCTTGCGCCAGCGGATCCAGGTGGGCCAGGCTCTTGCGCAGATTCTCGTAGGCGCGAAAGAGAAGCGACTTAATGGCCGGCACGGAACAGTTCAGCACGCGCGCCATCTCGTTGTAATCCAACTCCTGGTATTTGTGCATCAAGACGGCTGCCCGGTGATTCGCCGGCAGTTCCTGGATGGCGGCGCGCACTTCGGCGAGGCGCGCATCCCTCACGAGGAATTCTTCCATGTTGGGCATGCGAGCTTGCGGCTCGCGCAGCCTCGCTTGCGCGGACAGATGGTCCAGCCGCTGATGGCAGGCCTCGTGACGGTGGTCGCGCAACCAGTTGAGTGCCAGGTTGGTGGCGATGCGAAAAAGCCAGGTGCGGAATTTAGCGGTGGGCTGGTAGTCTCGTGTGCGGTACACGCGAAGGAACACTTCCTGGGAGAGTTCCTCGGCGATGGAGACATCGCGGACCAACCGGTACACATGGCTGATCACGGGACGGCGGTATTCCTCGACGATGCGGCCGAAGCACACCCGGTCGCCCGCCTGGAAGGCCAGCATCCACGCGATATCCTGCTCCCATGTAAGGCCCGAGGTCACCGGATAGACATGCCCGACCGCTAACGCGCTCATTGAAATACCCACCCTCTATGAGAGATTGCGGCGGTCGCGGAAAAAGTTTCGTTTTTGAGGTGGCACATTCTTGCCACCCCCGGAGGCGCCACCTTCTGATACGCTGGACGCCGTGATACGCTTACTGTCGTTTTTGCTTCTCGGCGTTTCGCTGATCTTCGCGCAGCCCGGCCAGAAATGGGTGGTGAGCTGGGCCGCCTCGGTGCAGGGGCCGTATCCCGTGGGCAACGCGTCGGCGCAACCGGACCTGGGCTTGGCTTTCCCCGCCGCCACCACCGGGGCGCGCGACCAGAGCTTCCGCCTGATCGTGCAACCCGAGCTCTGGGGCAGCCCGGCGCGGCTGCACTTCTGCAACGTCTTTGGGATGCGGCCGGTGACCCTGGATGGCGTGTTCGCCGGCCTGCACCTGAGCGGCGGCGCGGTGGCGGCCGGGACGAACCGCGCGGTGCACTTTGGCGGCAAGCTGTCGGTTACGGTTCCGGCGGGGGAAGCGGTGTGGAGCGATCCCGTGGAGTTGCCCTTTGCGGGCAGCCCGGCAGCGGTGGGTCTGGCTGGGCGCAAACTGGCGGTGAGTTTTCATGTGGCGGGCGAGAGCGGCCCCATGACCTGGCACGCCAAGGCGCTGACTACCTCCTACGTGAGCAAGCCCGGCGCCGGCGCGAAGGGGCAGCTCGAGGACGAATCGGCGTTCCCCTTCAGCACCACCTCGTGGTACTTCCTGGATGCGGTGGACGTGATGGCGCCCGCGGACACGCGCGTCGTCGTGGCCTTCGGCGATTCCATCACCGACGGCACGGCTTCCACGTTGAACGGCGACGACCGGTGGCCGAACGCGCTTTCGCGGCGGCTCCATGCTGTTTACGGGAATCGCGTTTCGGTGGTCAACGCGGGAATCGGAGGCAATCAGGTGGTGGGACCGGCGGAATACTCGGCGCGCAAGCCCTTCGCGGGCGGACCCTCGGCGGGGCAGCGGCTGGAGCGCGACGTGATTGGTCTGTCGGGGGTGTCGGCGGTAATCTGGCTGGAAGGCATCAACGATCTCGGCGCCAACGCCACGTTGGAGGCCATACAAGGCGGGATGAAGGAGGTTGTGGGGCGGCTTCGTGCGGCGATTCCCGGCGTGCGCGTGATCGGCGCCACGGTGGTGTCGGCACTTGGCAACGCGAGCGCCATGCATGGCAGTGAGCAGGAGGACGGCAAGCGTCAGGCGCTGAACCAGTTCATCCGCGGCGCGGGTCTCTTCGACGGGGTCGCCGATTTCGACCAGGCGACGGTCGATCCGCAAACCGGCCAACTGCGCCCTGAGTTCGTCCCCGACAGCACTACCGGGGGCCCGGGCGACAAGCTCCATCCCAATCGTGCGGGATATCTGGCGATGGCNNGGCAGGCGGAACCGCCTGCCCCACCCATGCGCCGCAAGTAGCCTGGAAATGGCCAAGCTCCCTGGGCGAGCTTCGCTCGCCGTGGCAGGCGGAACCGCCTGCCCCACCAATGACGGGCACGCAACACCCTGAATCGGCTAGAATAAGAATTGAGCTCAGTTAAGGCTTTGTTGTGACCCTTCCTCCGTCCGACCCAAATCTCGCGCACCAGCTTTCCGACAAGCCACCGCTGCGTGACGATACGCGGTTTGCGGCGGGCAAGATTGCCATCTTCCAGTACGCCACGGTAATCATCTTCCTGTTCCTGATTTCCGGGTTCTGGCGGTTACAGGTGCAGAACCCCGAATTCTACGGCGAGCGGGCGCAGCAGAACAGCATCAAATCGGTGCCGATTCCGGGGCCGCGCGGGCGCATTCTGGATCGCGACGGGCGGGTCATCGTGGACAACCACTCGTCATTCAGCCTGCTGCTGGCTCGCGAATCCGCCAAGGAAGAGCATCTCCGCCCCATCGCGCAGGGACTGGACCTGGACTACAGCGACCTGCTGGCGCGGGTGCAGCGGGTTCGCAAGCAGCCGAAATACGTCACGGTCACCATTAAGGACGAACTCTCATCGGCCGATCTTGCCTTCGTTGCGTCGCACCACGATTTCTTCCCGGAACTGGTATTGATCGAGACCCCGCGCCGTGTCTACCCGCAGAACGGGACCCTGGCGCATGTCATCGGGTACACCGGTGAAATCAGCGAGCAGGAGTTGGACGAGCCGGAATTCGCCAAGTACAACCAGGGCGATGTGGTGGGCAAATTCGGCATCGAGAAGCAGTACAACGACACGCTGATGGGCGTCGACGGACAGCGCCAGGTGGTGGTGGACAATCGCGGGACAGTGCGCCAAACCCTGGCGACCAAGAAGGCCGTGGAAGGCCATGACCTGCAACTGACCCTCGATCTGGACGTACAGACCGTGGCGGAACTGGCCATGCAGGGCAAGAACGGTTCGGTAGTGGCGCTGGATCCGCGGTCTGGCGAAGTGCTGGCCATGGTCTCCCGTCCCACCTTCGACCCTAATAAGTTTGCGGTACGCATCAAGACGAAGGATTGGCGGGAGATCGCCGACAACCCCGAACACCCCATGCTGAACCGGGCCATTCAGGCGGAGCAGGCGCCGGGATCGACGTTCAAGCCGATTGTGGCGCTGGCGGGACTTTCCACCGGAACCGTGGATGCGAACTGGAGCGTGCATTGTTCCGGCGGCGTGGCGCTCTACGGCCGGTACCAGCACTGCTGGGTGCCGAAAGGCCACGGCACGCTTTCCATGCACAACGGCATCGTGCACTCCTGCGACGTCTTCTTCTATACTTTAGGCGCCAAGTTGGGCATCGACAACCTCTCGTTCTATGGCGATCTGGTGGGCTTCGGACAACGTACAGGAATCGACCTGCCGGGCGAGAGGACCGGCCTGATGCCATCGGAGAAATGGAAACTGCGCAATTATCGCACCAAGTGGTATGCCGGCGAGACGCCGTCGGTGGCCATCGGGCAGGGCGCGCTGATTGTGACGCCGCTGCAATTGGCGCGCGCCATCGGCGGCATGGCGGTGGGCGGCAAGTGGTACCAGCCGCACATGACGAAAAGACCGTTGGACCAGGTGAAGGTGGCCGAGTGGGCGCTTAACCCGGAAAACGTCAAAACGGTGGTAGATGGCATGTACGGAGTGGTCAATGAAGGCGGCACCGGCGTGCGCGCGGCGTTGCCGCACCTCGATGTGTGCGGCAAGACCGGGTCGTCGCAGTTGGCGTCCAACGACTTCCTCAAGGCAGGCGGCGCAAGCAAGGACCTGAAGGACAATGCCTGGTTTGTGGGTTTTGCGCCGCGCGACAACCCGGAAATCGTGGTGGTGGCGTTGTGGGAACACGGCGAACACGGGCAATTCGCGGCGGCCATTGTCCGCGACGTCATCAAAGCGCATTTCGACAAAAAAGAGCGTGTGACGCAACTGCAGCAGAACCAGACGCGGACGGTGGCGGCATTGGGACTGGGAGTGGTGCCCCGATGAATATGGGGTTTGACCGGGGCGCGAGGCATCGGAGTCCGAGCTGCGCTCGGATGGACAAGCCAGGAGGCTTATCCCACTAACCCCATGTCAAAATACCTCTCTCCGCGCGATATCGATTGGACAGTACTGCTGATTGTGCTGCTGATCTGCGGGGTCGGCGTGCTGCAGATCTACAGCGCGACCCGCGACACGGATTTCACGTCGGCCTGGTGGAAACAGATCGTTTACGTGGCCGGCGGGCTGTTTCTGATGTGGCTGATGATGGCCGTCGATTACCACAGCATGCTGCATTACGTCCCGGCGCTGTATATCGGGAGCGTGGCCTTGCTGTTGATTACCTACTTCGTGGGAGATAAGACGTACGGGTCGAGGCGCTGGATTCCGGTGGGATTCGGCGTTCATTTGCAGGTATCGGAATTCGTCAAGCTGGTGATAATATTGTTGGTGGCTCGCTATCTGACCGAATTGCGGACGGATGAACTGGAAATTCGGGAGATGCTGAAGTTGGCGGGCCTGGTATTGGTTCCCACCGTGCTGGTGATGAAACAGCCGGATTTAGGGACCTCGCTGACGTACCTGGCAATCCTGATCGCGTGCGCGTTTTTGGCGGGATTGCGCTGGAAGTATGTGGCTGTCATCGCGATTGTGACGGTGGTGGGGCTGCCCATCAGCTGGCAGTTTTTGAATGAGTACCAGAAGGGGCGGATCGTCAGTTTCATGGACCCCGAGCGCGATCCGCAGGGTAAGGGTTATCAGTTGATCCAATCCCAGATTGCGGTAGGCTCGGGAGGGATGTTCGGCAAGGGCGTGACTAAGGGAACTCAAACCCAGTTGCGGTTCTTGCCGGTACCCCACAAGGACTTCATTTTTTCGGCGTTTGCCGAGGAGCATGGGTTCGTGGGGGTAACGGTTTTGTTGTCATTGTTTTTCGTGTTGGTGATGCGCATCGTCCAGAATGCGCATACCGCGCCGGATCGAGTAGGAATGTACCTATGTATGGGGGTGGCGGCCCTGCTGCTCTTTCACATTCTCGTGAATGTGGGGATGGTGGCGGGACTCATGCCGGTGACCGGCATTCCGCTGCCCTTTATGAGTTTTGGCGGTTCGAGCGTCTGGACGTTTTTTTTGGCATTGGGGCTGGTGAACAACGTCCGCCTCAGAAGATTTGTAAATTAGCCGGGCGCTGCCGCGAGGGAGCGTCCGAGAATAGAATTTTCGGGAGCCTGTAGAGACCCCCCGGGACATGGGCACGTAAGCGCGGAAAAGCCGCGCGGAAACGCCCGCCGCGGGTAAGAGGAGTGGTTCCCGGCCGGTTGGTGTATGAGGAAAACTTGATCTCCACCTCCGGCCCGCGTGAGTTCATAGCTGATGGAGCGGGTTCGCCAAGGACCGGCGGACCCCGACATCAACCGGCTGGCGCAGCCACTTCCTCGCGGGACCTCTTCACGCCCCGTGGAGGCAGTCGATGTCGAAAGAGTTAGTGATATCCGCCAATCGCCACGAGACCCGCGTGGCGGTGCTGGAGGACGATCAAGTCGTTGAGGTGTTTTATCAACGCGAAAACGAGTACTCCTTAGCGGGGTCCATCCATAAAGGAAGAGTGACGCGCGTGCTGCCGGGCATGCAGTCGGCGTTCGTCGATATCGGCTTGGGCCGGGACGCATTCCTCTATGTATCGGACTTCTTCGAGGATAACGACGAGTACGACAAGATCGTTACGTCGGTGGAGGAGAAGGTTCTGAAGCTCGACCGGACACCCGGCGCGCTGGTGCAAGAGGCTCCCGTGGAGGCAACTCCGGATGAGGCGCCGGCTCCGGCGGCAGACGCCGCGGCGGTGCCGGTGGATGTGGCCCCACCCATCGTGCTCTCTCCGCCGGCGAGCGCCATGCAGCCGCCGCCGGGATTCCAGGGGAACCGGCGCCCGGATCGTGGCGGCGACCGCGGAGGCGATCGTGGCGGCGATCGTGGCGGCGATCAGGGCGGAGGCGGTGACCGGCGTGGCCGGCGCTCGCGCCGTGGACGCGGGCAACGTAGTGGCGGCGGCTCCGGCGGTGGACGCGGCCTGCCGGATGCCAAATATTACTCGCCCCGGCCGGACGGCGAATCGCGGTATCAGGCGACACCCGCGGCAGGAATTCCCGAAGCGGTTCCGGTGGAAGAAGCGGCGCCGTTGCCGCGAGTGATCTTCGACCCGACGCAGGACGATTTCTTCGTACTGCCGGGGGAATCGCTGGCCAAGTACACGCGGCCCGGCGACGAGGAACCGTTGGAAGGGACGGAGTACGAGGCGGTGACCGAAGAGTCCGCCCGGGTAGAGGGAGAATTCGAATCCGAGGGCGCGCCGGCCGAACCTGAAGCGGCTCCGGTTGTGAAAGCGGTAGCGGAACCGGCAGTCGTCGCCGTGGCGGAAGTGCTTGTGAAATCGGTAGCGGCCGAGCCCCAACCATCCGAGGCGCCGGTTGTTACACCGGAGCCTGTAACTTCGGAGCCGGTGTCTGCCGTTGCTGTCGTACCAGCAGCGCGACCAGCAGCGGGAGCGGCGCCGATGCAGATGGTCGCACTGGAAACCGGATTCGTTGGCATCGATGTGGATGACCCCGGATCTGATGAGTCCGAAGCAGTTGGGGTCGCGGACGGCGAAACGGTGGTGGATCAGACGGCCGAGGGCGAGGACGAAGCCGCGGCCGACGCCGAAGGCGGCGAGGCCCCGGCAGAGGAGGCATTGTCCGAAGAGGGAACAACGGAGCCAGTCCTGGAAGACGAAGGGCCGGAGCCGGCACGCATGCCCACCAGCCTGACCGCCACCCTGCGCGAACAGGGCGGACGGTTCCCGCACCGGATTTCGCGCCGCACCCGCCGCAAGGGGCGTGGCGATCGCGGTCCGTTGCCGGAAGGGCAGCGCGCTCCGCAGGGCGAACCGCGTCCGCTGGAGCAAAGCACCGAGCCGCGCACCATACAGCGCGGGGAGAGCCGCCAGGAAGGGCGTCCCGAAAGCCGTACCGACGGCCGGGCGGAAGTCAGGCAGGAAGCGAGGCCGGATACTCGCGGGGACAAAATCCCGCTGCCTTCGATCAGCGACCTGCTGAAGGAAGGGCA
>PLDO01000422.1 GCA_003136215.1 Bryobacterales bacterium
CCCATTGTAAGGGGAACGGGGGAGGGAAAAGGTGACGGCCGAACGCCGTCCCCAGTACGGTAGTAAGTTTCGCTCAGGCGATCAAGCGGAGCGGCACCTGGAGGTGGTGCCGGTCCTGCGACGGGACCGCTTCGAGGGCGCGGCCGGCGTCTTTGCGAACTGTTCCGCCGAAGTATTCGTCCAGCGGATAGAGCGGATACGGCCGAATCTCGGAGAAGGCTCGGCCGAGCATCCTTTCAATACGATAGATGGCGTGGAAGAAGTTTCCGCGGTCCATCTTGAGCTGCCGGGCGCAGAGTTGCCAGTCCGCACCCAGAAGGAAGTAGTACCGGAAGAGGCGATGGTCTTCAGCATCGAGCACGCGCCGGCTTACTAGGCAGAAGTCGGCCATATATTCTTCTTGTTTACGGGAATAGACGCGCCGCCCGCCAGGGCCGGAGCAAAACTCCCAGGAAACCGTGCCGAACGCCGCCCCCGTGGCGGTGCAATCCCGGAAACGGGTAAGGCAGGCTCGGAAAATAGCTCTAAAAACGCAATTGCATGGCGAGGCCTTGGTCTTGTAGACGACGCGTGTCCCTTGGCCTTCGCAATACTTGCAAGTTTCGGTTGCCATTCCAATCGTATTCGATCGATCCCACTGCATTTTGAGAATGTCCTCCTGGTGGCGGACTCTACGGCGGTCGCGCTCACCATGGATTTCAACAGCTGAGTCCAATTTACTCCGACAAAGAAAAACGTCAATGAATTCTAACTAAGGATATATGAATTGTGGTAGTACTGTGACTTTGGTACCTGATATAAATCGTTCACTTGGAAGACCTTGCATTGATGCATGAGAAAATTTTATAGATTTTTTGTATTTTTTAATACCATTAGTTCTAGGGGATTTTACTGAGACCCTATTTCTGTGAGAAATAGTACATAAACCCAACCATGACCTTTCACGATTTGCAGCAGCGTCTTCTGGAAGAGCTTCGCCAACGTGTACGCAGCGGTGCGGTCACCGAACGCGGGCTTGCACGGGACACCGGGATTTCCCAGCCCCATCTCCACAACGTATTGAAAGGAAAGCGTATACTCTCTGTAGAGAAAGCCGACTCCGTTCTCTACCGTCTGCAGATTGACATTTTGCACCTGATTGAGCCGGAGGAATTGCGGGAATCGAGCCGCCGCCGCTAAGCTGGTGTGGTGGCTCGTATCGCAAACCAGACGCAAACCCGGGACGCCCGCCTGCGGCGGCTCGCGGAGAGCATCGACGCTCTCGCCGAGAAAGACGAGGGGTTGCTGCGACGGACCCGGGAAATTGCGGCCATCCGCCAGGCCGCGGCGGCGGACCTCTACGCCATCTGCGCCGATTTCGTCGGATCGGTCAACCGGCTGCTGGAGCGGATGGAGGTGGAACTCGATCCGCCAAGCTACGGTGCGGGCTCCTTTCAGGAGGACCTGGTCAACCTGGTGCAGATCAACGTGCGCGGCCGTATCCTCCAAATGTCGTTTTCGGCTACCGGGGAGCTGGTCTCCACCGAGGACTTCCGCGTGCCATACACGTTGGAAGGCACGGTCCGCGCGTTCAACCAGGAACTGCTCGACAAGGACCTCATCGAAGAGCAGCTGATTTTCTATACGCTGGAGAACCACAAAAAGATGTGGCGGTTCTTCGATGCCCGCACGTACCGATCCGGGCCGTTCGATCAGGAGTACCTGATCGGTCTGATGGAGCAACTGCTGTAAAGTGGCGGGGCCGGCCGGCAAGCTGGGGGATGCCTCGCCAGGGTCCGTGTATGATGGGTAAGATGACTATCGCACCGCCCCCCGTTTCGGACGTTAACGCGCAAGCCGTGATGGACCTGGAGCGTGAATACCTGCTGCAAAACTACGCGCGGTATCCGCTGGTGCTGGCCCGCGGCAAGGGATGCCACCTATACGACCTGAACGGCAAGCGTTATCTGGATTTTCTCTCCGGCATCGGCGTCAACGCGCTCGGCCACGCCCACCCGCGGCTGGTCAAGGTGATCCGCGAACAAGCGGCGCTGCTGATCCACTCCTCGAATCTCTACTATCACCAGTATCAGGGCCCGCTGGCCAAGCGGTTGGCCGGGATGAGCGGATTGCAGCGCTGCTTCTTCTGCAACTCGGGGACTGAAGCGATGGAGGGCGGCCTCAAGATGGTGCACTCGCATGGCCGCGCCATCGACCCCGAAAAATACCAGGTGATCGCGCTGGAGAACGGGTTCCATGGGCGCAGCTTCGGCGCGCTCTCCATCACCGGACAACCCAAGTACCGCGAGGATTTTGAACCGCTGGTGCCCGGCGCCCGCTTCGTGCCGGCCAACGACATAGCGGCTCTGGAAGACGCCTTCAGCGATCGCACGGCGGGCATGGTGCTCGAAATGGTCCAGGGCGAGGGGGGCATCTATCCCCTGACGCCTGAATTCGTCGCCAAGGCGCGCGAGCTTTGCGACCGCTACAACGCCCTGTTGATCGCCGACGAAATCCAGTGCGGGGTGGGGCGCCTCGGCACGTATTTCGCCTATCAGCGCGCTGAGCCCGTTATCCTGCCCGACGTGATGGTGACCGCCAAGCCGCTGGCCTGCGGCATCCCGCTGGGCGTGATCATGGCCAACGAGAAGGCGGCGGCCACGATCAAGCCGGGCATGCACGGCACCACTTTTGGGGGCGGCGCGCTGGCCTGCCGGGTGGCGCTGGAATTCTGCGACATACTGGACGAACTGTTGCCGTCCATGCGGCGCGTGGGCGGCTACTTTCACGAGCAACTCAACGAACTGGCCCGCAAGCGCGCGTGCATCAAAGAGGTTCGCGGTTTCGGACTGATGCTCGGCGCGGAACTGCACATACCCGGCAAGCAGATCGTGCTCGACGCCATGGCGAAGGGGTTGCTGATCAACTGCACGCACGATACGGTGCTGCGCTTCCTGCCGCCGTACATCATCACCGAAAAGGAAGTCGATCAGGCGGTGAAAATTCTGGGCAGGGTTCTGGCGAAGGCTAAATGACGCGCCACCTGCTTGCCGTCCGTGATAGGTTGAAGGAATCATGGGACAGATCGGCTCCGAAGTTTTGGCCCTGTGTCTGGTGGCCTTGCTGGCGATTGTCTGCTTCAAGCGCTGGATGCTGGACGCGCTGATCGAAGCCATCGAACGGTTCCGCGGCGGCGGCCCTCCCACTCCCATGCATCCTTCGCCCGTGGGCGACGCCGCACTGCTTCGAAAGCGCTCCAGGAAGGTTGGGGGCTAGCATTGTGACCGCGTGATTTTNNTCGGGGCTCCGATCAGAGCCCCGAGCGTCAGCGAGCGGGTTTCCGGCAGCACAAAATCACGCGGTCGCGGCGCTAGCTGCGCCACGTCAGTGCGTCATGGAATAAATGATGTAATTGACGCCGAGGCGGATGGCCAGATCGGCGAATTTCGCCGGATAGCGCGGATCGTCGGCATATTCCCACGCGTCGCCGATATCGGAGTTATACGAGATGGCCACCATGACGCGGCCTTGCGCGTCGAAAATCCCGCGCCAGTGGGCGCCGCGGCCGTCGGCGCCGCCCTTGTAGCCGTTGTAGAGGTGCGCCTGGCCGGGAATCTGGTAGCGATCGTTGAGGTCGTATACGGTGTGAAAGATGGCGTCGGAGTCTTCGATGTCGCGGATGGGGTATTCGGGAAACGCCTTCTTCATGCGGCTTTCGAACTCGTACCACTCCTCCTGCCCGTGAAAATCGTCCGCCATGAAGAAGCCGCCGCGCAGGCAGTATTCGCGCAGCAGCTTGCCTTGAGAATCGGTGAGCCCCCACTCGCCCACCTGGACGGCATAGAGCCAGGGCCAATCGTAGGCGTCGCCTTCGTCGAGGTTCACGGGTTGTTCCACACTGCGCGTATGGAGCCGGGTGAGGCGGCGCACGGCCTGGGAGAAATGCCGGTCGGCGCGCGGATAGTCCTGGGTCCACAGCGAGATTCCCTCGTGCCACTCGGCGTCGCGCCCGCGGTAGCCGTTCAAGGGTCCGGGGGGAAACATCAGGCGGGCGAAAGCGAACTCGGCGGTATCCCGCCAATCCGGCGTGAGCTCGAAACTGTAATACTCGACGCCGTGGAACTGGCGGAACGGCCGTTGGAAGGCATAAATGGCGCTCAGGCAGAGCAAACCGCAAGCCGCCCGACGACACGCCTTCCGAATGTCCATCCCAGCCCTCTAACCGAGCATATCATTGCGGGCAGGGGGCCTCGAAGCTGCTATTCGTCGCGAAAGACCAGCGTGCGCGAGTCGCGCGGGGTCGGGAAGGTGCGCGAGATGTGATCGTGCCAGGCCAGGCTTTCTTCATCGGCCAGCGACCAGAGCAAGCCGAGAAGCGTGCAGCGGCTCAGACACGATGCGGCGAAGCGCGCTATGCGTTGGCGGCGGTCCGGTGGGAAGCCGTCGAACGTGGTCAGGCGCAATTGCACCCAACGCATCCCCGGTGTTCCCGCATCCGTCCAGGCGAACAGCAGCCCGTAGGTGAAGCCGATGAGCAGGAACATCGCGGCAAAAGCCGGCAAGTTGCTCCTGTTGAGGTCGAACTGGCCCCCCAGCAGGTAAAACGCGGCCAGGAAGAGCCCATAGCCCAGGGTGACCATGCTCCAGTCGAGAGCCGATGCGACACCGCGGTGGAGCGTTGTGGCGACGGGGGCTTCGCAGTAAATTACGGCCTCCACGGTGGTGCCCAACTGCCGCGGTTTGGCTGGAGCCGGCGGCAGGAAATCCAGCGTGCCCTGACCTTCCGGTACGGGTCTGGCGCGTTTGGCCGCAGTCCTGGGCGTGGCCGGTTTGCCCGGTTCGGTGCGAAGCCGCGGTTTGGCTTCGACGCGCGGCGGCATGGCAATCACGTTGGATGCCTGGAACAGGGATGACTGCACCGCCTGCGAGAAGTCGGGCGCCACGCGCTGCTGTTCAGGCTGCGCCCGTTCCACCACGCGCATGCGCGGCGCCGGTTGCAGTTGAGTCGCCAGAGCGCCATTCACGGCCGGCATGGCGAAGCCGCCGATCAGGGTATCATCCGGTCTTCGCCCGCACCGCGTGCACCGGTGTTCGCCGTCACCATTCCGGGTACCACAATAGCTGCAGGTCATTTTCGATTTCCGCCACGGCTCCAGGCGAACGGTCTAGAACTTTTACTCGCGAAGTGTGTTAGCTTCTTCGATAGAGGCTCTGCCTGAAACGCTCTCAAATACTTAGTACCATAAAGCCCACCCCTTGTCACGCAAAATCTTCGAGTACTAGGTGTCATTTTTCTCTTAGTGTGTTGGTTGGACTGATTTTAGCCGCAGGGGCATCGGCTCAGGTGAATCCCGGATCCGGTACCGAAGTCCCGCCTGCCGTTCCGCCCAAGTCCCTAGCCATCGGGGATTGGAACTTCCGCTACTATACGCAGGACATCGTGGGACACGTCTATAAACTGCGCGGTTTACCCGGCGCGCCCGCCGAAGTCGAGAGTTCGACGATGCTTTTCCGCGCCGACGAGATCGATTTCGATCAGGACTCGGGCGACGTGCGCGCCAGCGGCCACGTCTTCTTCCACAATTTCGAACGCAACATGAAAATGTGGTGCGACCACCTCACATACAATACCGACGAGCAGACCGGCAAGTTTTACGATGTGATTGGCGAAACCCGTCCGAAGGTCATCGCCAAGCCCGGGATGCTGACCACCGACAATCCCTTTCATTTCGAAGGCGAATGGGCCGAGCGAATCGGCGAAAAATACGTCCTGCACAAGGGCTTCATCACCAACTGCAAGATGCCGCAGCCGTGGTGGCGTATGCGTGGCAAGACGTTCGACATCGTTCCCGGCGAGAGCGCCATCGCTCACAAGAGCTGGTTCCTGGTGCGGAAGATGCCGCTTTTCTACGCGCCCTTTTTCTACCACTCGCTCCAAAAAGAGCCGCGTAAGAGCGGTTTCCTGATTCCCATGCTGGGACACAGTTCGAGCCGGGGCTGGATGGTTCACGCCGGCTACTTCTGGGCCATCAACCGCAGCAACGATCTCACCTATCGCGCGCAGTATTTCACCAGTCGCGGGCTGGTGCATCACGTGGATTATCGCGGCAAGCCGCGTCCCGGCACCGATTACGACGTCATCATCACCGGCGTGCAGGATCGGGGTGCGCCGAATTCCGGCACGCCGCCGCAGAAATTCAGCGGACTCAGCCTGCTGGCCGTGGGCCAGAGCGATCTCGGCAAGGGCTGGACGGCGCGCGCCAATATCAACTACATCACGTCGTTCCGCTACCGGCAGGAGTGGAGCGAATCCTACAGCGACATCATCGGCTCGGAAATTCACTCCGTCGGCTTCGTCAACAAGAACTGGTCCACTTTCACGTTCAACGCGATCTTTGCGCGCCTGCAGAATTTCCAGACTTCGGAAATCAACACCAACCCGGCCGGTTCGCCGCCCAACTACGTGGCCAATGCGGTGATCATCCGCAAGCTCCCCGAAGTGGAATTCACCAGCCGCCTCCGGCGCATGTTTGAGCAACTGCCGCTATATTTCTCCTTCGAATCGTCGGCGGGCCTGCTCTATCGCTACGTGCCGATCTTCAATGCGGACAACACCGCGCTGATCGACACTTTCCAGACGGGCCAGCTCATGAACCGCTCCAGTTTCTCGCCGCGCGTCACCGGCGCGTTCCACTGGGCCGGCATAAACCTGGTGCCGAGCTTCGGAATTCAGGAAACCTACTACGGCGAAGCCCAATCGCCCTCGCCCAGCGGATACGCCGTGGTGGGCACGAACATCGTGCGCAGTTCGCGCGATTTCTCGCTCGACCTGATGCTGCCATCACTGGCGCGCGTCTTCAACAAGAAGACGATTTTCGGCGACAAACTCAAGCACGTCATCGAACCGCGCGCCACCTACCGCTATATCACCGGCATCGGCACCGATTACACGCGCTTCATCCGCTTCGACGAAAACGACCTGTGGACGAACACCAGCGAACTGCTGCTCTCGGTGGCCAACCGGATTTACGCCCGGCGCGGCGAATCCGTGGAGGAGATTCTCAGCTGGGAAGTGTTCCAGAAGCTGTACTTCGACCCGACCTTTGGCGGCGCGCTGGTCGCCGGCCAGCGCAATGTGATTTACCCCAGCGCGGATCTCACCGCCTACTCTTTCCTGGTGGGACCGCGCAGCACCTCGCCGGTGGTCAGCATCCTGCGCATGAGCCCCATCAGGGGTCTCGGAGTGCGCTGGCAGGCCGATTACGATCAGCGCCTGGGCGGCATTACCGACAGCAGTTTCGCGGTGGACTACCGCTACGCCAAGTACTTCATTTCGGCCGGCCACGACCGGGTGCGCACCGACCCGGCTCTCACCGCCCCCGCCGACCAGTTCCGGGTGCGCGGCGGCTTCGGCGATCCCAATCACCGGGGCTTCAACGCCGGCGCCGAAGCCATCTACGATTTCCGCAATGGCGGGATCCAGTACATCACGTCCCAGGTCACCTACAACACCAATTGTTGCGGGTTGAGCGTGCAGTTCCACAGTTTCAATATCGGCAACAACGTGGGTGCGCGCACCGAGTGGCGCTTCGCCTTCGCGGTGGCCAATATCGCCACCCCGCTGGGCAATCTGAAAAAACAGGACCGCATGTTCTGAGAGATGCGAATTCACCGCAGAGACGCAGAGAACGCAGAGGAAAGCGCAGAGAACGCATTCTCAGAAACGGTACCGAAAACGCCGGGTGGCCTCGGGCTGTGCTGCCGTTCCATGTACAGTTTGACACCGCGGAGGGGTGGGTAGTTTCGCAGCGGCGGGATCGGACCATCCTGGTCCGTGCGCAGGTGCTTCAAACAAGTGCTCGGCGGGACCGGCGGCTGAATTGTGACGGGATGTTCTCGCCGGGGATCGGTGAATCCTTGGCGACCAGGGAAGATCTATCGCTCAAAACGGCGGTCCGAACCACCTACCGGGCCATTGTCCGACATGGCGACAATACTGCCAACTTGAAGATTCTTCGAAAATACCCGACCAGATAGCACGTGGGAAAACGGCGGTACAATCGAAACGACAATCAGGTCGAATGGAGCGAGTCATGTTGGATTTGAGGCAGCTTACCAAGGAACTCATCCAAAGCGGCTGGCAGCGCGGAGAGGCGGACACACCGGCGGATGAAGCTGTTCTGAGAGCAATTGGCCACCGAAATCTCGACCTTGCTGAGAGGAAGAGATCGGTTATCGAGTGGCTCAACCGATACAAGGTACTTATGGGGCTCCCCGCAGAAACTCGCGCGCCGATCGCGAGCCGGATCATCGCATTCGCCGACGGACGCCAGCAAGAGTCGTTGTATCTGGACAAGGACAAAATTGTCAATGAGTTCGACAAATTAGGCGATTGCATTAACGAGGACGTCCCTCAGAACAGAACCGGAAAATCGCGTGTCGTTACGTCGCTCACCTCAAAGGCTCTATGGTGCTGCTATCCGAACGACGTCCCCATCTTCGATCGAAACGCGGTAAGGGCACTCGGGGTGATAAGCCGGGTTTGCCACCTGGCTCCCGGACGCAATCAGTCAGAATACGCTAGCTTTGTCGATGTGTGGCTCCAAGTCTATAGTCAGGTCGAATGCGTAATTCAACCGGCGGACCTGTCCGACTGCCCTTACAAGGTCCGAGCACTCGATAGACTCCTTTGGTACCTGGGACAGGACGGCTTCTATGATTGCAGCGCAGACTCTACCATTGCATAATGACGATCCCCCGGATGCACGTGGCCGTATCACGTCCGACGCTGACATTTGGCGGTTGATGGCTCAAGCTGCCCCCTGACGTTGACGTTTAGCTGGTCCAGCCGGCGTCTGAGGAGGGTTCTCGCTGCTTCAGCGGTTTATCAGTCGCTCGTATTGATCATGAGGGCCTACCCAGAACCAGTAGAGTACATCGTCTTCGCGCACGGCGAGCGCTCGATACGCGTCGTTGATGCGGGCGCTCCACAACCCGCCGACTGGCTTCAAGTGCAGGGAAGGATGTGTGGGGTCCTTACGAAAGAGATCAAACTGCTTGTCCGCGGCTCGCTGCGCGTTGCGTGGAATGCGTTTGTATAGGTCCCAGAACTCCTCCGAAGCACGAGAATGAAAAGTCATCATTCGCTGCGAGACGGGGGAATCATCGGCCTGAACTTTCCGGCGCGGATATCGGCCTTAACCTTCTCAATCACATGGACGCCACGGCCGCCAGGCGCAAAATCCCGTGCCATTTGCCGGTCCCATTCATCCATGGTCTGGAGACTAAGCCACGTGGCAAGGGCTTCCTTGTCTTCGTCGGGGAGCCCGGTGATGGCGTCTTTGATCGCGTCGACAGTCATGCTCCAGCCATTATGGCTCAAGGAACAGAAGTAATCCACTTGGTCGTGTCACGCGCTGCCGCCCATTGCCGGGCACAGCGGGATAGATCCTCTTTGACGCCGTAGCTTTGGAAAGGCCGATTGCTGTTACGAACCCACCTGGAATCGGTCCACCAAGCCCTACCATAACGCCAATGCCTCCAGCCTCTCGCTAACGAAATCAGCTTAATCCATACAGTCTCAAGCCGACGGGGGCGTCGTCCCTCGTTGGGGATCCGGGGAATGGGCGGTTCGCACCGCGGAGGGGCGCAAAGTTTTTTCCGCGAGTTGCCGATAAGGCCATAGAGATGAGTCCATGCCTACGCACCTCCGTGCTGGTCTTGCTCCTGGTTGGGGCAATGCCTGGGCAGCGTTACAGTTTTAAGGAGTACGGACAAGATGCGGGTCTGACCAACCTGGATGTTTACTGCCTGATGCAGGACAGTACGGGTTTCCTTTGGGTAGGCACGGAGAACGGTCTGTTCCGTTATGATGGCCGGCAGTTTCGCACCTATACCAAGGAGCAAGGGCTGCCCTCGGTGCAGATTGCGGCTCTGCATCAGACGGCGGAGGGAGAGATCTGGGCCGGAACCTCCCAGGGGCTGGCGCGGCTGCAAGGGGATAATTTCGAGACAGTAACTTCCGGTCCGGGAAGCAGTGCGCTCGCCATCGGTTCGGATGCGCGCGGCTATCTCTACGTCGGAACCAGCCGGGGCCTGTTGGCGGCGCCGCCGGCCGGTCCGCGCGGCAAGCGCGAGTTTCGGCTGTATGCGGTTGCCGGCGGGGGAGACGGCCCGCAGCAGGTCTACGGGATTGCCGTCGAGTCGCCGGAGCGAGTGTGGTACGGCTGCGGGATGGGAATCTGTCTTCTGGAGGGCGAGCGGGCCCACCCGCTGGCGGGGTTCGATGTGCCGCGGCAGAGCTGGAGGGGCTTTCTGCTGGACCGGCAGGGCACTCTCTGGGCGCGAAGCTACTCGGGCCTGATCACGCTTGCCAAAGGGGAGGCAAGATTTATGCGGCGCGACGCGGGGCTGCCGCTCTCGGGCCGCAATCCGGCGGTACTGATGGATCGGGACGGCGAGATTTATGTGCCCACCTCGCGCGGTTTGGCGCGGCGCTCGGCCAGCGGTTGGACGTTGATTCGCAGGGCCAATGGGCTGCCGTCGGCGGCGGTGGATTTCTTTCTGCAGGATCGCGAAGGTTCGGCGTGGATTGCGCTGGATGGCGGCGGGCTGGTGCGCTGGCTGGGCTACAAGAGCGCGGAAACCTGGACCGAATCGGAGGGATTGAGCCACGACGTGGTCTGGCGGCTGGGGCGGGACAGCGGTGGCACGCTGTGGGCGGCCACGCAAGCCGGGCTCAGCCGTTTTCTTCCCGACCGCGGGCGGTGGCAGGCGTGGAATCACCCGCTCTTAGGGACAGGCCAGACCTTGGNNCGCCGGGTGGAGTATTCCACATAGACCCTCAGACCGGTACGGCGGAGCGCTATGCGGTCGCTGCCGGCCTGTTAAACGAGTGGGTGTGTAGTCTGGCGATGGATGCCGGGGGGCGGATCTGGGCCGGAACGGGTGCCGGTCTGTACCTGGGAAGCCGGAGCCGCGGGCGGTACAATTTCCAGCGGGTAGCGCTTCCCGAAGACAATGCAAAGGTCATTTTGGCGATCCTGGCGGACAGCCGCGGACGGGTGTGGGCGAGCACTTCGGCCGGCGTCCACCTGCTGGAAAATGGACGCTGGCGACAGCTCAAGCGCGCCGATGGATTGCTGAACGACAACGTGACCTATCTGACGGAAGCGCCGGACCATGCGGTGTGGGTGGGATACCGCGACCCGGTCGGGATCAGCCGCCTGGAGTTGGACGGCGGGCGCTTGAGCGCCCGACATTTCGGACCCAAGGACGGCATGTGGGCGGCGAAAACCTATTTTCTACGCTTCGACTCCCGGGGCTGGCTATGGGTAGGCACCGACATGGGGGTGGACCGCTACGACGGCAGGGAGTGGCGCCATCTCGACAAGGCAGACGGACTGGCGGTGAATGACTGCGACCATAATGCCTTCTTCGATGACGCCGATGGCAGCGTGTGGATTGGAACCAGCAAGGGGCTCACTCACTTTCTCCATCCGGCCACGGACGCGGCGCGGCCCGCGGACCCTCCCGTGGTGCTGACCTGGCTGCGGCTGGGGGACGTTGCCGTACCGCTGGAGGGCGGAGCGGTGGTCCCGTACGCGCGGCGCTCCTTCAACGCGGGATTCGCGGCGCTGACGTTTGTGAACGAGGATACGGTGCAATTCCGGCACCGGCTGCTGGGCCTCGATCCCACCTGGACG
>PLDO01000095.1 GCA_003136215.1 Bryobacterales bacterium
CCGGCATCCTGTTACGGATGCCACGCCAAGGATTACGCCGGCACCACCAACCCGAATCATGCGGCGGCGAGCCTCCCCACGGATTGCTCCCTGTGCCACGGCTCCAGCAACTGGCTCAGTTCCACTTTCAACCATGCCACCTCGGGATTCCCGCTCACCGGCGCCCACGCCAGTTTGCAGTGCGCGCAATGCCACGTGAACAACCAGTTCGCCAGCACTCCCACGCAGTGCTCGGCGTGTCACTTAAACGTCTACCAGACCGCGGCCAACCCGAACCATGTCGCCTCCGGGTTCCCCACCACGTGCGAGGTATGCCACAGCACCACAACCTGGTCGCCGGCCACCTTCAACCACAACGCCACCAAGTTTCCGCTCACCGGCGCCCACGTCAACACGCCGTGCACGCAATGCCACGTGAACAACGACTACGTGAATACCTCGACGCAATGCGCCGGCTGCCACCTGGCCACATTCAACTCCACCACCAATCCGAACCATGTCGCGGCCGCGTTCCCCACGGATTGCTCCGTCTGTCACTCCACCACGGATTGGCTCAACGCGGTGTTCAACCACAACAACACTAAGTTCCCGCTGGTGGGAGCCCATCTTCCGCTGGCCTGCTCCGCGTGCCACGCCAACGGCCAGTTCGCCGCGCTCGCCACCACCTGCGTCTCGTGCCACCTGAAGGACTTTCAGGGGACTAACAGTCCGCCGCACGCCGCCTCGGGTTTCCCGCAGACCTGCGAGGTCTGCCATACCGCCGTGGCCTGGTCGCCGGCCACCTTCGACCACTCCACTACTAAGTTCCCGCTCACCGGGGCGCACGTCAACACGCCGTGTACCAGTTGCCACGGTTACAACGTTTTCGCGGGCACCCCGACGGACTGCTACTCCTGCCACAAGACCGAATACCAGACCACCAATAACCCGAACCACGCGGCGTCCGGCTTCCCCACCACCTGCGCCGATTGCCACACCACCACCACCTGGACCGGCGCCACTTTCACGCATAGCTGGTTCCCCATCTACTCCGGCACGCATGCCAAGGTCTGGACTACCTGTGGGGATTGCCATACCAACCCCTCCAACTATCAGGTGTTCACTTGTATTAACTGCCACACGCATACCCAGGCTGCCACCGATCCGCACCACGGAGGAGTTCGTGGATACGTCTATGCGCCTACCACTTGTTACAACTGCCATCCCACCGGCGGAGGAGGACGCTAATGAGGCATTCACCCTGTCGGGACCGCTGCCAAGGTGGGGCATGCTTTAGCTTGCCATCGCCGCTGCGCCGCGAAGCGGCGCGCGGCGACCTTTGTCCGCCTGCCGGGCAAGCTAAAGCATGCCCCACCACATGGTTTGCGGTGCTGGTGCTCTTTTCCCTCCTCTCCTTACCCGCGGGAGCGCAGGAAGTGAAAGACACCTTCCGCATCAAGTACGTCGCGGAAGGGGCCGTTTACATCGAGGGCGGACGCGCCGCCGGTCTCGCCGAAAAGATGCGGCTTACAGTGAGTAAGGTAGCCGACGTCACGATCGAGCTCGAAGTGGTCTCGGTGGCCGATTCGTCCGCGGTTTGCGAAATCAAGAGTCCGGGCGCGCCTCCGAAGCCCGGAGACTACGCGAAGCTTTCCTCCGAGGACGCCCAGAAGAGCCAGATGCTGCGCCAGATGGGCACCGGCAACCACTACGCCCAGACCATTACCTTTACCGACGGCGACCCTGTCGACGAAGAGGCCCGTGAGTATGTGCCGCGTCCGCCGCTGCCGGAGGTCAACCGCTTTCGCGGCCGTATCGGATTCGAGTACAGCGGCATCATCGACCAGGGCGGCTCGGGCGCAACCTCCAGTCAGGTGGGCCTCGTGCTGCGCGGCGACATGACCCGCATCGGCGGCAGCTATTGGAACTTCAACGGGTATACCCGAATCCAGTTGTCGTCTGCTTCCAGCGGCACATCGCAGACCACCTTGAACGACTTACTCAATCGGACTTATCACGTGGGCCTGACTTACAACAACCCGCAGTCCAATTGGATCCTCGGCTTCGGCCGCATGTATCTGCCCTGGGCCCCCAGCCTGAGCACCATCGACGGCGGTTACGTTGCCCGGCGCGTCGGCAAGAACGTCACCGTCGGGATGTTTGCCGGCACCACGCCCGACCCGACCTCCTGGAACTACAGCCCCAACCGCCAGGAAGCCGGAACCTTTCTCAATTTCGACGGTGGATCGTGGGACGGCTTCAAGTACAGCAGCACCACCGGCTTCGGCGTTTCGCGCCTCAGCTGGCGCCCCGAAAGCGAGTTCGTCTTCTTCGAAAACACGTTTTCCTGGAAACGCTATTTCAGCGTGTATCACAGCTTGCAGGCCGGCCAATCGCACCCCACCACCCTGCAGCCCACCGCCGCGGGAACGGGCGTGGACCGCAGTTTTCTGACCATCCGCTTCGAACCGGCCAAGTTCGTCTCATTCGACCTCAACGACAACTACTTCCGCAGTTTTCCCACTTTCGACCCGCGGCTGGTCGGCACCGGGCTGCTCGACAAGTTGCTGTTTCAGGGGCTCAGCGGCGGCCTTCGCCTCAACCTGCCCTACCGCACCAGTTTCTATGCCACGGTCGGCAAGAGCAACGGGACGGGCGACCCGCAAGGCTCCTGGAACCAGATGTACGGCTTCGTCGTCAGCGATATCCGGCATACCGGCATCCGCGCCGACGCGCACTACTCCCACTTCGACAGCTCCTTTGGAAAGGGCGACTATGAATCGGTGTCGGCATCGCGCGACATGGGCGAATCTCTCAGGCTCTCCGTTCAGGCCGGCCAGCAGAACTTCGTCTCGCAACTCACCAGCCAGACGCGGGCGCGGTTCGCCAACGGAAGCCTCGACTGGACCTTCGCCGCGCATTACTTTCTGAGCGGCGGACTCACCGTGTACCGCGGGCAAACCCAAAACTACAACCAGGTGTTCTTCACCTTGGGCTATAGGTTCTACTAATGAAACGTCTATTACTGTTCGTGGCGCTTAGTGGCAGCCTGCCGGCTTCCGGAGCCGACGGCGGGGCAGGCTTCAACCTGCCAAAGGGCGATCTTTTACAGCGCACCGCCAGGTCCGTGGAGGGCTTCTGGGATGAGCTGCAGGCCGTCAACTGCGTGGAGACGGTGGACCAGCAAAAAGTGAACGCCGCCGGAAAAACGATATTTCGCCAGCAGACCGATTTCGATTACATCGCGATCCTGCAACTGACGGGCAACGACCTGATCGTGGACGAGTCGCGGACCATGGTTCGCTCGCCGCAACATGAAAGCAAGCTCCCCCTTCTCATCACCAACGGTTTCTCCACCTTCGAACTTATCTTTCACCCGTTTTATCAAGGCGCTTATGAGTTCTCGCAGCCGGAAGCCGTTCAAGTGGAAGGAAAGGAGTTATTCCAGATCAAGTTCCGCCATGTCCACGGGGCGCGGTCGCCCTCCGTGTTGAAACTCCGCCAGCGCGAGTACCCGGTGGAATGGCAGGGAACCGCCTGGATTGAGCCGGCGTCGGGCGCCGTGGTTCGCGTTACCGCGGGGCTGATGGAGAGCATGGAAGACATGGGCCTGAAATCTCTCACCGCGGATGTGCGCTACGCCAGCTTCGATTTCAAAGGGGAGCAAGGCAGCCGCTGGTTGCCCTCGACGGCCGCCATCGAAGTCGAGACGCCCCACCAGCGATGGCGCAATCTGCACACCTTCAGCAATTACAAGCACTTCTCGGTGGACGTGAAAACCGAAGTTGGATCATCCAAATGAGCGCGGCAACCGTACTCAGACATATGCCGCCGCCGTCCGACGCGGCACGCAAGCGCAGGCACCGCTGGTGGATCATGCTCGGCATCGCCGCCGGCGCCGCGGCGACCATCGCTCTTTGCGTCTACGGCCTGACTTACTACATCCTCCCGGCCGATGCGCGCCTGCTCTCGCCCAGGCATGCCGTGCTCAAGCCCAGCGGCCGCATCGGCAATGCGCTCGGCATCGTGGGCGGCGTCCTGCTGCTGCTCATGTACCTCTATCCACTGCGCAAGAAGTGGAAGTGGTTATCCAGGCAAGGCAAGACCAAGAACTGGCTGGACTATCACATTCTGATGGGCCTGGTGGGTCCGGTGCTGATCACCTTCCACTCTTCGTTTAAGCTGAGCGGCGTTGCCGGGTTCGCGTATTGGAGCATGATCGCGGTGGTGGCCAGCGGAATCGTGGGCCGTTACCTGTACGGCCGCATCCCGCGGAAATTGGGCGCCGTCGAAATGTCGGTGGACGAAGCCGGGCAACTCTGCGCGGACCTGGCCTTGCAGATCCGGGCGCAAAACGTCCTCACCGAAGAAGAATTGCGGCCGCTGCTAGCGCTGCCGTCGCTGGATGAAGTGCGCGCCATGCCGCTCGGCAAGGCCCTGGTGGTCATCGTCGCGCTCGATGTGCGCCGCTCGTGGGCCCTCTTGCTGCTGCGTTGGAAAGTGGGCGTCCACGTTTCCGGTCACGAGGACGTGAGCCGGGCTCTTACGGCAATCCGCAAGCAGGCCGCACTCTCCAAGGACGCGCTCTTCCTCGGCAAGGTGCAGCAGATGTTTAAGCTGTGGCATGTCGTCCACCGGCCGTTCAGCTATTCCCTGGCCATCATGGCGACGCTGCATATCATGGCAATCATGTTCTTAGGATATTTCTAGGTAAATTCGATGGAAACTTTACTCTCATCCGCAATTGCGCTCGCCGTGACGCTGTTTTTCGTGCGCCGCCATCTAAAGTCCCTGCCGCCGCCCAAACCAGCCGCCCGCCCCGCGCAGCGCAAGCGCGAAGCGGCGTGAGGGCTAGACGCAATACGGCTCACTTAAGGGCGCCATAGCGATGCTTCCCATATGGCCGTATCGGGCCAGTGTACGACTTGGCTATCCTTCCAAGTGGTCAGGCCCCTGCTAGCAACGGGGCTTATCTGGAGAAACAACAATCATGACGCGGCACGCTGATGCTAGGCGACCCGTGCTGTCCAAATCCATGGCACTCGTTCAAGAGCCTTAGTCTCCAAGCTTGTTCCCGGACGAATGTCCAGCAAGAGCGGACCTCTGACTATTCCAACGCTTTGGGGGCCCGCGCTCTGAACTCACGTTGCCACCTAACAACCCAGCGCGTGAGGCGTCCAGTCGAGTTCTCTCCGGCAACAAAAGTACCATCTGCGAGAACGGCGGTTGTACAAGTTTCGGTAATAAGCCGCATCTGCCGCCGAGCATCTACATGTACGAGCCCAGTTGATTTCATCCGTTCGATGAATGCTTCAATGGTGAGGCTGTTCTTCGACAGAAACTGGTGCAGATCGGTATCGCCGTCAATGTCGATCTCCTCGTCTTTACACAGAAGACAGATGATCGTGAACTGCACCATATCCAAGACACTAGGCAGCCAGGCTGTATCGGGCTTAGTCTCG
>PLDO01000226.1 GCA_003136215.1 Bryobacterales bacterium
GTAAGGCCCGTCCGAGCTTCGCTCGGATCTGGAGATTGGCCATTCGCGCCGCGAATCTGGCGCGGCAAGGTTCTCGCAGGCGGAACCGCCTGCGCCACCAAGTCGTGCCGTCTGCCTGCATTGGTGGGGCATGCTTCAGCTTGCCAGGCGAGCGAAGCTCGCCCCACAACTTACAGCTTGTGCAGATAGTCGTAACTCGGCTTCATCTCCCGCAGATTCATTTCCACGAAATAGTTGCGGACGCCGCCGGTCTTGGCCGCGGCGAAAAGCTTCTTCCAGTCGACCACGCCGGAGCCCACCGCAACGGCTGTCTTGTCCGCCGTCGAGTAGTCCGCCAGATGCATGGAGAGGAAACGGCCGGGATACTTCTTCAGGTACGTCGCAGCTTCATATCCCAGGCTGATCACCGCTACCTGAAATTGCATCTTGACCAGCTTGGCGTCGAACTGTCGCATCAGCTCGTCGTAGATCAACACGCCATCGAGTTCCTTGAACTCGTTGTCGTGGTTGTGATAGCCCGCTTGGATTCCGGCCTTTTGGATCCGCTCGCCGATATGGTTGAGGTCCAGAGCCGCCTTTTTGTAATCGGCCATGGAAGCCGTGGCGGGCAGCCCGAAACTGGCGAGCACCATCTGCTTCAACCCGAGTTCCTTGGCAAACGCGATGCGCTCGTCCAGGTTCTCCTTCAACTCCCGGAAGTTGTAGTGACAGCTCTCGCAGTGCAGGCCCGCGCCCTCAATGGTGTGCTTCATCTGCGTCGCCGTGAGGCTCGCCAGCGGACGGAAATCCGCGTAACTGGGCGGCGAGCACATCTCGATGGTCTTGAAGCCGATACCGGCGATCATGCGCAGCGTGCCCTCAAAATCCTTGGCCAGCGCCTCGCGCACCGGCCAGGTCTGGGTGCCGATCGGCATGCCCATCGGGTCGGCGCGCAGCGCCCGTGTCGCGGCGCGGGCCGCCGGCGCGGCCCCCAGGAACTGCCTTCGGTTGAACTTCATATTGAGTCGGGACTCCAGCCCTTGCGATACTCGCGGAAAAGATATTTGTTGGCCTCCGCGACGTTGGTGATCTTTCGGTTCGCCGCGTCGTAGTACAGGCGCCGCCGCGTGCGCAGCGCCACCGCGTACAGGTTTACCGCCTCCGAAATTCCCCCGGCGTGCAGGAAACTGCCGGGCGATTGCGCGCCGCCTTTGCAGGCCGCAATCCACTGCCGCAGGCCCGGCGATAACTGACCGGGTTCGCGTGGCGTGCGCGCCGCGGCCGGCGGAGCCGGAGAGCCGCCCATCCGGCGCTCCGGAATCAGCTGCGGATTCTCCACGCGGAAGCCGGCCAGAATCTTGCCTTTGTCGCCGACAAACATCATGGCCTCGGCCTGGAACTCTTTGTGGTCTTCCACCAATTCCGGCGGCGTGGGCGGACGCATGCCGCCTTCGTACCAGATCAGTTCCACCGCGCCCCTCTCGCCGCGGGCGGGATATTGGAAGCGCACGATGCTGGCGCCGGGGAAGGAGAAATCGTTCTTCACTCCCGACGCGATCCCGTCGGTCAGCACCTGGTCGTGGCTGAGCATCGGCTCGATGCTGGTGGGGCCGGAAAGATCCAGCGCGCGAAACACCGTCCACAGACTGTAATGCCCCATGTCGGCCATGGAGCCGCCGCCGAAATCGTACCAGCCGCGGAAGACCATGTGGGTGTAATTCGGATGGTAAGGCCGTTCGCGCTCGGGACCCAGCCACAGGTCCCAATCGAAGCCATCCGGAACGGGCGGCGTGTCCGTGGGGAGGGTGGCATACTGCGGCCACACCGGCCGGTTGGTCCAGTTGTGAATCTCGCGCAGCGTCCCGATGGAGCCGTCGCGGATCCACGTCATCACCTGCTCCATGCTGCCGTTGGAATCCCAAGGCATGAAGTGAGTAGCCACGCCGGTAGAGCGCGCGGTCTCGATCACGCGCTCGGCTTCCATCAGGCGGTTGGCGATCGGCTTGTGAACAATCACATGCTTGCCGCGCTTCATGGCCGCCATGGCGATCACCCCGTGCAGGTGATCCGGGGTCATGATCTTGACCGCATTCAGATCCTTCTGCTTCTCGAACAGCTCGCGATAATCGGCGTAGGCGGAGCAGCCCGGGCTGCCGTAGAACGTGTCGACGACGTTCTTGCCGACATCGCGGCCGCCCGGCACGATGCCTTCGCCCCCGGCGCGCCACTCCGGCTTATTGAGCCCGCGCCGGATGTCCTTGAGCAGCGAATCGCGCGACCAGTCGCGGTACCCGGAAGGGTTTTTGCACGGGTCGCAAACCGAAACTACCTGGATTTCGGGCGCCGCCAGCAGCGGCAACAGCTCGCGCAGCCCCTGCGTGCCGGTGCCGATATAGGCCAGGGTGATTTTGTCGCTCGGCGGAACTTCTCCGGAGCGCGCCAGCACCCGGCGCGGAAGGATGGTGAACGCAGCCGCCCCGGCTGCCGTTCCCAGAAACTCGCGGCGATTGGTATCGCTCGGCATAATGCCTCCCCAACAGCGCCGCGCCGGTGAACGCCGCGGCACGGTCGTATCATAGCTGGAATACCTGTTGGGGTCCAGGGGGATGGGGGCAACGGTGGCGCGTCAGCAGTCCGACAAGCTCGACCCATTCCTGGTTGTGGGATCCGAGTAGTAGTTGGGGTCGGCGAATTTCTCTTGAAATATCCGCTCCCAGCGGGCGTTATCCGTGCACATGCGGCAGGTGCAGCCTCGCGCGCAGCGCGAAGACTTGTGTGCCCGGACAGGTTTTGGATTCACAATCACCGGGTTCCGATGACGCGAACCCCGTACCGGCTCGCCGAGGCTCGCCAGCAGAGCTTCTATCGTTTGCGGCGTACTAAGTTGCATGGGTTACCTCTCTACTGTAAGTACCCGATATAGTAACTAGTCAGAGTCTGACAGGAATATGCCGGATGGTAAAGGGATTTCGTGAGTATTTACGTGACAATTTTGCGGGTAAATCGAGCGTAACCAAAGATAACTTCGCCGGCGTAGCCGCACAACATATACCACGTGTAACCAGGGATAGTATCCCAATGTTATCCATTGTTAACCATGGACAATATCGGGGTTAATCCACACCCTGCCGGATTGATTCTTCTTTCTCCGCTGTGAATTGAGTTGTCATTGCCCGAACATTTTTTATTTTTCCCGTTACCGCTCAACCACTTGCCGCCCCGCCGCCGAAATCCCCCGCTGAGAGCGTGCTAAACCGGGTGGCATAAGGCTCCGCCTTNNGCGCTCGGCATCGGCGCCAACAGCGCGGTGTTCAGCGTCGTCAACGCGGTCCTGCTGCGTCCCCTGCCGTACGGCGATCCCGATCGGCTTTACCGCCTCGACGAAGTCGATCCTAAAGGTCAACCTGCCGGCGTGTCGCCTGCCGACGCCCAGATCTTTGCCGGGCGCGTGCGCGCTCTCGAGAATATCGCGGTCTCGCACTGGCAAAACGTGACCCTCACCGGCCCGCGGGGTCCGGAGAACGACTACGGCGGCAAAGTCTCGATCCAGTGCTTCCGCATGCTTGCCCGGCCGGCGGCACTGGGCCGCACCTTCCGCGACGACGAGTTCCGCCCTGGCTCCCCGCCCGTGGTAGTTCTCACCCACAAACTCTGGAAGAACCGCTTCGCCGGCGACCCCGGCGTGTTGGGCCGGACCCTGCTGTTGAACGGCATCCCCCACACCATCGTCGGAGTCATGCCGGAAGATTTCTTCTACGACCAGCGTTTTGTGCTTTGGACACCCTGGCAATTCACCGCCGGCGACACGGCCAACCGCGAGGACCGCACCCCTGCCGCCGTGCGCCTGCGCCGCGGAACCGACCCTCGGAAAGCGCAGGCCGAACTGCTCGCCGTGCTCCGCGAGATCGCGCCCGGCGACG
>PLDO01000526.1 GCA_003136215.1 Bryobacterales bacterium
CGGCGCGGTCCAGGATTTCATCGATGGCGTCGCGCGCCTCTTCCGCCCGCTGGCCGATCACGTTGATCTCCTGGTGCACCGGCGCCAGCTCCGGCGCGGGCTTGTAGTTCACGTTTTTGGGCAACTTCCCCGCCCCGCCCCCGCCTTCGGGCAGCACTTCGATCACGTCGTCGATGGAGATCTGCATCTTCATGAAGCCGACTTCCACTTCGAAGCGGCCGTTGCCCAGGATGCGGCGCACGCGGGCGGGGTCGCGGACGTCCTTCAGGCGCAAACGCGCCCCCTCTTCGATGCGCAGGGGCTGAATGCGGTCCTGCCGGGAATCGTCCTGCGTGGCGAGCACGGTGGTCTGGAAATCCTCGCGCAGCTCGCGCTTGGCTTTGGAGACGCGGCGCTGCGCGTCCTGGTCGGCTTTGCGCCGGTCGCCGCCCTGCGCGATCTTGCCGATGGCGTCCTGCGCCTGCTCCTCGAATTTGGCCAGCGCCTCGTCGGTGCGGCGCTCCAGTTCCTTGATCTTGGCGGTTTCGCGCTTCTCCCACTCGCGGGCGACTTCCTTCTCGCGCCGGTCGAGCTCGATGATTTTCTCGCGCAGGGCGATCTCAAGCGCCTGCGTCTCTTCGATGCGGTGGTGGAGTTCGCCGAGGAAACGTGTGACGTCCTTCTCGCGGTCGCTCATGGAGAGGCGTGCGCGGCGCATGATGTCCTCGGGCATGCCGAGCCGGGTGGCGATTTCCAGGCCGGCCGACTTGCCGGGCAGCCCCAGTTGCAGATGGTACGTCGGTTCCAGCGTCTCTTCGTCGAAACCCATGGAGCCGTTGACCACGCCAACGGTAGCCGCGCCGTAAATTTTCAGCGCCATCAGGTGGGTGGAGACCAGGGTGAACGCGCCCGCGGCGCGGAAGTGCTCGACGAGTGCGACGCCAAGCGCGCCGCCCTCCTCGGGGTCGGTGGCAGCGCCGAGTTCGTCCAGCAGGACCAGCGAATTCGGCGTAACGTCGAGCGCCATCTCGCGAATGTTAGAGACGTGCGCCGAAAAGGTGCTGAGGTTTTCCTGGATGGATTGATAATCGCCGATGTCGGCCAGCACCGCGCCGAACAGCGGGAACTCGGCTTCCGCGGCGGGCACGGGCAGGCCGGCTTGCGCCATCAGGCTGAGCAATCCAACGGTTTTCAGGGTCACCGTCTTGCCTCCGGTGTTGGGGCCGGAGATCAACAAGGTGCGGCGCTCGTGGGTGAGTTCGAGCGAGATGGGAACGGCGGTTTTGCGGCGGCGGCGCAGCACATCGGCCAGCAGCGGGTGGCGCGCGTCCTTGAGGTAGAGGCGTTCGCCGAAACGCGGGATTGTGCAATCGAAATCGTTGGCGAACTTCGCCTTGCCGAAGATGAGCTCCAACTCGGCCATGGTGAGCAGCGTCTGGCGGATGGAATCGCCGTAGGCGCGCAGACGGTTGGTCATCTCCAGCAGGACGCGGTAGACCTCCTGCATTTCTTCCTCGGTGAGGCGCACCAGTTCGTTGTTGAGATCGATGGTTTCCAGCGGCTCCACAAACAGTGTGTGCCCGCTGGAGCTGGCGGCATGAATGACGCCATCGATTTTGCGGCGCTGTCCGGCGATCACCGGGACCACGAAGCGGTCGTTGCGGATGGTGACGAACTCCTCCTGCAGCACGCCTTCCTCGCGGTGGGAGCGCAGGAACCGCTCCAGCGATTCGTGGATGTTCTTCTTCTGGCGCTCGATGTCGCGGCGCAGGCGGCCGAGGGCGACGCTGGCATGGTCGGCCACGCTGCCGTCGGGCAGGATCTTGCCATCGAGTTCGCGCAGCAGGGCGCGGAACTCGCCGATGGAGGCGGCGCGGCGTCCTAGCAGGGGAAAGCGCTCGGCGGCCGCCGCCAGATGCGATTTGGCGTCGGCGGCCACATCCAGCAGGGTGAACAGCTCGAAGATTTCCATGGGCTCAAGCCCCGCGCCTTCGATGCGCAGTTTGTGGACGGCGGGTTCCACGTCGGGGATGCCGCCGAACTCGATGCGCAGGGCGGCGCCGCGACCGGCGGGTTGCGGGTGGAGGGCGGCGTGCAGGTATTGAATCGCTTCTCCGGCCTCGGCGAGCGCGGTGTCGAGTTGCACGCGGTCGGCAAACGGGCGCACCTTTTCCAGTTCGCGCTTGCCCAGGGGGCTCGCGATGTAGCGGCCGAGAAGTTGCCGCAGGGCTTCGAATTCGAGGACTTCAGCGCTTGTCTTCATGGCGGTCACTTTCTCGAAAGCGGGGTCTCAGGGCAGAAGAACTGGCAGGCTGAAGCCTGCCCCACCAGACCAGATCGAGGACTTCAGCGCTTGTCTTCATGGCGGTCACTTTCTCGAAAGCAGGGTCTCAGGGCAGAAGAACTGGCAGGCTGAAGCCTGCCCCACCAGACCAGATCGAGGACTTCAGCGCTTGTCTTCATGGCAGAAGGCTTGAAGAAATTGGCAGGCTGCCACCAGAGCGGAAGGCTTTTTCAATCACGCCGAGGGTGCCTTCGGTGATTTGAAGGTCCTTCAGGCCCTCCTGCTTCATCCATTCGACGCGGCAGACGTCGTCGCCCGCGCAGAGGACGCCGCCGGTGACGCGGCAGATGTAGTCGATCAGCACGTAGTGGTACTCGGCTGCGCCTGTTTCGTCGCGCATGATGCGCTCGAAGATTTCGAAAACGCGGAGCGGCTCGATTTCGAGGCCGGTCTCTTCGCGAACTTCGCGGCGGACGGCGAAATCCAGGCTCTCGCCCACTTCCAGGGCACCGCCGGGCAGCGACCACCAGCCCTTCAATGGCTCCTTGCCGCGCTGCGCCATGAGGATGCGCCCGCTTTCGAAGATCAGCGCGCCCACCCCCACCAGCGGACGCTTGGGGTAGCGGCGGTCGTCGGTCACTGGGCTTCCGGCCGCATCCGGAAGACCACGGCGCGCGCGGTGAGAAACAGGGTCTTGGAATCCGCCTCGCCGAACGCGAGGCTGGAGACCACGTCGTGCATGTCCATCCAGTGGACACGCTTGCCTTCGGGACTGTAGACGCCGATTCCCTTGCCGGCCACCCACAGGTTGCCTTTCTCGTCCACGGCGATGCCGCCGGGAGCGCCTTCGATTTTGGCGGCCAGGACACGCTCGCCAGCAGGCTCGCCGTTGCGGTCCACGTCCCAGGCGCGGATGTTGTGATCGTCGACGTTGGAAACGTAAAGCGTGCGTCCGTTGGGCGACAGGGCGATGCCGCGCGGCCGGGAGGCGGACCTGGCTACGAGCGTCATGGGGCCTTTGGGCGGGATGTGGTAGACGCCGTGGAAGTCGAGTTCGCGGTGGTCGCTTTGTTCGCCAAAGGCGGGATCGGTAAAGTAGACGTGGCCATTGCGGGAGACCACAATCTGCGACGGAGCGTTCAGACGCTTGCCTTCCCAAGTTTCGGCCAGCACCTCAATTCTGCCGTTCTTATCGGTGCGCGTGACGCGCCGCGTACGGGTTTCGCAAGTGTAGAGGCGGCCCTGGGCGTCGAAGGCATTGCCGGCGGGACCGTGGGCATCGGTGCGGTAGACCGTGACATCGCTGCCCGGCACCCATTTGAGGAGGCGGTCGCTCGGGGTGTCACTGAATATCAGATAGCCATCCTTGGACCATGCCGGCCCTTCGGTGAAACGGTAACCTTGCGAGAGGCGTTGGATCTTCAGCTCATCGAAATCCTGGGCAAGCACGGGCAGCGTAAGCGCGAGGGTGGCCAGGAAGAGGACAGGGCCGGTCATTTCCCCGGGATTCGCGACTTGATCACGATTTGGTTAACCACCTGCTTCACGCCTTTGACCTTGTGCGTGATGCTGCCCGCCTTGTCTTTCTGGGTCTGCGAATCCACGGAGCCAGAGAGCGTGACCACCCCATTTTCGACCTTCACCTCCAGGGCGCCTCCCTTGACGATGGGGTCGCCGGCCAGTTTGATGCGGACCTGGTCGGTAATGGCGTCGTCGGTCAGTACCTTGGGGTCTTTTGCCAGGCAAACCGCCTGCATCAGGAATAGTGCGAGGAAAACGGCCAAAAGTTTATGCATCATCTTCTCCGGTCATTGTAGTACGCCAGTCGAGCGCGTTGAGAAAGCTGCGGTTCTCGCGCCAGTTGGGCTGCACGCGAACGTGCAGGTCCAGATAGATCTTCAGGCCGAAGAGGCGCTCCATCTCCTGGCGGGCCTGGGTGCCGATCTGCTTCAGCATGGCGCCGCCGGTGCCGATCACGATGGCCTTCTGTCCGTCGCGCTCCAGGTGAATGGTGGCGTATATGGTGGTCATCTTCGGATTGTCTTGCCATTTGTCCACCGTAACGGCAACGGAGTGCGGCACTTCCTGGCGCGTGGCGCGCAGCACCTTTTCTCGAATCAGCTCGCCGGCCAGAAAACGCTCCGGCTGGTCTGTGACGTGGTCCTCGGGAAAATAGAGCGGCCCCAGCGGAAGATATTTAAGGATGACCTTGAGCAATTCGGCTGTGCCGCCGCGCTTGACGCTGGAAACGGGAACGTAGTCGGCGAATTCGTACACCGCTTTATATTGTTCGATGAGCGGCAGCAGGAGCGACTTATCCTTTATGAGATCCATTTTGTTGAGCGCCAGCACACAGGGCGTGTCGGTGCGGCGCGCCACGTCGATGGCATGGCGGTCCTGTTCGTTGAACCTGCGCGCGGCGTCGGCCACAAACACCAGCAGGTCGCGTTCCTCCAGCGAGTTGCGCACGGTATCCATCAGGCGCTTGTTGAGCTGGGAGTTGGCGCGATGGATGCCCGGCGTATCGATGAAAACGATCTGCGCTTCCGGCAGGGTGACCACGCCCTGGATGGACGTGCGCGTGGTCTGGGGCTTATCGGCGACGATGGCCACTTTCTGGCCCACTAAGGCGTTCAGCAGCGTGGACTTTCCGGCATTCGGCCGGCCGATGATGGAGACGAACCCCGACTTGAATTCCGGCTTGGACTCCGGCTTGGACTCTGTATTCGATTCTGTATTCATTGAGGCTTTATTCATTGAGCAACTGTTTGGGACTTACCGATGCGGACCTGGCCGACGCGCAACCCGTCGCTCACCAGCACTTCGAGGCGTATGCCGTCGCGATCGACGCTCTCGCCGGCCTTGGGCACACGGCCCAGCCATTCGCTGACCAGGCCGCCCACCGTGGTGGATTCGATATCTTCCTCGCGGTGGAAGGCGGCCACGAGGTCGGAGATGCGGTCGAGATCGAAGCTTCCGGAGACGATGAAACCGCCGTGGCCGTCCTCGGTGACGTCGCTATCGGGTTCGTGCTCGTCGCGGATTTCTCCGATGATGACTTCCAGCAGGTCTTCCATGGTGGCCAGGCCGGCGGTGTTGCCGTACTCGTCCACCACGATCACCATGTGGCTGTTCTCCTGCTGCATCTGGCGCATCAGGTCGCTCACCGGCTTGGTCTCCGGCACGACGCGGATGGTGCGGACGAGTTCGCGGACGGTGCCATGCTCGCGCTCTTCTCCCTCCAGCTCGAACATGTCGCGCACGTGGATGAAGCCGATCACGCGGTCGATGGACTGCTCGTAGACCGGAATGCGCGAGTACTGCTCGGTGATGACGAGCTGGCGCAGTTGCTCCAGGGTGGCATCGGCGGAGATGGCGACAATGTTGGGGCGAGGCGTCATGACTTCGCGGACCACCTTGTCGCCGAACTCGACCACGGACTGGATCAGCTTGCGGTCTTCCTCCTCGATCAATCCCTCTTCGGTGCCGGCGGAAATGAGGGCTTCGATGTTTTCCGCCGAAGTCGGTTCGTCGGCGGGAGAGACGGCATCGTCCGTCAGGTCGATCAGCGACTGGAAGAATTTGAGCAGGGCCACGCACGGGCGCGCGATCAAGGCGAAGAGGCGGAGCAGCGGGACCAGCGGGAGAAGCCACCGGCCGCTGGTGCGGCGGTAGAGCAATTGGGGCAGCGCGAAAGAGACCGCAATCATGGTGAGCACGACGGCGGCGACGGCTTGCCAGAGGACCGCGGCGTGCCACGGGGCGTCATCCGCGAACCAGGCGAAGTAGAGAATGCCGAGGGCGCAGAGCAGGGTGTGTTTGACCAGCGAGAAGGCACCCGCGCCATCCTCGGTAGGGATGCCGACTCTGTCTTCGAGCGTCTCCTTGAAGAATTTCAACGAGGGCAGGTCGCGGGTACGAAGACGCAGACTTTCGAGGTAGAGAACCTGCACGAAAGTCACGAGAGCGCGCAGCGGAATGGTGACCCACAGGACGACGAGCAGCAGGATCATGACCGCACCCGTTCGATCAGGCCGTTGGGCAGGCCGAGTTTGGCACGCCAGCGTTTTTCAGCGCGCGCCATGGCCCCGGAATCGGTTTCGTGATCGTGGCCACAGAGGTGGAGCACGCCGTGCAGCATGAGGATCTGGATTTCCTGTTCGATCGAGTGGCCGAATGCGCGCGCCTGGGCGCGGGCGCGGCCGAGGGAGATGGCGATGTCGCCGAGGAAGGCGGAAGAGGCAGGCGGAACCGCCTGCCCCACCATTGCGGGCACACGAGTGGCAGGCGGAACCGCCTGCCCCACCATTGCGTTGGTGGGGCAGGCTGTCGGGAAGGAGAGCACGTCGGTGGGGTAGTCCTGGCCGCGGAAGTCGCGGTTGAGGCGGCGGAGTTCAGCGTCGCCAGAGATCAAGGTGTCGAATGGGCGGCCTTTGGCGACTTCCTTTTGCAGGGTGCGGGCAAAGCGGGCGATGGGCGCACGGCGCAAAGTCGCGGGGACGCGACGGAACGCAACGCTACTGCCTTCGGGAGACGGCATGGCGGGCCTCAGTCCAGCGGGGCGGTCTCGGCGGCGGGAATTACCACCTTGACCTCGCCGTTCCCGTTGCCGTTGCCGTTGCCATTCTCGGCTGGAGGCTCGGCCAGCGGCAGGGTGAGCTGGCGTCCGGCGCCGATGGCCTCGTTGTAGCGCTCGTAGGCTTTGACGATGCGCTGCACCAGGACGTGACGCACCACGTCTTTCTCGTCGAACTGCACGAAGCTGATGCCTTCGACGCCCCTGAGCACTTCCGTGGCGTCGACGAGGCCGCTGCGCCTGCCGGCGGGGAGATCGATCTGCGTGACGTCACCGTTGACCACCATCTTGGAGTTGAATCCCTGGCGCGTCAGCACCATCTTCATCTGCTCGACGGTGCAGTTCTGCGCCTCGTCGAGGATGATGAAGCTGTCGTTGAGCGTGCGCCCGCGCATGAAAGCGATGGGCGCCACTTCAATCACGTTGCGCTCCAGCAGTTTCTCCACGCGCTCGCTATCCAGCATGTCGTAGAGGGCATCGTAGAGCGGGCGCAGGTAGGGGTCCACCTTCTCCTGCAAGGTACCAGGGAGGAAACCCAGGCGCTCGCCGGCTTCCACCGCGGGACGGGTGAGGACGATGCGCGCCACCTGCTTGTTCATGAGCGCGGAAATGCCCATGGCGACGGCCAGGTAGGTCTTGCCGGTACCGGCGGGGCCGATGCCGAAGACGAGGTCGTTGCGCTCAATGGCTTCCAGGTAGCGGCGCTGGTTGACGGTCTTGGGCGCCAGCACCTTCTTGCCGAAGTTGCGCTGCTTGCCGGAGTTCACCAGGGCGCGAAGGGACACTTCGCGGTCGCCGGTGACCACGCGCAGGTAGCTGTTCAAGTCGCCGTTGTTGAAAACGTGGCCTTCGCGCAGGAGGGTGTTGTAATCCTCCAGGATGTTGGCCGCGCGGCTGACGTTCTCCGGCTCGCCTTCGATTTCGAGGTTGTTGTCGAGAAGGTGAGTCTGAACACCGAGCCCGGCTTCGATCAACCGGATGTTTTCATCCCGGGTTCCGAAGAGGCTCTCTACGCCTCGGCTGATGCGGACGCTGGATTTCATCAAGTGGGTGTTGGATACCTCCAAGCAGGGGAAAATCGACGACAAGGCTTACCGATCAACTGGGAAGGATTCGAAACTTCGACCGCCCGCTGGCACGGGCTGCAGAACACCATCCGCCACCATTATACCGCGATCCGTCAAGGCCCCGGTTGACGGAGCGCAAGGGGTCGGGCGCTGGGACACAGGTTGGGGCGGGACGGCGGATGGGGTTGGCGGAACGAAGCCAATTTGGGGCGAAGTGGCTCGCGTCCGAGCTTCGCTCGGATGGACAAGGCAGAGCCTTATCCCACTTTGAGGATAGAAGAGGGATTTGGGGGGTTCGGGAGTGGAGGGCTGTAAGTGGTTGGAAACAGGCTGACAATATCGGCAGTGTTTGTAAAATGCTGCTACTCACGAAGATCGGGTGTCCAGCATTCCGCGGACTTCGCAAGCCAACTGGGCGGGGCTGAACGGCTTCTGGATGAAGCCAACTCCCACGCGTAACGCCCCCGGGCTGGCGATGGCGTCGTGCGCATAGCCCGACATGAACAGCACTTTGATGTCCGGCCAGCGTCTTGCCAGCCGGTCGGCAAGTTCCCTGCCGCTCATGTTGGGCATGACGACGTCGGTGACGACCAGGTCCATGTGCTCCGGCTCCCGGTCGCATAGCCTTAGGGCTTCGCTCGCGCTCTCCGCCTGGATCACTTTGTAACCGTACGAACCCAGCACGTCGGCCGCATACTTGCGGACCTCCGCCTGATCCTCCACCACCAGCACAGTCTCCTCTCCCCTGAGCACACGAGCTGGAACGACTGCCGGTTCTCCGCCTCCGGCCGGCGCACTCTCCAGCGAGGGCAGATAGATTCGGAAGGTGGTCCCGAGTCTGGGCTCGCTTTCCACCTCAATGTGCCCACCGCTCTGCGCCACGATGCCCTGGACCATCGCCAGCCCGAGCCCGGTCCCCTTGCCGATTCCCTTGGTAGTGAAAAACGGCTCAAAAATCCGATTCTTCGTGGTTTCGTCCATGCCGACACCGCTGTCGCTCACCGACAGCATGACGTAGCGACCGACAGGCGCATCCGGATGGGACGGGGTAAAGCTCTCGTCCCGCACCACGTTGGCCGTCTCGACGAGCAACGTGCCGGCGCCGGGCATGGCGTCCCGGGCGTTGACCACGAGGTTCATCACTACCTGCTCCAACTGGTGCGGATCAGCGTGAATCATGCCGCCCTCCGCGTGAAGAGCGAGACGCACCTCGATGTCCTCCCCCACCAACCGCGCCAACATGGGCCGCATCTCCCGCACCACGCGGTTGACATCCAACGTGCGTGGCGCAAGGACCTGCTTGCGGCTGAAGGCCAGCAGTTGCCGGGTCAGACCAGCGGCGCGTTCCCCGGCCTTGTAAATCTCTTCCAGGCTGTCCCGGTCCGGTTCGTCCCAATCCTGTTTGTCCAACAGCATCCGGCTGTAGCCGTTGATCACGGTCAACAGATTGTTGAAGTCGTGGGCCACGCCACCCGCCAAACGTCCGATCGACTCCATCTTCTGGGCCTGGCGATATTTTTCCTCGAGCGCGACTTCGCGGGTGATGTCACGTTTGACGGCCACGTAGTTAATGATCCGGCCCGCGGTGTCGCGGACGGGCGAGATGGTGGCCTCTTCCTCATAGAGCGTGCCGTCTTTGCGTTTGTTGATGAAACGGCCATTCCATACCTGACCGGCGAGCAGCATGGCCCACATGTTCCGATAGAAGGCTGTATCCTGTTTACCGCTCTTGAGAATACTCGGACTCCGGCCGAGGGCTTCCGCGCAAGTGAAGCCGGTGGTTTTCTCGAAGGCCGGATTGGCGTAAAGGATGGCACCTGCCGGGTCGGTTATGACAATCGTCTCGCCGGCCTGTTCGATGGCAGTCACCAGCCGTTGCTGAGTTTCCTCCGCCCGCTTGCGCTCGGTGATATCGCGTACGATCCCCTGCAATATCACCGAACTTCCGAGTCCCACGCCGTTCAAACTCACTTCGGTGGAGAATATCGTACCGTCGAGCCTGGCGTGCACCCATTCGAAACATTGCGCCCGACCGGCCAAGGCGGCGGTGACCTTCTCGGTGGCAAACTCCCGTGAGTCCCGACCGTTCGGTTGGGACGGCGGAGAGAACTCGTAGGGATGATGCCCCTGGAGCTGGTCGCGAGTCCGGCAGCCGAACACGTCCAACGCACGGGCATTACAGTCAATTACCAGGTCGTTCTGCGTGATCAAGATGGCATCGCCGGCGTTCTCAAAGAGCGTGCGGAAACGCTGCTCGCTCTCCCGCAGGGCATCTTCCGTTGTCTTGCGGTCGCTAATGTCACGCTCGCTGCCTTGTACGCCGACTTGACGCCCGGTATCGTCAAAGATCGGTCCCCAGGAGGCAGCAGCCCACCGCTGCCGGCCATCCTTAGTGATCAGACGGTACTCCTCCTCCGCAAATGCCCCTCCATGGAAGAGTCCATCCCAACGCCCCAGCATGCGAGCCCTATCCTCAGGATGAACCCAACAGATGAATTGTTCCTGGCGGAGAGATGCCACAGAGTAGCCTGTGAGCTTCTCTACCGCCGGGTTGGCGTAAACGAGCGAGCGGTTCATGTCATAGGCCAGCACCATCTCGCTCAGATTGGCGGTGAGCAACCTGAGATTCTCCTCCGCTTTCCGGAGCGACTGCTCCGACAGGTTGCGTTCATGGAAGAGCAAGGCCAGGGTTATGCCAACGATGGTTAGCGCCAGCAGGAACATCCACAAATTGTTGAGGTTGAACTGTGCGGGATCGGAGGAGAAAAACCCGGTGCCCAAGACCGCACCGGCCAGCGCCTGGAGCGCCGCCATGACAACCAGTAACAGGGCGCCGTGGCGGCCGAAACGCACCGCTCCCCAGGTGACAAAGAGAAACGCCAAATGGCCGAGAGGAGGACGGCCGAACACACTTTGGCCCCATCCAACAAATGTGATCTGCCCGAGCAGGGCGGCGAGTCCGAAGCAGGCGATGGTCTCCACGACTCGCATGCGGGTGAACCACCCGCCCGGTAGCCGGCGCCAAACCAAGATAGTCGGCGTCAGCAGCAGAATACTGAGTATGTCTCCCTGATACCAGTGCAGCAAACTGCCGGCAACGGCCGGCGGCGCAATACGGCCCGCCAGCAACAAGGTGCCGACCCCGGTCAATGCGCTGGCGCATGTGCCGGCGGTTCCCGCAAGGAATATCCTCAGGTAGTCTTCCGCATGCATCAGCGCGACCTGGAAGCGATGACTCCGCAGCAGCAGCCAGGCACCGATCAGCGCCTCCAGTGTATTGCCTGAGGCCAAACCCAATTGACGCCAGAGCGGATAGCCCTCGGTACTCAATGAAGCCAGCGAGCCGGCGAACACAGCGGGCCAGTATTTGAGCCCGCCCATCAGCAACGCGGCCAGCGCGAGGCCGCTGGGCAGCCATAAGACGGAGACGCTACCTTTGATGGAAAGGTTGTCCGATGTCCAGATGGCAAGAAACAGGTAGAGCAGCGCCAGACCCGCCAGCCTGGGCAGATCGGACCAGCGGTAGAGGCGGCTAATGGCCTGAGTGGATCTCGTCATTCGGCCTAATTGGGCGCACTATGGCAGCGGTTTGCCGGCGTGCGGCGCAAGGATGCCATCCACCTTTGTCAGATCGCCTTCGGTGAGCTTCCAACCCGCCGCACGCGCGTTCGCTTGAGCCTGTTCGGGCGACTTCGCGCCGGCGATAACGGAGGCCACCGCGGGGCGTGACGCGAGCCAGGAAAATGCAAGTTCCAGCAGCGAGTGGCCGCGCGATTCCGCGAACTCGCGAAGGCAGTCCGCAACTCTCAGGTTCTCTTCCATGAAGACCTTCGGCCCCCAGCCGGCCTCGCCGCGACTGCCGGGCGGAAGCGCCTGGCCGAGCCGGTATTTGCCGGTCAGCAGCCCGTTGGCCAGCGGGAAGTACGGAAGGAAAGCCAGCCCGAGGCGCATGCACTCAGGTAGCACGTCCGTCTCTGGTTCGCGGTGCATGAGGCTGTACTCGTTCTGCACGGCGATGAAGCGGGCGGCGCCGTGGCGCACCGCGCCGCCGGCTTCACGGATCTGCTGGGCGGAGAAGTTCGAGGCGCCGATCTCCCGCACCTTGCCCGACCTCACCAGGCCATCAAGCGCCTCGAGCGTGTCGGCAACGGGCGTGTTCGGGTCCGGGCGGTGCAGTTGGTACAAGTCGATGCGTTCCGTACCAAGGCGCCGCAACGAGTCCTCCACAGCGCGCCGGATGTAGTCAGGTTTGGCGCCCTGCCGTTGGTCGTCCAACTTGCCGCCGAACTTGGTGGCGATGACCACACGGTCCCAGCGGCCCTTTAGCGCCTGGCCGAGAAACTCCTCGCTCTGGCCGTCGCCGTAGATATCCGCGGTATCGAGGAAGTTGATGCCGGCATCCAAAGCTGAATCCACGACGCGCGCCGTCGCAGGTGCGTCGATGCGCCATCCAAAGTTGTTGCAACCCAGACCTACGACGGAAACTTCGAGCGAGCCGATTGTCCGTTTTTCCAACTGATCCTCCTTCGCGGGCCGCTGCGTTGTATTCCGTCCGGCCCACCTCACACTCATTTTCCTCTACAGTACCCGATTAGACCGGATGTTTGCAGCACGGCGATGGAAAAGTCCCATGGCGATCCTCCGGCAGAGGCAGCCTGGAAATGCACCCCGCAGGGAGGGGGGCACAACTACCGGATGTTTTCAAGTCCGCCGGTCCTGGCTTCGGTGAACCTGTAGCCGAGGTGACTGTCGGTCAACAAATAGGTTGGTTCGGCAGGATCGTCTTCGAGCTTCTTTCTCAACTGACGCACGAAAGTCCGCAGATATTCCAACTCGCCCCCGTACTCAGGACCCCACACTGCATGCAGGAGCCGCGCGTGGGTAATCGGCAGACCGGCGTGCGCCATGAGATAGTGCAACAAGTCAAACTCCGTCGGCGTAATGTGAACCGGCTCGCCGCCTTTGCGAACCACTCTGCGAGCCGGATCAAGTTCGATATTCCCAATTCGGATTACCGCGTTGGGATCGACATGGGAAGCGGACGAACGCCGCACCGCGGCCCGGATGCGCGCCGCCAGCTCGCGGATGCTGAATGGCTTGGTAACGTAATCGTCCGCACCGGCATCGAGCGCCGTGACTTTGTCTTCCTCGCGGTCGCGCACCGTCAGCATGAGTATCCCCAGGTGGGGCATGCTCTTGCGCATCTCGCGGCACGCCCGGACACCGCCGATCCCTGGCATGTTGATGTCCATGAGAACGACATCGTATTCGGCTTCACGCACGCGATCGAGCGCGGCTTCGCCGGAAACGGCATCGTCCACCTCGAACCCCATACCGTGAAGCGTATTGTGCAGCGCGCGCCGAATCGCACTCTCGTCATCAACGATCAGAACTTTGCCGTGCGACTGACTCATCCCGTCTCCTTGGGCCGCGTGGCAGCGCGAAGAAGAACGTGGTACCGGCTGCTTCTTCGCTCACTACCCAGGTGCGGCCGCCATGGGCTTCAGCGGCCTTTCTTGCAATGGAAAGGCCGAGTCCGGTGCCCGACGCCCGATGCCCCGATCCTTCGGCTCGATAAAACCGTTCGAATATCCGCTCCCGATCCGCCGCCTGGATGGGCGGACCCTGATTGTGAACACCGATGACAATCTCCCCCAGGTTTTCCTCGGCTGTGACGGAAACGGGAGATCCGGGCGCCGAATACTTGGCCGCGTTGTCGATGAACTGCTCCAGCGCCGCCGCCAGTATCTTGCGGTCGCCGTAGACCTCCAGATCAGCCGCGCGATCGGCCACGGTCACGCGCCGGCCCTGCAACTGTTCGCGATACCGGGCAAGGACGTTTTCAACCAGCGTGAGTACCCCTACGCGCTCCCGCCGGAGGGTGACTTCGGCGGCGTCGATTCTCGCCATCTGCAGGAGTTCGGACGTCAGACGATTCAGGTGCTCCGCCTGCTCGTCGATCAGCGCCGCCAGTTCGGCGTCATCCGTGGACAGGCGCCCAGCTTCCAGCAGTCCCGAGCTTGCGGTCCGTATCGCCGTCAGCGGCGACTTGACTGAATGTGCGAGGGCGTCCAGTACCGCCGTTCGCAGCTGCTCGGTCTGGCGCGCCGCTTCAGCTCCGCTTTCTTTTTCGAAGGAACGCGCGCGCTCCAGTGCAATCGCCGCCAAGGATGCGATCGATACGATGGTGAGCCGTTCCACTTCCGGGCCGCAGAGCGCGAGTCCGCCGGCCGGCCTCGATCCCAGCCGCAGCACGTGCGCCCACGCGCGCGTATCGGCCCCTTCCAGCGTTCTATCTTGGAAACAGGCACTCCGCGCGAGTTGTTCGAGATCGTTTGCGTGGGAACCGATGGCATCCATACGAGCCGAATCGGCGTCGAACAGGGCCACGGATTCGGTTCCGAAGATCTCATGAATCAGAGACACGATCTGCGGCCCGATCGTTTGGCGACGATCCAACAGCAGGATGCGGCGGCTCAGCTCGTACAGCTTCTGGACCTCCACCCGCTGCCGCGCCTCCGCTCGTGCCTGGTCCTGCGCACGCGTGGAGAGGCGGCTCACCGTCAGTGCGGTGATCTCGAAGGCGGCGAGAGCAACCCAGTTCTGCGGATCCGACACCGTCCAGGTGAACACTGGAGGGACAAAGAAGTAATTCAGGCAATTCACCGCGATCAGCGAGGTAACACTGCCTTCCCAGAAACCCCAGATCACCGAAACCATCACCACAATCAGGAAGTAGAGGGACCCGGAAGTAGAGAGGTTCAGATTCAGCCGCAGCCCGCAGACGGTCACCAGGCCAACCGCCGTCAGCCCGGCCAGGCATCCGCGCAGAATCCCTAATCGAGATCGCACGGGTTCCCAATAGCGCATCCGGCTATTCATCCTGGCCCCGACTTTCGGTTCGGCGGCGATGCCGGGAGCGAGTTCAGCTTTCACGTCTATGCCTGCTGCCTAAGGCAACAACATTCACCTAAGTATTATGCACGTTGATGGGCGGCTTGTGCGCCCCGCCTGCGCCCGTCAGTCCAGACGATACCCCGTACGAGCATACACCCTCAGCCCCGAGCCTTCCACTTTAACCTTGATTCTACGCCACTGGCCCCCGCGCCCATCGCCAAGGGGAACAAAGCCGATGGTGTATTGATTCCGCAGCGCCCGGCCAATGCTGGCGGCCGCCGCTGCAATGTCCGTCTGGCCACGGACGACGAAGCTCATCCCGCCCGTCTTCGCGGCCAGTTCATCCAGAAATAGAAGTCCCCGACTTTCTTCCATCCGCGCCATGGGCTTGGCAAACGCCGGCGCGTTGTCTACCGCAATGGTGTAAATCTGTGCGTCGGATTCCACGGCCCGATCCAACAGCTCTTCTCGCGAGAAGCGGCTGTGGTTGTCCATTCCGTCGGAAATCACCAGCAACGCCTTCCGGGTATGGATACCGGAACGTAACTCATGCAAACTGCCGTAGATCGTATCGATCAGAGCCGTGTCTCCGCCGGCCTTTTCGAATGCCACCCGGCTCAGCACTTCATCGAAATCGTGCGTGAAGCCGGCGTACTCCCGCGGCCGTGTCGACACAGTGTTGAGAAATGCTTCGTCGGCTGGATTGGCATCCTTCAGCAGTGCGCGCAGAGACTCTTTGGCTTGGCAGAGAACCCCTGTCATGCTGCCGCTCAGGTCAAGCACGATTCCCAACGAGACCGGCACTTCCTCCTCGGCGAACGAATGTACTTGCTGCCGAACGCCGTCCTCGGTCAAGGTGAAGGCTCCGCTCGCCAATCCATTGACAATCGCGCCGCCGCGGTCGACCACCGTTACCGGAACCAGGACCAGGGTGGCGTCAGCGCGGAATGCCGTGGAGTTAGAAGCCTGGCGCGTCTGCGCACCGGCAAACCACGTAGCGGCCACGGCGAGAGCGATCACGGCAGACATCCTACCGGCCGGCAATTTGATGCTATGCAACCGCATGAGAAACGCGCTCCTCGCCGCGTACAAGCGGTTCGTGTGTAAGACTGCCATTGCCACTTTGGGAAGTAATGAAGAAGGCATCCCTCCGTTCGCTGGTTCGCCCGACCTCGAGAGCGGCCAACGTTGCGGTTCTCAGATCGCGCAGATGCGCGGCGGCGCGCACCCAGAACTCACCGCGCCATTCCTCGCAGTGCGCGACGGCTGAATCAAGGGCGGCAACAAGGCCCGCACCCTCGCCAGGCGAAAAGGCGGACCCGCCTGACGCCCGCGTGGCGCGCCACGCTCCTCCAGCCCCCATATCCAGGGCCGCACGCGGCAACGCGTGAGGAACGTTACCGACCAGAGGCCTAACCGTCCCCAGCCGGCCGGCTTCCATGCCGTCATCGATTCCGCATTCGACCTCGCCGCGACAGCATGCCTCGAATGCCTCCGCATCGATCACCTGAACGTGACCGAGCGCCATGGCTCGGACCGACCACGCATTCAGAAGGCTCCATACGCGGTGATTGGGCACATGAAACCGCTCGGCGATATTCGCCGCGCTCCAGCCGCGAACAAAGAACAATAGAACCATGCGCCACTGCATCTCCGCCTGGGGACGCTTCGGGAAGATCGGAATTTGCGAGGGGAAGGACACGATGTTGGCGCGGACGGCCCGACGCAGGATTCCGCAGCCGGGATGCAGGGGTATCTTCGGGCGCTCACCGCCATGGGTTTCCGGCGTCTCCAGTTTGTCATCCATGAAGTGCATAGGGCAGTCTAGCCCGGCGGAAATGAGGAAAGCATAAGTGGGCGCTAAGTGAAACGCCCCGATGCCCAGTTATAAGCTCCCGGTGGGCGGAACTATTGGTATAAGAAAAGTTGACCACGGCCATCAAAACTTTAGATACGGCCGGCAAGTGCAGGCGATGCAGCCACTTATCGTGAGTGGGGAGACCCGCGTAAGGGAAGGCGCCGCCATCTTCATGCATTCCTCATGCGGCATCCCGCACAATCGATCCTGACTTACAGATCAGCGGGCCATGACACGAGAAGAATCCAATACCGATCAGCCGCCCGAGCACGAAAACGGCATAAAGGGGAAACTGCTGATCGTGGACGACGAGGCGGCGATCCGCTGGGCGCTGCGGAGAACCCTGCAGCGCATGAACTTTGAAATCGCCGAGGCTGAGACCGGCGAGCAGGCGATCGCGCTGATTCGCACGGTTCGCTTTGACGCCGTGCTGCTGGACATCTCCATGCCAGGTATGAATGGCATCGAGGCATGTAGAAGGCTGCGTAAACTGATGCCCATGCTCGGGATTGTGATGCTGACGGTGAGAAACGCCGAAGAGGACAAGATTCAGGCGCTTGACGCGGGTGCGGACGACTACATCACGAAACCCTTTCACGTCGGGGAGTTGGCGGCACGGCTTCGCGCTGTCGTGCGCCGCGCCTACGCGTCCCAGACGGACGAGGCCGCCGCCATCAGGATCGGAGACGTCGAACTGGACCCCGCCCGGCGGCTGGTGCGGAGGGCGGGAACGCCGATTCACGTGACGCCCAAGGAATTCGAGCTGCTTCATTTCCTGATGTCGCACGCCGGTCTGCCTCTCACGCACGCGCGAATTCTGGCAGCGGTCTGGGGACCGGAGTATGGAGGCGAACTGGAGTATCTCCGAACATTTGTCCGGCAACTAAGGAAGAAACTCGGCGACGATGCCGCCTCTCCGAAGTACCTTCTCACCGATTCTCAGGTTGGCTACCGCTTCAGAGCGGGGGCTGATATGGCGCCCGGAGGGCTGGCGTGATCCAGAGATATATTTCCGGAGCATCTTCATGCTTTCCTCATGAATCATGGCGCATACTCGATTCCGTCGTCAGAGGTATCGAAGCATGTAGCGCAGTCACCATGTTTGCGGCGCGCTGGACGGAACCGCCACCGTAAAGCGCGTGGCGCAATCGCAAGACCAGCCGCCCACGCAGGCGGCACCGGCCGCGCCGAGCCCGCGCATAGGAACCCCACGAACAGAAGAACGCGACTGCTCTCAGAAAGGATACTTATGACTCGCAACTTACTACTTTTCGCCGTAGTGCCATCCTGCATCGCAATGCAACTTACAGTGGCTACCATCACCGCTTCCGGGCAGGAGGTTTCAGGCGGTGTTGGCGGAGTAACCCGGGACTCCACCAGTAAACAACCGTTGGCGCAGGTGCGAATTACCGCGCACAGCGTAAGGAAAGGCACGGACCGAACCGCAATCAGCGGCCCGGATGGCGCCTTCGCCGTACTGGCCCTCGAACCGGGACTCTACCAGGTTGCGGCGGCGAAAGAGGGATTCACCGAATCGACGACTAACGTGTATGTGGCCACGCCAAGGCCCTACCGGGTCGATCTCCTGCTGGCGGCTGACAACCCGCCGGCTCCGGCAGCGAAGACCTCTCCCGCGCCAGCCGATTCAACCACGACAGCGGTCGAGGAGGAGCTCGCCGCGCTGAAACTGCGCATTGAGCAACTCGAGGCGGCGCTACACGCTCGCGCGGCTGCGACGCCCGCGGAAACTGCCGCGGCGGCGCCTTCGCCTTCCGCTGCGCCCGCTCCGCAACCAACGGCGGCGGCCCCCGCGCCACCGGCGCATGTCCTTCCGGAAGCCCTGGAGGCTCCTGACGCCACCACCGGAGTGGACAACTTCACCCCGTTCGCGTTTGGCGACTTTACCTGGCTCAACGGTACGCCGCGCAACAAAGACACCGTGCTGGATACGAAGTTCTTCACTCCGGAAGTCCGCTTCGACACCCACTATATGGTGGACTTTAATCAACCGGTTGACCACACCATGGGGGGATCCACCGAGTCCTTCCGGTCCGGCGAGTTCCAGGAGGAGCAGATCAGCGTGGGTGGCGATTTCCATTGGCAGAATGTGCGAGGCCGCGTACTGTATATGAACGGATTGTTCGCCACCACCACGCCGCGCAATGACGGCAGCGCCGGCGTCGGCCAATGGGACCTCCGCAACGCTTACCGCTACGTCTCCGAAGCTTGGGGCGGTTACCACTTCAACGTGAGCCATGGCCTCAACGTCGATGCCGGGATTTTTGTGTCGTACATTGGCCTGTTCAGTTACTATAACTTCGATAACTGGACGTATCAGCCGTCGTTCGTGTCGTCCAATACGCCATGGTTCTTCAATGGCCTGCGGATTCAGTGGTTCCCCACCAAGAAGCTGAAAATCGAGCCCTGGATCATCAACGGATGGCAGTCTTACGCGAAGTTCAATGGGCACCATGGCTTGGGAGGCCAAATCTTATACCGCCCGCACGAGTGGCTTTCGCTGGTGTTCAACAACTACGGCAATGGTACGGATACGTTGGGCAACCCGGGCCGGTCCCGCATCCACACCGATGACAGCGTCGAAGTGAGGTATTACAACAAGCCGGACCAGGATAAGGGCGTCAGCAAAATGGCGTTCTCCTTCACCGCCGACGCGGGCTGTGAATACGGTGGTGGGGTAACTTGCCACGGGGGCAAGGGCGGCCCGAAGCAGGACTTCCTGGGTTGGATGGTCTACAACCGGATTTGGTTGAACAAGGACAAGTTTGCAGTTACGCTCGGCGGCGGCCAGATGACCAACCCGGGCCGCTATCTGACGCTGCTGCCTCCCATCAATGGAGCCGACGCCATCTCCGGTTCGCCCTACTTCACAGCGAATCCCGGGGACAAGGCCCACATGTGGGACTCCACGATTACGCTTCACTATATGCCCAAACAGTACATCACATGGTGGGCGGAGGCCGGATACCGGCATTCCGACGTTCCCTATTGGTCCGGCCGCGGCGGCATCACCCCTCCCGGCGGAAATAACGGCTCGCCCGCGCAATACGTCTGCGCCAGCGGCGCCCCGTCCGGTGCAAACGACCTCCCGACGGCAACTGCGAATTGCGGCGGACCCGGCAGTGTCTGGTTCCCCGATCTTCGTCGCGGCCAGGCCACCTTCAGCCTCGGCGTCATGGTCAAGTTCTGAAACAACCAGTTCGAACGGATAGGAGTCTCTTATGAAAAACAACGTCTTGAAGATTGGTCTTCTCCTGGCACTCGTCCCGGCGGCGCTGCTGCTCGACGGCTGTCAGGGAATGCGGGCGGACACTAAGGAGGAAGCGCCGCCCGCGGCGAAGATCGTCCCCGGATTCGATGTTAGTGTTTTCTCGGTGGAACATCCGGAGCAGTTCCCGGTGGCCACGGCGACGGCGCAGGCCACGGCGCCGGAGTTGGTGGTCACCGGCACGGTGAATCCCGACATCTCCCGCAACGTCCCGGTGATTTCGCTCGCCTCCGGGCGCGTCGTCTCCATTCAGGCGCGGCTCGGCGACACCGTGAGCAAGGGCCAGTTGCTGCTCACCGTTCGTAGCGACGACATCTCCGGAGCCTTCGGGAATTACCGGAAGGCCGTGGCGGACGAAGTCCTGGCGCGCACCCAGTTGGAGCGCGCCAAGGACCTGCACCTCCACGGCGCCATCGCCCTGAACGATCTTCAGGTCGCCCAGGACACCGAAGATAAGGCCAAGGTGGACGTGGAAACCATGTCGGAGCATCTCCGCCTCTTGGGCAACGACCCCGATCGCCCCAATGGCATGGTCGATATCTTTGCGCCGGTATCCGGAGTCATCACCGACCAGCAGGTGACCACCGCTGCGGGCGTGCAGAGCCTGACTACCAATCCTTTCACTATCTCCGACCTTTCCAGCGTCTGGATCGTCTGCGATGTCTATGAGAACGACCTGCCCAACGTGCACATTGGCGACACCGCCGAGATCCGCCTGAACGCCTACCCCGACCGCGTGCTCAGGGGATCGGCCAGCAACATCGGCGCTATCCTCGATCCGAACATCCGCACTGCCAAAATTCGAATCGAGGTGGCCAATCCGGGCATTATGCGCCTGGGCATGTTCGTCACCGCCACCTTCCGTGGCCTAACGAAGGAGGTGCACACGGTGGTGCCGGCATCGGCCATCCTCCATCTGCACGACCGCGACTGGGTCTACGTGCCGGCGCCGGACAAGAAGTTCCGGCGTGTCGAGGTAGTCGGCGGCGATCCCCTGCCGGGCAACCTCCAGCAGATCAAGTCTGGCATAAAACCGGCCCAGCAAGTGATCGCCAACGCCGTGGTCCTCGAGCACGTAATAGCGATCAGCCAATAAGTACCACTACATACCGCCTCGCACTCTCGCTCGGATAACTCAAATGATTCGTGCCCTGGTAGATTTTGCGCTCAACAACCGGTTCGTCGTCATCGCGATTGTTGTGCTGTTAACGGCGTGGGGTGTCGTGTCCTTTCACAACCTGCCGGTGGAGGCATATCCGGACATCGCCGACAACTATGTGACGGTGATTACGCAGTGGCCCGGACGGTCCGCGGAGGAGGTGGAACAGCAGGTCACGATTCCGGTGGAAATCCAGATGAACGGGATCCCCCACCTGCAGTTCCTGCGCTCTGAATCGATCTTCGGTCTGTCGTACGTGATCATGATCTTCGACGACAGCTCGGTCAACGACTGGAACCGGCAGAAGGTACTGGAGAGGCTCACGCAGGTGAACTTACCCTCCGGGCTGCAATCGCAAATTGGCACGGACTGGAGCACCGTTGGTCAGATCTACTGGTACACGCTGCGCAGCACCAATCCGAGATACGACCTGATGGAGCTCCGGTCTATTGAAGATTGGACGCTGCTCAAAGAGTTCAAGTCCGTTCCGAACGTGGTGGATGTCTCCGATTTCGGGGGAGCGGTCCGGGAATACCAGGTGCGCGTGGACCCTAACAAGCTGGTGTCCTACGGCTTGAGCATCGGCCAGGTGGAGCAGCAACTCTCCAGCAACAATATCAACGCCGGCGGCAGCTTCGTGGAGACGGGCCTGCAGCAGATGAACGTCCGCACGCTCGGCCTTTTCGGCAATGTCAGCGACATCGAGCAGACCGTCCTGAAGACGCAGAAAGGGACCGCCCTGCGGGTGAAGGACATCGCCGAGGTGGCGCAAGGCCCCAAGATTCGTCTGGGCCACATGGCCAGGGCTAACCACATGGAGGACGGACACATCGTCGACGAACCCGACGTCATTCAGGGCGTCGTGCTGATGCGCAAAGGCGCCGACGCGGGGCCCACGCTGGAGGGCATCCACAAGAAGGTGGAAGAGCTCAATAACGGCATCCTGCCTCCCGGCGTGAAGGTAGTTCCCATGCTGGATCGCGCCGATCTCCTGCGCTATACCCTGCACACGGTGATGCACAACCTGGGTGAAGGCATGATCCTGGTGACCATCGTGCTTCTGCTGTTCCTGGGCAATATCCGCGCCGCTTTGATCGTGGCCCTCACGATTCCGTTCTCTTTGCTGTTCGCCTCCATCTGGCTCGACGTCAGCCATATTCCGGCCAACCTGCTTTCCCTCGGTGCGCTCGATTTCGGCATGGTGGTGGATGGCGCGGTGGTCATGGTGGAGAACACCGTTCGCCACATCAATCGAAACAGTGCGGCCACGTCCCCGAGACCCGTCACCCAGGTGATCCGCGACGCTACCCACGAGGTGCAGCGCCCGGTGTTCTACGCCATCGCCATCATCATCACCGCGTACCTGCCCATCTTCACGCTGCAGCGCGTGGAGGGCCGGCTATTCCGGCCCATGGCGCTGACCGTCGCCTTCGCGCTGCTGGGCGCGCTACTATTTTCCATCCTCATCGCGCCGGTCCTGTCCAGCGTGTTCTTCCGCAGGGGAGCTCGCGAATGGCACAACCCGGTGGTGGCCTTTTTGACCGCTCGTTATCGAAGCAATCTGCGCTGGGCGATCGGGCATCGTTGGATCACGCTGGGCGTTGGACTTGTCGCCCTCGGCGCATCGGCATACCTGGCGTTCAGCGGGGTCATTGGTTCGGAGTTCCTGCCGCACCTGGACGAAGGCGCCATCTGGGCTCGCGGCACTCTGGCCGACAGCACCAACCTCACCGAGGGCACCCGGTTCGCCGATCAGTGCCGCCTGGTTTTCGCCGCCTTTCCAGAGGTCACCAAGGTGGTGTCCGAAGTGGGACGGCCCGACGACGGCACCGACACCGGGGGATTCGGCAATACCGAGTATTTCGTGGATCTCAACCCAAAGGAGCAGTGGCGGCCCGTGTTCCATCGGGACAAAGAAGAACTGATCGCCGCCATGAGCCGCGAACTCGAAAAATTTCCCGGCGCCCTTTGGAATTTCTCCCAGCCCATCGAAGATAACGTGGGCGAGACCGTGACCGGCACAAAAGGTCAACTGGCGCTCAAACTATTCGGCAAGGATCTGAGGACGCTCGACGACAAGGGCGACGAAGTCACCGCCGCCATGGCGCGCGTGCCCGGCCTCAAGGACCTCAAGTTCTTTCACACTCTCGGCCAGCCGAATCTGAACTTCACCATCGATCGAATGCAGGCGGCCCGGTTTCAAATCAATGTGGCCGACATACAAGACGCCATTCAGACGGCTGTGGGCGGCAACGCTGTCAGCCAGGTACTGCTCGGCGAAGAGCGATATGACGTGGTGGTGCGATACCAGGCGGCGTATCGCGACACCCAGAAGGCGATCGCCAATGTCCGCCTGCTCTCCCCGTCCGGCGAACGCGTATCGCTGGCACAGCTAACCAAAGTGGCGGTCAAAGACGGCGCCTATGACATCTACCGCGAAGGCAACAGCCGCTACGCCGCCATTACGTTCAACGTGCGAGGCCGCGATCTGGGAAGCACCGTGGCGGACGCCATGAAGCAGGTCCAGCAGAAGGTGAAGCTGCCGCAAGGCTATCACCTCGAGTGGTCCGGAGAGTACGAAAGCGAAAAGCGGGCGGAAGCGCGGCTGCTGATCGTCGTTCCGCTGACCATTCTGTTGATCGTCATCATTCTTTACACCATGTTCCGTTCCTTCAAATGGGCCATGCTCATTCTGGTCAACGTGGTACTCGCCCGCGTAGGCGGTTTGCTGGCGCTCCTGGTCACCCACACCAATTTCAGCGTGTCTTCGGGCGTCGGCTTTCTGGCGCTGTTCGGCGTTTCCGTACAAACCGGGGTGATCATGCTCGAATACATCAACCAGCGCCGCGCGCGCGGCCACACCATCGTGGACGCCGCCGTGGAGGGCGCAGTTCTCCGCCTTCGTCCGATCATGATGACCATGCTGGTGGCGACGCTGGGCTTGCTGCCTGCCGCGCTGTCGCACGATATCGGCTCCGACTCGCAGCGGCCCTTTGCCATTGTGATCGTCGGCGGCCTGATTTCCGACCTGGTGATGAGCATTGTCCTGCTGCCAACTCTGTACGTGTGGATGGCGCGGGAGGGGGACACGCTCCCCGCACCGGAGGAATCCCTTGAAAGCTAACCGTTCCGTTCCGCGCGCCGCGCTGGCCTGCGCGCTGCTCTGGCATCTTGCGCTGGGGCAGACGCCTTCGGCGCCGGTCGCCGTCACCCTCGACCAGGCCATCCAGACGGCGCTGCAGCACAACCACAATCTGTTGGCCGCGCGCACCACGGTGCAGCAGAGCGAGGCGCAGGAGGTCACCGCCAATCTGCGCCCCAACCCGACGCTGTTCACCGACTGGGAATACCTGCCGCTGGTCAACCCCGGCGGCAGCCTTCTCGATTACCTCCATAACTCCACCGAGGGCGACATCGGCTTGAGTTACCTGTTCGAACGCGGCAAGAAACGGCAGCATCGCCTTCAGGCGGCGAAGGACGCGACGGCGGTGGCCCGCTCTCAGGTAGCGGACAACGAGCGCGGCATCACGTTTCAGGTGGCCCAGCTATTCATCAATGTGCAACTTGCGCAATCCACCCTGGATCTGGCGCGGCAGGATCTAAAAAGCTACCAGGATACGGTGGACATCAGCGAAACGAAATTCAAATCCGGCGGCATCAGCGAGAACGACTTCCTGAAAATCAAACTGCAAGCGCTGCAGTTTGAGCAGGACGTTCAACAGGCGCAATTGGCGAAGACCCAGGCGCTATCGGACCTCCGCCATCTGCTGGGTTACGAATCCGTGCCCGCCGATTATGATGTGGCGGGCGTATTCGATTACCAGCCCCTCAAGCTCACGCCCGCCGACTTGGAGGCGAAAGCCCTGGAGAATCGTCCCGACCTGCGCGCGGCCGTGCAGGGGGTTACCGCCGCCGGCAGCCAACACGAGCTCGCCAAAGCCAACGGGAAAGTGGACGTGACCGGCTCCGGCAACTATTCGCACGTCAATGGCCTCAGCGCGGTTACGTTCAGTGTGCAGATTCCGCTGGCGATTTTCGATCGCAATCAGGGCGAAATCGCGCGGACGCATTACGCCATCAATCAGGCGCAGCACCAGCAGGCATCGGCGCGCGGGCAGGTAATGACCGACGTGCGGGACGCGTATGAGGCCCTCGAAAGCAGCGACCGGGTGGCGCAGTACTTCCGATCGGGTTATCTCGAAGTGTCGCAGAAGAACCGCGAGATCAGCGAATATGCGTATCGGCGCGGCGCCGCGAGCCTGCTGGATTTCCTGGACGCGGAACGGAGCTATCGCGCCACGCAACTCGCCTGGCGGCAGACTATCGCCGCGTACCTGACCGCGCTGGAACAGCTTCGCGAGGCCGTGGGAACCAGGAGCCTGCCATGACACGAGCGGAGGTCCGCACCCGCATCGAGGAGGTCGGCATCTTGCCCGCGATTCGCGTATCGTCGTCAGCCGAGGCTCTCTTCGCGGCCGAAGCGGTCTACCGTTCCGGGATCCCCACGGCTGAAATCACCATGACGACCCCTGGCGCCATCGACGTGATTTCCCGCCTGACCAGAGATTTCCCGGAGATGATTGTGGGGGCCGGCACCGTCCTCGATGTGGACACGGCCAGCCGCTGTTTGGATGCTGGCGCGCTGTTTCTGACGAGTACCGGCTTGGTGTTGGAAGTTGTGGAGTTCGCCCTGAAGAACGATGTCGTTGTCTTTCCCGGTGCGCTGACGCCCACTGAGGTCATCGCAGCGTGGAGAGCCGGTTCCGACTTCGTCAAGGTCTTCCCGTGCTCGGCCAATGGCGGCCACAGCTACGTCAGGGCACTGAAGGTGCCCTTTCCTCAGATTCCGATGATCGCCTCGGGCGGTGTGAACCAACTCACGGCCGTTGATTTCATCCTGGCCGGCTCGGCCGCGCTGGGCATCGGGGCGGAGTTGATGCCTCCCGAGGCTCTTCGGATACGGAACGAAAGGCAGATTCGCGAATTGGCGCGAAGGTTTCTGGGCATGGTGAAAGAGGGGCGCGCGCTGAAGACAGGAGGCAAGCCGTGACTCGAGGACTGACGACGCTTCTCCTCGCCCTGAACGCACTGGGAGTTCTCCTCCCGGCGTTCGGCGGTGAGACGTCCGCACGGACGGTTAAGGTTGTCCAGACGGAGCGGGTGAGTTTCGCGCCCGGGGGCGTCATCCACGTGCCGCACTCTTTCGGCAGCGTAACCGTGGAAGGCTGGGACCGGCCGGAAGTCGAAGTCACAGTGGTCAAATCCCGAGAGCGCCACTACGAACCCGAGCGGCACGAGCAGGCCGCACGCGGTCTGGAGCGCGTCCGTGTCGTCGCCGAACGGCAATCCGACAGCGAATTGACGATTTCGACCATCGCTCCCCACAAGCGATTTCCTTACTTGTGGGGCGGCAAGGGCGGCGTGAAGGTGGAATACCTGATTCATGCGCCGCACGATTCGCGGCTGGTAATCCAGCACGGCGCCGGCTATGTATTGGTAAGCGACATGACGGGAAATGTGGAAGCCACCAGTCACAGCGGCGACATCCTGCTGATGTTGCCGGATTCGGGCACGTACTCCATAGACGCGCGATCCAAGCTCGGCGTTGTCTCTTCCGATTTTGCGGGGGCCGCCCACCGCCGGTATCTCGTGGGCTCGGGCTTCGCCCGCGCGACTTCGTCTGCATCGCACCGGATCTATCTCCGGACGCGAATCGGCGGCATCACGATCAAGTCCGTTCCGGTGGAGGCTGAAGCGCCCGCCGGAACCCAAAACAGGTAAAAGCGGACGAGGAGCATGGAATGAGGGGATTGACGTTGTCCGGACTGGAGTTGGCCCTTCGGCTGGGCTGAGGGTCGAGGTTGAGCGAGCGGCCGGCGATATGGGTATCGCTGCCAAGCCGCCCACGCCAGAAACCGTAACTGACCACGGCGACGGGGCGGCCTTCATCGGCCTGGGAGTAGAGCCGGCCGGCCGACGCGCCAACGCCAAGGACATCGAAGAAATTGGCGCTGGTGATCATCTGCCAGGCGGTTTCGCCGTGCGTGCCCGAATTCCAGTTGATATCGTTGAGCCAGACGTTGAAAGCCAAATCCTGAAATACGCCGGCCTGGCGGAGTTCGCGATAGCGGGCATAGGGAATCTCGGCGGAAACGCGCGCCAGGCGGTCCGGTTGCCGGGCGCTGAGGTCGTCAAGTACCATCTCGCGCACGACGCTGTAAATGGTGACATTGACGCCAATGCCCAAGGCCATGGAAGAAACGGCAACAGCCACGAGCGCGGGCGCACTACGAAGGCTTCGCAAGGCGCGGCTAAGGTCGGTCACTAGAGGCAGCATCTGGTTTGTGTGACGCAGGTCGAAGCGGAAATGCGCAGATCCATCATACACAGGTTGCAAGTTCCGGCACGAACGCGGCGTCCAAAGAGGCCTGCGCCGGCGGAAGCACATTCAACTAGAAGGGGCGCGGCGCGGCCGCCTGGGGCGCCGGGCGGGATTGCGGAGGCTCCGTCAGAGCGAAAGTCATGATGGTCGAGCCCGCCGCCATGCCGATGTACTGCCTGCCATCAACGACGTATGTCATGGGGCCGGCCTTCCAATTCTGCCCGGTATTAAAGTGCCACAGCAGTTTTCCGTTGCCGGCGTCGGCCGCGACAAACGCGCCGCCGCCGTCGCCATAGAAGATCAACCCGCCGGCGGATGCCATCAGGCCGCTCGCCAGAATTCCGCCGCCGATGTCCGGAATCTCCCAGACGGTCTTCCCGGTCTGAATATCGATGGCCTTCAGAATCTTGCCGCCGCCATCGGGCGCGCGCCGCGTGCCACCACCGTAGAACGATTTGCCCGCCTCCCACCACTGGTCGTTTTTGCTGTAGATGTTGCACGATTCCTCGGCGAACATGTAGTAGAGGCCGGTGGCCGGATTGTAGGCGCTGGACGGCCAGTTCGCCGCCCCCTCCACCGAGGGACATGTCAACTGGCCTTGCACGGACGGCTCATTGGCCGGCAGCAGAATGGGGCGTCCGTCAGGGCCGATGCCGCTGGCCCAGGTCAGCTTCCTGACGAACGGCTCCGCCAACAGCAGCTTGCCGGTGAGCCGGTCCAACACGTAAAAGAAGCCGTTGCGATTTCCATGCAGCAGAAGCTTGCGCGGCCGGCCGTGAAAATTCGCGTCCACCAGCAGCGGCGTTTCCGTGGCGTCCCAATCGTGCAGATCATGCGGCGTGAATTGGTAATACCACTTCAGTTTTCCCGTGACGGGATCGAGCGCCAGCACCGATGCCGTATAGAGGTTGTCGCCTATCCGCTCGTCGCCGTTGTAGTCCGGGCACGGATTGCCGGTGGGCCAGTAGAGCAGACGGGCTTCCGGGTCGTAGGTACCGGTGAGCCAGGTCGCGCCACAGCCGTGTTCCAATGCGCGGCCGCTCCACGTCTCCGACCCGGGCTCGCCGGGCGCTGGAATCGTCCAGAAGCGCCAAACCCGTTCGCCCGTCGATGCCTTATATGCGTCCAGAAATCCGCGAACCCCTTCGTCTCCGCCGGAAACGCCCGCCACCACGAGGTCGTTTACCACCAGCGGCGCACTCGTGGAGCCGTAATTCTGCCGGGAATCGGCCATTTCGACGTCCCAGATGAGCTGTCCGGTAAAGCGATGCAGCGCGAACAGGTGCGCGTTATCGGAGACCATGAACACACGGTTTCCGAGCACGGCGACGCCGCGGTTGATTCCACTGGCCGCATCGCCGGCGAGCCCCTGGCTGCGCGGCCGGCGATAGTGCCAGATTTCGCGACCGTTTCGCGCATCGAGCGCGTACGCCTCATTGACCGTGGTGACGTACATCACGCCGTCCACCACGACCGGCGTCGTCTCGAGCGCGCGCGGAGCGCTGGGAATCGGAAAGATCCACTGGGGCGCCAGCCGCCGCACGTTGCCCGTATCGATCTGGTTGAGCGGGCTGAAGCGGTTGCCGGTCAGGTTGCCGTCGTAGGTCGGCCAGGAGCCCGGCTTGGGCTGCGCCACGTCGGCGAACGGTACGCCCGGTCCCAGCCCGGCCGTGGCGAGCATTGCCTTGGCATTTGGGTCGGTGGAAAGCCGGCTGAGGTAGGCGACAAGGTTGCGCATCTCCCCGGGAGTTGCTTCGACCTTCGGCATCAGCGATTTTTCGCGCACGATTTCCGCGACCTGCTCTTTCGACAGCAAATGCAGCGTGCCGTCCACCGACAGCAGTTGCAGGTCGTATGCGCTCTCGTTCTTCGCGATGCCCCGCAGTGTCTGCCCGTCTTTCAGGCGCACGGTAACCGCCCGATAGGTTGGCGCCGCTCCGCGTCCTTCGCGTCCCGGTGGGGCGGCGGAGGCAGATCCGGGTTCGCGCAGCGCCTGTTCAATCTGCGCCGGCCCGCGGTCGCGGCCGACGTTGGACAGATCGGGGCCGGGCACTCCACCGCGGCCGCGCACCATGTGACAGCTCGCGCAGTTTCCTTTTCCGAAAAAGAAACGCTCCCCGGCCATGGAGTCGCCCGCAGCGGCGCCACCTGCTTTGACGGCGGGCTGCTTCAGGGTCATCACGTGAGCTGCAATGGCGTCCGCCTGCTCATCGGGTATTTTGAAGGCGGGCATGCCGCCATCGGGGATGCCCTTGAGAATCAGGTTGCGCACCTCCCCTTGCGACGTAGCGCGCTGGCGCCGGGCGTCCAGGAAACCCGGACCATGTCCTCCGCCCGACCCGTCCTCGCCATGACAGCTGCCGCAGAGAACCAGATATTGCCGTTTTCCGGATTCGACCGTCTGGGCAGGGGCGGCGGCTGGGTATAGGGCGATACAAATGGCGAGCGCAAGATTCCACTTCATAGCAGGCAAGTGCTGATAGTCTATCCGATTTACTGCCAGCCGGCGTCATCGAATAATCGAGCAATCGAATAATCGAGCAACCGGCTGCGACGCACGGTAGATTGAAGGGTGAAGGTCTGAACGCGATATGAGACGACGTCAGTTTATGGGAAATCTGTTGGCGGCGGGCGCCCTCCGCGGTGTTAGTCCGGAAGCTGCGCTTGCCGGCCAGCCGCAGGAAGCTTTGGTATCCGACCCCACGATCAAGCGCGTGCTGGTGATGTTCAAGTGCCACTTCGACGCGGGCTTCATCGATACGCAGGCAAATGTGGTGCGGCGATACTTCGATCAGCATTTTCCGCGCGCCATCGAAACATCAGCCGCCCTGAAACGCAAAGGGAGCGACCGTTACGTCTGGACTACCGGGTCATGGCTGGTCTATCAGTACCTCGAGAAGGCCTCCCCGGCACGGAAGAAGGAGATGGAACAGGCCATCGCCGCGGGTGACATTGCGTGGCATGCGATCCCGTTCACGTGGCAGACAGAACTGATGGATCGTTCCCTGATCGCCGGCGGGATCGGCTTCTCCCATTCCCTGGACCGCCGTTTCGGGCGCACCACGACCGGCGCCAAAATGACGGACGTTCCGGGACATACCCGCGCCATCATCGGTCCGTTGGCGGAACAGGGAGTGAAACTGCTGGATATCGGCGTGAACTCGGCGAGCACGCCGCCGGACGTACCGCCCGCCTTTCTCTGGAACGACGGCGCCGGCCATTCCCTCGTCATTCTGTACCATCTGCACGAGTACGGCGGTGTGGTGAAGATTCCCGGCTCCGATCTGGCGATCGATGTCGAGGTGCGCGACGACAATGCCGGACCCCATACTCTGGAGGAAATCGACAGGATTTATGCGACCTTGCGGAAACGATTTCCCAATGCCAGCGTGGCCGCAACCAACCTTGCCGGCATCGCCGACGCCGTGGAACCGTATCGCGGCCGGTTGCCGGCGTTCACCCAGGAGATCGGCGATACGTGGATCTATGGCGTGCCGAGCGATCCTCTGAAGGTGGCGCGGTATCGCGAAGTGGCGCGTTTGCGCCGCGAGTGGATCGCCGGCCGGAAGCTGGAGCCTGGGGATGCGACCGATCTTGCCTTCCTCAACAGCTTTCTTCTGGAAGTGGAACATACCTGGGGCACCGACACCAAGACCTGGCTGGATTTCGACCACTACCGCCCGCGCGATCTGGCATCCATGCTGGGTCAGCCGAAATACAAGGTGGTGCAATCCAGCTGGGTGGAGAAGCGGCAGGATCTTTTGGATGCGATTGCGACGCTTCCGCCGCCGCTGCGGGCGCAGGCGTCGGAGCGTGCGCGGGACATCGACGCGGTGGAACCGGACGGCAGCGGATTGACGGCGCATCCCGCCGGGGAGGCGATTGAAACCAGGCATTTCACGATTGCGCTCGATCCCGGGACAGGCGCGATTCGCAGCCTGCGGCATAAGAAGACGGGCCGGGATTGGGCATCCGCGCGGCAGCCTTTGGCGCTGTTCGCCTACCAGACGCTTTCCAAGAGCGATTACGACCGGTTTTTCGATGCCTATTTGAAGAGCAAGGCAGATTGGGCGCCGAAGGACTTCGGCAAGCCCAACATCGAGCGGTTCGGCGCGGCGAGCCGGACCTGGCTGCCGGCGCTCGCCGAATGCAGGCACGGCAGCGATGCCAAGGGCCACCGGATCCTGGCGCAGGTGAAAATCGAAGATGCCGAAACGGAGCGGAGAGGGGTGGCGGCCTGGCCGCGCCGGATGTTCCTCGAACTGGTGTTGCCCGATGCCGAGCCGGTTGTCGATATTCACTTCTCGTGGTTCGGCAAAGCGGCGAACCGTATGCCGGAGGCCCTGTGGCTCACGTTTCAGCCCGCGGTTTCCGACCCTCGAGGCTGGCTGCTGGACAAATCGGACGGCGCGGTTTCCCCATTCGATGTGGTAACCGGAGGGAATCGCGCGATGCACGCGGTTCTCGGCGGATTGCGCTACCAGGGACCGGAAGGCGCGCTGCGCATCGAGACGCTCGATGCTCCGGTGGTGGCGCTGGGCGAACGGATGCCGGTCAACTTCACGAGGAATCAGCCTGACCTGTCGAAAGGCCTCCACTTCTGCCTGTTCAACAACGGCTGGGGCACGAACTACGTGCAGTGGTTTGGGGAGGACATGCGGTTCCGGTTCCGCATCTCCGTGTAGGCGCAGTTTCTATCCGAACTCTACGATCTTCATAGAGGAGCGGGCCTTGCGGCGGGCCGGGCCTATCTTGCGCTGACGCCAGCCGAAGGCGGGGCCGCGTAATCGCGGACCAGTGTGAGGTCGCCGGCCACGGCAGCGGCCAGAACCGGACCCATGTAATCGTCCACCTCCTCCGGGCGAAGCGGCACTGGCATATTCTCGAGCTTCATGCGCAACTGCGGGTTCTTAGCGGCGGTGAGCGCCCGATCAATGTGCCGCGGCGAGAAGCCCGGCACCTCGCCTAAGGTCGCCGGATTGCCGACGACCCGCTCGAGAGAGATCAGGGCGTTGGCTACCGCTTCCGCCAGCGCCCTGCCGCTCCGGCTCTCCATGGCCGCGGCGCCCATCCCGAAGCGGGCACACAAAACCGCCACGGCGCGCAGTTGCGCCTGAACCGCGGGCGAGTAGAAAACCATGTAGTACGGATTCATCAAAGCGCAGGCACGTCCGTGCGAGAGGATGTCGATGAGCGAAAAGCTGGTAAGGTGGGCACCGTTGGTTCCGCCCAGCATGATGGAATAACCGCCCAGGTCGGTAGCGTACCCCAGCCCCTCGCGTGCCTCGCGATCCCGCGGATCGCGGATGGCGCGCGGCAGGTATTCCATGACCAGCGCGATGCCGGTGAGCGCGACCTCTTCGATGTGGGTATAAGCGGGCTTACCGGTGGCTCCATAGTAGACTTCAAGGCAGTGCGCCAGTCCATCGAGCGCGCCGTCGGCGGTCAGCGACTCCGGCGCGTCCAGCGTGACGGCATAGTCGAACAGGGCGCGTGCCGGCACGATGGCGTCGTCGACGATCAGCTTCTTTTGGCCGGCCGCGACGTCTGTGATGTTGGAGTACTTCGTCAAGTGGGCGGCGGACGACGCGGCGGACTGAATCGCGAGGTGGGGCGCCAGACGCGCGCCCGAAGCCTGCAACTTCGCGGTTACCAGCCCCGTGCCAAAATAGTCGTCGATCGGGCCTCCCAGAGAGCGCAGCACCTCAGCCGCTTTGGTGCAATCGATGGTGCTACCGCCACCGAAACTCACAATCACGTCCGGATTGTAGGTCCGCAGATCCGCTGCCACGCGGGCCAGGTCCGCCAGCGGGGCGTTGGGCGCGGCGCCGGGAATCGTAGCCGCGATCTCCACTCCAGCCGCCAGAAGGGACGCTACAATGGCATCTACGTGACGTTCCGATCCGGGGAACACGTCGCGCACCAGTACGGCCCGGCGGCCGAGTGCCGCGCACAGGCGCCCGGCTTCCGGCAGCACGCCGAAACCGGACACGAACGTGTCTCCCTTGAATTGCCACAGCAGGTCGCGAGCCGTTTCAAACATCGTCATTTTGCCACTGTAACGCCATTCGGTGTAGTCGCGCCACCGCGCGATTGCGAACTGAGGAAGCGCTCCAGAATCGGCGCGAACGGCTGTTCCTCCCGATCGCGCACGCCGATCTGGCTGGCGGAACGCCCATACTCCTGGCGCAACCGGCCGATGGTAAGTTCCTGCCCAAGCGGATTGACGCCGTTGAAGACGGCTACTCCGCGGGGCGCGATGGCCGCGACGAGATCCGGAAGATCGAAGTATTTCAGCGCCGACGGAATGATCTGATCGACGATGCCCTGATGGATCCTTTCCTTCACGACGGCCTCGTAGGACACCAGCATGCCGTCGAGCGCCAGGCTCTTGATGCGATTGTCGAAGAGGGTCCCTAACAAGGCCGGAATTGCGGCGGCGCCACGGCCAACAGCAACAATCCGGGACGGATCAACGTCATTCCGCGCCGCCAGCAGATCGACGCCGCGGACCACGTCGGCGGCGCGCATCCCTACCATCGTCTTGCCGATTAATAGCGCCGTGAGGGTGTCCTTGTAGTCTCCGAAGTAGCGGACGAAGGAGTCTCGCCGATCAAGCGCCGGCTGCGTTTCGCCGAAGCCGCGCAGATCCGGGACGAGCGCGATGTACCCTTTCGCTGCCAGTTGCTCCGCCTCGGCTGCCGCTGACGATTTGCCGCTGCCGTCGGCGAATACGATTGCGGGTTTGCGCGCGGGATCGCCATTGGGGACGAAAAGCAGCGCCGGGATCGAGATACCAAGTTCACTCTCGTAAGCGATTTTTTCGACGCGGCACTCGGGACGCCCGGTCTCTCCGAAGCGCGTAATGCGAACCGGCGCGGTTGCGGCGTCATAAAAGCTCAACTCACGAGCGAATCTGCGGACGTTCTCAGGTGTGGGTTTTCGGCTGACGCGCAATTGCTCCGCCAGCTTGCGATTCATGGCAAAAACGTCGGTCGACCCCGGAAACTCGGTCTGCACCTGGCCGGTGCGCGTGCACTGCAGCTCTTCAACGGTCGCGAGGGAGAGCGGCGCTTCAGGCTCGGTATTTTCCGCTCCCTGCAGCCAGCGTGTGAACCAGCGGTACGCGGCCTCACGGCGGGGCTGGGTGTAGCCGTGGCCATCATCGGCTTCGAACATGGCGATCCGATCGGCGATGCCGAGTCTTCCGTACACCTGCCGTGCCTCTTCGAAAGTTGCACGCGCTCCGGCGATCGGGAAGAAGTCGCGAATGGCGGTCAGCATGAGGTACGGCTTGCCGCCGAACGCGTACAGATAGTCGGGGTAGTCCAACCCGTCCTTCAGCCAGAGCGGGAACACCTGCTCGGCATCCTGCGGGCCGATGCTCTCCAGCATCCGTTTCCACGACGTGATATAGCAGGAAGGCGCCGCCGCCTGGATCCGATCATCCAGACCCGAAAGATACGCGGTGTGCGTACCTCCGCCGGAGTTGCCCGTGCAGCCGACACGCTTCGCATCCACTTCCGGCCGGGAGAGCAGATAGTCGAGCGCACGGATTCCATCCCAAATGGTGTATTGCGCGATGTGCGTCCCAGTGAGCAGGCATTGTATCCCGATGATGGTGTGTTCCACGGTGGAGGCTTGCACTTTCGAATCGTGCCAATCCTCGTCGTACATCTGCACCCGCTCTCCCTGTCCGATGGGATCCCATGTCAGGGCGACGAAGCCGCGCCGTGCCAGTCCGGCGAGGCACCGCTGCCAGGCCTGATGCGCCTTGGCGCCTTCCTCGTGGCCGAGCGGAAACAGGATCGCCGGATAGGGAGGCTTCCCTTTGGCCGGCAGATAAAGGTTCGCCGTGACGTAGAATCCGGGCCGGCTCTCGAAGATGATCCTTTCGACGCGAAAATCGCCGCGATCGACGGCGCCGACGACTCGCGCGTTCAATGGCGTGCGTTCGGGCCGATCGCCCAAGTAACTCCACATACGTTCGCGCCAGTATCGCTGGCGCGCCTGCAGATCGGCCATGGTGTCGATGCTTGCTATCGCGCGCCGCCGATCGTCGAGCAGCGCGGCGGCTTTGTCCTTGAGATACGAGGGCAGCATTCCGTGCACATCGCGGAAGATCGAGGGGTCGGAGAGGAAACTCCAGCCGTCCCCCGATTGCGCAAATACAGGCGCCACGGAAAGCAGAATCAAAAAGAGAGTGGACTGCATTTTAGGTTCTCGCGTGCGTCTAGTGAGCGAATGCCCGCAGAAGATCGGTACCGGCCGTGGTTGGGCCCCAGTATTTCCCGGTGTATTCGATCACCAGCTGCGTGCTTGCATGCTATCACGACGTGGCCGGACGTTGGTCTCTTTGTGTGCTGTCAGGCGGTCACGGATGCAGCGCGTCCGCCAGTACCTTCACGGGGCGGCACGCGGCCAGCAGAACATCCGCCGATGCGCCCTGTGTTCCGCCGCCGGCACTTCCGCGTGCCGGCGGCCGCGACAACCGCGCCAGTTCGGCATTCAGCTTAGCGAGCCAGTCCGCCTGGGCCGCCTGCGCCGCCTTTTGCGTCGCCAGTTCCGCCTTACCCGGCTTCTTGACCTTCATGTGCCGCGCGTCTGGCGCAGGCGGATGCGGCGCAAGGTAGTCCAGCAATTTGAGTCCGGCATCCCCGAGCGCCGAGAGGTCCTTGGACAACGGTTTGACCTCCTCCAGCAGACTGTTATTCTCCGCCAGGGGTTGGAAGAGCGCGTCGTTGGCGGCCCAGGTTTCGAACTGCCGCCGCAGCATGGCGGCATCCTCCTTGTCGCCCGCCGGGTTGGCCACAAATCTCTTCGTGGCGAGTTCCATGGACCGCACCAGTTCGCTTTCGGGTTGACAAGCATCCACGAACCGGTTCAGCGGCATCGTTCCGGTGGGCCGTCCCCGGCGCCCCGTGCCCAACCCGAGCGCTTCAACCGCGTCCGCCAGAACCCGCAGCGGCGCGGCAGGCTGATCTCCGGCGAGCCGGTCCACCATGGGCTGGTAGTAAAGGCGATGGGTCACGCCGGTAAACTCGAGATTCCGGCTCACCGCGTCCAGGCGCGCGTACATCGCGTCCACGTCCGTGACGTCCTTCGACGACCACAGCCTCTCCGCAATGACGGCCATGCGCGGCCAGATGCGCGAGTCCACCGTTTCCTGCCCGACCAGTTCAGCCCACATGCAGGCCTCGCCACCCATGATCCGCGCAGCTTGCTCGGGTGTGAGGTTAGCGGCATCGGGGCCGCCCAGCGGGTCCACGCCGTAATGAAACGACGCCGGGCGCAAATGATCCAGATAGTATCCCCAGGAGAGGATTCCGCGATACCCCTTCGCAGCCGCGTCGGACAACGACTTCTGCCCGCGCCAGGATTGGATCACAGCGTCCGTGGGAAGCCCGGGAACCAGAATCTCGTCCCATCCCACCATTGTCTTGCCGTACTTCTGAACGATCTTCAGAAGGCGCTGGTTGAAGTAAACCTGGATGGCGGGCGCATCCGCCAGCCCATGTTCCTTCGCGAAGGCTTGAATGCTCTCGGACTGGTTCCACGCCCGTGGGTTCACTTCGTCTCCCCCTACGTGAAAGTACGGGTCGGGGAAGAGTTGCACCATCTCGCCGATAAAGCCATCGAGGAAAGCATAGGTGCTCTCCTTCGATGGGTCCATCACCGCGCCCCTGGTGGCTCCCAGGATGAAGGGGCCCGGCGCAGAGGCCAGTTCCGGATAACCGGGGAGCCAGGCGCCAGTGTGCCCAGGCACGTCGAACTCCGGGACCACGCGGATGCCGCGGTCTCGTGCGTAAGCCACGATGGCCCGAATCTGGTCCTGCGTGTAGTAGTCGCCGTTCGAACCCATTTGGTGAAGCCTCGGGTAGCGCAGGCTCTCCACGCGGAAGGCTTGATCTTCGGAAAGGTGCCAGTGCAGCACATTGAGCTTCACGGCGGCCATGGCGTCAAGATTCCGCTTGACGAGCTCAACGGGCATCCAATGGCGGCAACTGTCCAGCATCAATCCGCGCCAGGGGAATCGCGGGCGGTCTTCGATATGTACGCCGGCGACCTGGAAACCATCCGGGCCGGGCCGAATCAGTTGAGCGAAGGTCGCCAGCCCGTGGATGGCGCCTTCCGCGGTGGCGGCCTTGATACGGGCCTGCGTGTCGGAGACGTCCAGGGTGTAAGATTCATCCTCTCCAAGAGCCGGATACTCCGGTCCGCCTGCGCAGTCGATCACCAGTTGCCGCGCATCCGCCTGTGCCGGGGGCTGCGGCGCGTAGAGCACGCCGGTCTGGCGCGACACACGGTCCAGAAACGATTTCACCGCCGGCGCCAGGCGGGTGCCTGCGCCGCCAACGGTCGACACCACGAAATTCGCATTGATGGCAAGTTTCCCGGACGTAGGTTCCACTTTGACCGGCACCGGCATGAGAGCCGGTCCGGCTGCGAAGACGGCCTGGCAAGCACCGGCCAATAACATCGTTATGAGACGCATAAGTCCTCCTGCTACTGGGGCAAAACCGCTCCCTAACGGTCGGGGCTCGGTTTGGGGGTTGACGACATTCACTTGTTCATGCCCGAAATCTCGCGGCGATTCGCCAGCACACCATCGGGGACCACCACGGCGACCCATGGCGTATCGCCTGCGACGACTTTCGCGCGCCACACGGCAACCTGCGGGCGGCCGGGCTGCAGCTCGAGTGTTTGCTCCGCATGTTCGACATTCAGGTTGTCCACCCGCATGGTGAACGTATGGCGGCCGGCCCCTTCCGCCGATACACGGAGAGTGAGTTCGCCCGGCCCACCCGCCACGGAAGTTACTTTGAAGTCCAGGACACACTCAGGACGCAGATCGACGCGGCGGACGCCGCCGGGCAACAGGGTCAGGGACACGTGGCGATCGCCCTGCCGGACGGTGTAGCGGCCCTCGGGCAGGGTGGCGCGGAACTCGCCGCGAGTCAGGTCTGCGGCCACAGTGGTGATCTGCCCGGTGGTCTCCTCGCGGAATTCCACGGGCTCGTCCGCGGCGGGCTTCACCAGGCCTTCTACGGAAGCCGGCCTGGATATATCCTGCATCAGGTAGAGCCATCGCGAGGTGGAGTNNATGTGTCCGGAGCGCTCAGAGTAGAGCGGGGTCCAGTCATACCCCTCGCCGTACATGCCGCTGGAGACGAAGGGGTTTCGTCCCACAACCCACTGGGCCTGTTTCTCGGCGAGGTCCACGGCATCGAGATCGCCGCGC